>JAVHRN010000104.1:0-4242 GCA_036171695.1 Gallionella sp.
GCCACAGCGACGGTCATTTACTGGCAGCCCCTTTGCACCGATGACAGGCAAACAAGTCGAAGCCGGAGTAAAGATGCAACCTGACGGCGCTGACTGGCTGGCTTCCGCCGCACTGTTTGACATCGAACTCGGCAATCTATTGACGCCCGACCTGAATCAGCCGGGATTTTCTATTCAGATGGGTACGCAACGATCCAGAGGTCTGGAACTTGAGTGGCAAGGGAAATTTGCACATGACTGGCACTTGACCGCACAGGGGACATGGCTGGACGCCAGTATCACGCGAGACAACCTGTATGCACCGGGCAATCGTCTGCCCTATGCGCCCCGCTTCGGCGCATCAGCCTGGCTCAGTCACAACCTGGCATTTGACGGCAGCGGGCGCTGGAGCGTTTCCGGCGGCCTCGTACATCAGGGCGAACGCTACGCCGACTTCGCCAACACCACGCGCATTCCCGCTTATACACGCCTGGATTTGGGAGCGAGCTATAAGGAAAAATTATGGTCTGCCACGCTGGCACTGGAGAATGCGGCAAACGTGCGCTACTACTCCAGCGGGGTTGAAAATCGTCCTGCGGTCATCTACCCCGGCGCACCCAGAACACTTTCCCTGAAACTGAATTACGATTTGCGCTAATGACAGACAAGCTTGCGGGAAGGATTTGTCAGCGATGAAAATACTGGGCCTACGCCTTTGGGCGCGCGCGTTAACATTTTAAATTTTCGTTATAGGCCACACCTGACGGATACCGAAAAACAGATTATTTTGCTTTTCACGAATATCACTTTACAGGGTAAGCACTAAAAAAGAAGCCTCATCCCCTTTTCAAACGTTGTGGCTGTACCGCCTGCCCGACTTGGTATGACTTCGAATGCCTACCGTCCGGGAACTAACGGCGTACCCATGAACTGCCATTCGAAATACTTGGTCTTGCCTTCAAAATCCTTGTCGTCAAGTTTGAAACCGGCGGTTTTAATGGGTGCTTCTTTGGAAATACTGAATATCCCGATGATGCTGTTGTTCGGCCCTCGCACCAGGCCCCAGTCCTGCTTGCCGGTTATAGGATCAGGATAGAGTTTGCGCAGATAACGCACGGTAGTTGGCTGACGCGGGTCCTTGACCATATCTTCGAGTCTGGCGGGATACTGACCGCCCGCCTGAGAATACTGCCTGATTGCGCGTCGATACTCGCCACCGACAAACAGCAATTCGGCTTCCTTTTCACGCCTGACTTCGGTATGCCAGACGGTTCCAGTCAGTGCCAGCGTGGCGCCCAGCAGGGCGACGACAAACAGCACAAGCAGATAGGTAAAGCCAGCTTGTGCCTGACGACAATTGCCGAATTTACCCAATTCAAAAAAATCCTGTTTACTGAACACCCAACCACCGCCCCATCCTGACCATCCCCCTGCAAGCCTGCAGAAACAGGCAGGACTCAAATTAGATTACCCCCTGAATAGCCGTGGGCTTATTAGGTGAGCCCCTCAAAGTGGCCGATAAAACCATGAGCAACCCAAGGTGGCTGATGCTTCCCCGTCAACTTCATGGGGGAGAGCGTAGCGAGGGGCTTTGGGAAGGGGGTGGGGTACATTGCGCGCATCTGCCCCACCACTCAAACCCATCCCCTCCCTAACCCTCCCCTTGAAAGGGAGGGAACTACAAGGCTCTGTCGCAATTAGCTGTTGAAATGGCAATTTTCAACAAAATTATAATTTTAATTCATTGTTTAATAATTATTTTTTATTAAAAGAAACACTTTCAACACATAACTACGACAGAGCCAACTACAACGCATCACCATCTCGACCGCCACATAATCCACCCTAGCTCTCCCCCTTGAAAGTTAGGGAAACGCTGATTTATTCGTCATTCCGGCGAAGGCCGGAATCCAGTGTATTGATTAAAAAAGGTTTTCTCTTTTTCAGAAACGACCAACCCGAATAAATCAGCACATAGTTAGGGAACTACAGCAGCCATCGCCAAGTGCGCATGACCGCCGCATAAGCCAGCGTAGCCCGGATGCAATGCAATGGAATCCGGGAAACTCGGCACATAAAAATCCCGGATTCCGCTGCGCTGCTTCCGGGCTACATGCCTCCATACCTGTAATCCATGCCCGCCTCAGTTCAGAAAGCTCATTATCACAGCTAAAGCTAACCGGCTAAAGCCGGTGGTTTTAACCTTGTGGTGGAAAATGTAATTGCGAGAACGCCTACCATTCCGAATAAGACGTGCCATCCTGCGCCCTGCCCGGTGCACCGCTGTGTATGTCGTAGACGTTACCTTTGACGCCCGCCTCGGGTGGCGTGACTTTCCAGGTTTTATCGCTTTCCGAGATCGGGTCTACCGGTATCTTGCGCAGGTACTTTTTGGACACCAGATCGGCCAGATCGACCGGGTATTCGCCCTTATCCCCGTAATATTTCTGCACAGCGTCACGCATCAGATAGAGGTCTTCCTTCAATATGACTTCCTTTGAACGGTCCACGCTGCCGAAATATCTCGGCACCGCCAGTGACAGCAGCAAGGCGATGATCGCCATGACGACCAACAATTCGATAAGGGTAAATCCGGCTTTACGCTTCATCACCATTCCCTATACGGGACGCCATTGATACCCGCCCCCTCTTGCAACGAATACACATCGTACACATCATCCCCTTCCTTTGGGTCATCCGGTGGGCTGGCATAGCTGCGCTTCCCCCAGGTCTTTGCCGCAGCAAGGCTGGCATCACTGGCGAACGGATCGCGCGGGATGCGGCGCAAGAAATAGATCTTTGCCTTGGTCGGGCTCTTCACGTCTTCCACGCCTTCCACCAGCACTTCCAGCGATTTCGGATAACCGGAGGTGCCAATAATCTTGTTGATGCGCCCTTCGTCAACAGCCTGCTTATAGGCATCAATCGCCGTGCGGATTTCGCGCAATTCACGCCGCAAGTCCTGCTCATGACCACGCCTGACGGTCAGTTCGGCAAGCGGCGTCACCATTGTGGCGAGCAGCGCCACGATTGCCAAGGTGACCAGCACCTCGATCAGCGTAAAACCCTGCTGCCCGCCAGCCTTGCGAATTTTCATCAGGGGACTTGCGGCGCAGCTACCGGAGTCACCGGCACCGTCACCACGGGCGCGATAGGCTGTGTCGCTACGGGGGTCAGCGGCTGGGCCAGCGATGGCACAGGCGCTACAGGCGGCGCAACTGTAACATCGGCAGGCGCCTGCACCCGGCCATGCTCAGGTGCTGCTTTGCTCTCCACCATCACTCGCCCCACCGCCGCCTCGGTGCCCGATTTAAATTCGGTCTTGTCGGCATCGGGTCGTGCGATGTTGCGCACCACATGCGGCGTGATCAGCAAAACGATTTCAGTCTTGTTTTTGGTGTTATTGTTACTGGAGAATAATTTTCCGATGAGTGGAATGTCGCCCAATCCCGGCACTTTATTGGCACTATTGCGCTCTTCGTTGTTGATCAGTCCCGCCAGCACCTGCGTCTCACCATCATGCAGTCGGAGCACGGTATTGGCACTGCGTGTGCCGATCTGATAAGTGAGCGTGGCTCCGCTGCCCGTGCCGCTCGTTACCTGTTTGACGATACTGCTCACCTCAAGACCAACCTTAATCCCCACATCGCTATCCAGATAGATAGTGGGTTCGACGTCGAGTTTCAGGCCGACATCCAGATAATTGACCGACTGGGAAACAAATCCGCCTGTTGCCCCTGAAGTGGTTGTAATCACAGGTACGCGGTCACCAATCAGTATCTTGGCTTTCTCGTGATTCTTTACACGCACACGAGGGTTGGCAAGCAGATTGGTATCGCCGTCCTGTTGCTGCAGATTTGCAACCAGAACCGGGTTGGCAAATTGAACCAGATTAGGGGTGGCCACGTTCCTCAAATCCGCGAGGCTGATCGTGGCAGGCGCTGCCGCCCCCCCCGCTACCGCCCCCGCTCCATAGCTTACCTGCGTCGGGTAATTGATCCCGAGATTGAGCAGACGGCTGGTGCTGACTTCCAGCACCTCGACCTCCAGCATCACTTCAGGCTCAGGCTTATCCTGCATGGATACCAGTTGCTCTGCAAAACGCACAGCGTCAGGCGTGTCGCGCATGATGACCAGATTCAGTTTTTCATCCACGAACACATCCTTGGTCTTCACCATGGTTTTAATCATGGCAGCAATCTGCTTGGCATCGGCGTTTTCCAGATAAAAGCTCTTGAGCACCAAGTCCTGGTAGTCACGTTT
>JAVHRN010000104.1:4342-6716 GCA_036171695.1 Gallionella sp.
TTGGGTTCCTTGTCCGCCAGCTTCTCCAGCACCTCCAGGCCTTCGTTCAACCTGCCGTCCTTTAACAATCGTTTGCCCTCGCTGAACTCAGGCGCGCGCGTGGCGCAGGCAGAAAGCAGAAAAACTGCTGAACATACCGCAAGGACAACTGACCTGGAACGCATCATTTTCGGCTCTTCATTTGGTTTGGATGGGTATGCCTGCATTCAATCTTTCCTGGTTTTCCTGGGCGACCTGCAAGATCGACCCAAACAATACTGGCTGTCTGGCAGCCAGTACCGAAATACGTTGTGTAAAAACTGCCAGATCGGCCGGGTAGACCGCAATGGCACGTGCCAACTGTAATCTCGCCGCATCCTGCTCACCGTTGGATGCCAGCAACATGGCATGACGATACACCAGCTCGCTATTCGGCGCAAAACGTACCGCGCGATTATCCAGCACGAGTTTCTCAGCAGGCGAGGCAGAAACGGGAATCAGCAGCTCAGGATGAGTCAATTCAACAAAGGGCCTGAACAACGAATGCCCCTGCAAATCCAGCAACGCTGACTGCATCTTGCGACTGCTGTCCGCCGGATCATGCGGGTCAAAATAGTTTCCGCTGTATACCCAACCTTCGAGAGTACGATAGTCCTGCATCACAGCTAGCAATTGCGCGCTTCCCAGCAGCAACGCAGTTCCCCACAGCCAGGCCAGCCATTTTTTCCCGATTGCAGAAAAGCGAAACTCTGCCGTCTCACCCAGCCCCAACAACAGTGCTGCGACACCAAGAAACTGCGCATACCATAAATTGTATTCGAGCAGACCGTGTATAAACTGAACTGCCAATATGCAGATGAGCCACCATTTTTCAGGAGAGACAGGCAGATTTTTAGCCCGCCACACCCATAGCACAAGCGGCACCAGTATCGCCAGCATCCCAGGCAACCCTGTGGTCGCCAACAGATGCAGCACGAAATTGTGCGCGTTGGGATCTATGGTGATAACCCCACGATAGGGTATATCCGAAAAATGTTCGAAAAACTGCCATGTAAATTCACCCCAACCCACCCCCGATAAAGGTGCCGAAAGAAACATTTGCCATGCTTGTTGCCACAAGAACCATCGAGGTGCTGCTGCTGAACCTATCTCAGCGAGCCGTGCCCCGGTTGTCTCGCCTGATTGCAACATCAGCAAATCCGGCAGGTACAGCATTGCGATCTGTATGGCTGCAAAAACCGGCAAGGCGATCAGCGTTGCCCTGCACAACAGCTTGCCCTGCGGCTCAGTACTGCGCCAAACCGCCACAAACATCAGCATGTAAACCCACGTGCTGCGCGAACCGGACAGGGTCATCGCAAGCAGCAGCACTGCCCCACTCGCCATCGCCCAACGGCCAGAAATGCGTCGGGTTGTAAACAAGTACCCCAGCCCGACTACAGTGATGCTCAGATAGTTCGCGTAATGATTGGCCTGAGCCAGATTGCCGTAGACTGACCCGCCCGCAAAGGGCGCTATCAGCGTGCCGAAAAAGTCCTGCCAGTGCAGGTATTGCAGCACCCCGATTACGGCACTGACGAGACCTCCCAGCAGGAGCGCCCAGGACAAACCTCGTGCAACCACGTCCAGCCCGATTTGCTTTTTGAGCATAGAACCCGTCCAGATCAGGCCCGCCACCCAAACCAGATAAAGCCCGGCTTGCAGTACCGTTTCCGTGTAGGCGCATAGACCCAGCAACAACTGGACCAACAACACCAACCCCAGCAACACTGGTGCCAGCACGATGCGCGGCATCCATAAGCCGTCACGCCACGCTCCGGCCTGCGCCAGACATAACATGCCGCCCATACCCAATGCCAGTGCCAGCCATTCGGTATAGAAATCGGGCAGCGGCAATGCATGATAGGGACTCAGAAACGGCAAAACCCATGCTGCGGCGATCAGCCAGAGGAATCTGTTTGCGCGCACCGGCGGACTGTCAGGTAGCTTGCCCGGTACATTTTTTATCCTGCGTTTTTTTGCCAAAATTGTTTCCTGTTGTATTCCTGACAAATAAAAAGAGGGGGCACCTGGCCCCCCTCGAATCACAACTCCAAACTGTTATTTATCAACTGCGGTAAAGGTCGTTGGCACCGTACCCAGCACTGCTGAACCCGAAATGGTCACACCGTTCATCAGCCAGACAGCAGTCAAGCCCGTGGTATCACGCCACATGATGTCGTCCTTGCCGTCGCCGTTGAAATCGACCAGCTTGGCAGATGTCCATACTATTGGCGGCGCAATCGCGATATAGCCACTGCTTGTGAATACACCACCGTTCATAAACCACACCGCATACTGACCGCCCGCATCGCGCCACAGAATGTCAGTCTTGCCGTCACCATTCAGATCACCC
>JAVHRN010000105.1:0-6655 GCA_036171695.1 Gallionella sp.
AGGACATCGCCCTTTCACGGCGGTAACACGAGTTCGAATCTCGTTGGGGACGCCAATACTAAAAAACATACTGAGCAATCAGTATGTTTTTTTTCGTCTAGTGTTTTTGCTGCGCTATTTTTCGTCTAGTGTTTTTGCTGCGCTATTTTTCGTCTAGTGTTTTTGCCGCGCTATTTTTAGCTCGTAATTTTTTAGCATCGCGTCATCTATGCGATACCACTCGCAGCATTTTTTCGCTCACTTGATGTTACGCAGCGATAACAAGCGCGAGCTTTATTTTTTTTTGGAATTTTGATTGTGTGCTTAACTTTATCGCGTTACAGTTCGTCGTCAAAAATAATTGGGAGCGGGCATGATTACGATAGTTGCATTAGGGTTGGTATTCGTTTTATTAGCGTTTGTACGTGCCTCAATCTCCACTTGGTTATTAGCGATGATGGTCACTGTGCCTATCGTTGCCATTCAAACCAGTCTCTCCGAAACGACCTTGCAAATTGTTTATATCGCGCTATTTTTATTCGTGGTTTTTTTCGGTATTCCTTTTTTACGCCGCGCGGTAATCAGCAGTGCGATTTTGAAAATTTTCCGCAAAGTTTTACCGCAAATTTCTGCGACCGAACAAGAAGCAATTGATGCTGGGACAGTTTGGTGGGACGGCGAATTATTCAGCGGTAATCCTAATTGGCATCAATTACACAGCTATCCTAAATGCGGCTTGAGCGACACTGAGCAAGCCTTTCTCGACAACGAAGTTGAGCAACTGTGCGCGCTGTTGGATGACTGGGACATCACTCACAATCGCGCCGATTTGCCGCCTGCGGTGTGGCAGTTCATCAAGGACAAAGGCTTGTTCGGCATGATTATTCCTAAGGCTTACGGTGGCTTAGAATTTTCTGCGCAAGCGCATTCTGCGGTGGTCAGCAAAATTGCTTCGCGTAGCGGCACCGCAGCGGTAACCGTGATGGTGCCAAACTCCTTAGGGCCTGCGGAATTGCTGTTGCACTACGGTTCGGATGAGCAAAAAAATACCTACCTACCTCGTTTAGCTAAAGGTTTGGAAGTGCCTTGTTTCGCGTTGACAGGTCCTTTTGCAGGATCGGATGCGGGCGCGATTCCTGATGTCGGTATCGTCGGCTATGGCGACTTTAATGGACAAAAAAATGTACTCGGCATCCGCATCACTTGGGAGAAACGCTATATCACCTTAGCTCCCGCTGCAACCTTGTTGGGCTTGGCGTTTAAGCTCTATGACCCTGAAAATTTATTGGGTGGCGAGGTGAGCCGTGGCATCACCTTGGCGTTGATTCCGACCAATACCGCTGGGGTGAAAATTGGTCGTCGTCACTTCCCGCTCAACTCGGCATTTTTGAATGGTCCAACGCAAGGCGATGCGGTGTTTATTCCGATGGAATATCTGATTGGCGGGACGAATCGCATTGGTCAAGGCTGGCGTATGTTGATGGAATGTTTAGCGGCGGGACGCTCGATTTCCTTGCCTGCTAGCAGCATCGGCGCGATGAAATTAGCGGCGCGTACCAGCGGTGCGTATGGTCGGGTGCGCAAGCAATTCAAAGTGCCCGTGGGGAAATTTGAAGGCGTGGAAGAAGCCTTGGCACGCATCGGCGCACACACTTATATGGTTGATGCGGCGCGGCAATTTACTGCACTGGCAATCGACTCGCACGAGAAGCCTTCGGTGATTTCCGCCATCATTAAATATCACGCTACGGAACGTGGGCGCATCGTGATTAACGATGCGATGGATGTGCATGGCGGCAAAGGAATTTGCATGGGGCCCGATAATTATCTCGCGCGTTTTTATCAACAAACGCCAATCGGGATTACCGTTGAAGGTGCAAACATTTTGACGCGTACGCTGATGATTTTCGGTCAAGGTGCGATTCGCTCTCATCCTTATGTGCTCAAAGAAATCGCCGCGACCACCGATGAAAATCGTCAACGTGCTTTGAAAAATTTTGATGAAGCGGTGTTCGCGCATATTAGTTTTGCGTTGAGCAATGCGGCGCGCAGTTTTGTCTTTGGTATTTCGCAAGGCTACGGGATGCCGATAGATGCCGCGCCTGAAGTGAAACGCTATTACCAACAACTGACGCGTTATTCAGCCGCCTTCGCGTTGTCCTCTGATATTGCCATGGCGGTGTTGGGCGGCTCGTTAAAACGTCGCGAAAAAATTTCGGCGCGTTTAGGCGATGTGTTGAGCTTGATGTATTTATGTTCTGCGACCTTAAAACGCTTTGCAGACGAGGGGCGACCAGCAGAAGATTTACCTCTGTTGCATTGGTCTATGCAAGACGCACTGTACAAAATTGAGCAAGCCTTTGCGGGTGTGATGCAAAACTTCCCCAATGTGATTGCGCGCTTTGTATTGCGTACCTTGATTTTCCCTATCGGACAACGCCTTGCCCCGCCATCTGATGCCTTAGGTCACCAAGTGGCGAGCTTGCTGATGCAGCCTAGTGCCGCACGCGATCGTTTAACCGCTGGTATGTACTTGGGTGGTACGGATGAACAAGATGCTGTATGTGCGTTAGAAGCGGCGTTGTTAAGCACGCTGGCATGTGAGCCAGTGCAAGCCTTGATTGAGCAAGCGCGTAAAGCAAAAACAATCAAGTCGCTGGGTGAGTTGGCTGGCATTACTGAGGCGCGTGAGGCGGGCATTATCAGCGCAGAGCAAGCCTTGCAACTGGAACGCGACTATGCCTTGCGTCGTAAGGTCATCATGGTCGATGACTTCGCGCCTGAAGAATTACGCGTGAAAAAATAATGACGACGCTGCGCGACAAAGTGATTTTTATTTCGGGTGCGACGCGTGGCATCGGACGCGAAATTGCGCTGCGGTGCGCACGGGATGGCGCAAAAATTGTCATCACAGGCAAAACCGCTACACCCCATGCCAAGCTGCCCGGCACCTTACACAGCGTGGCAGCGGAGGTGGAAGCGTTGGGCGGGCAAGCCTTGGCAATACAGTTGGATGTGCGTGATGAGGTGGCGATTCACGCGGCGGTGGAGCAAGCCGCCGCGCATTTTGGTGGGATTGATATTTTGCTCAATAACGCCAGCGCGATTAGTTTGACGGACACCTTGCACACTAAAGCAGCGCGTTTAGATTTGATGTGGGAAGTGAATATGCGCGGCACGTTTTTACTCTCACAAGCCTGTCTTCCGCATCTAAAAAAATCCTCTCATGCGCACATTTTGACGCTCTCGCCGCCGCTTAATCTCGATCCAAAATGGTTCGCGCCGCATGTCGCTTACACCCTGTCTAAATATGGTATGAGCATGTGTAGTTTGGGTATGGCGCAAGAGTTTGCTGCCGATAAAATTGCCATCAATTGTTTGTGGCCGCGCACCATTATTGCCACGGCTGCGATTGAATTTAATTTTCCTGCCGCGTTGCTCAAAGCGGCTCGTTATCCCAGCATCATGGCGGATGCGGCATATCAAATTTTCACGCAACAGTGTTTTTCAACAGGACAATTTTTCATTGATGAGGCGGTATTACGCGCCGCAGGTGTGACCGATTTTGCGCAGTATGCGGTGTCGCCAGACGTGCCTTTGTATAACGATTTGTTTTTAGAATAGGGAGAAAAATAATGAAACTGCACGATGTGATTGAGCCGCAACAAGTGCAAACCCTGTATGGTTTATTTGTTGAACGCGTTAAACGTACGCCGCAAAAAGTGGCGTATCGGCATTTTGAAAATAACGTCTGGGCTGAGCTGACTTGGCTTGAAGTGAGTGAGGAAGTGGCGCGTTGGCAAGCGGCTTTGACTGGCTTGCAGTTAACACGCGGCGACCGTGTTGCCATCATGTTGCGTAACTGTCCGAGCTGGGTAATTGTTGATCAAGCAGCGATGTCGCTAGGGTTGGTCGTCGTGCCGTTGTACACCGTGGATAGGCCCGATAACTTGGCTTACATCATCGGCAATGCGGATGCCAAAGTGGTGGTGTTTGAAACCCCTGAACAATGGCAAGCGTTGCAAACGGTGCGTGAACAGTTGCAAGGCGTGCAGCGTTTTGTCTCGCTGCAAAAAGTGCCGCAAGGCAATAATCCGCGCTTGTTGTCGGCGGCAGAATTTTTGCCATTACGGGGTTCGTTGCAAGCCGATCACGCGCCCGACATGCAAGCCTTGGCGAGCATTATTTACACCTCAGGGACGACGGGCAAACCTAAAGGCGTGATGCTTAGTCACGCCAATATGCTGAGCAATGCGCGCGCCGCGTTGGATACTTTTGTGGTGTATGGCGAGGATGTGTATCTGTCGTTTTTACCGCTGTCGCATACTTTCGAGCGCACTTGCGGCTACTACTTGGCGGTGATGACCGGCGCGACGGTGGCGTATGCGCGCTCGATTCCGCAGTTGTCAGAAGATTTGCTGACCATTAAGCCAACCATCATGGTGTCTGTGCCACGCATTTATGAACGCATCTATGCGGCGATACGCACTAAATTGGCGGAAGGCTCGCCGCTCAAACGCGCGTTGTTTAAGTTCGCCGTGGATACTGGTTGGGCGCGTTTTGAACGGGCGCAAGGACGCGGTAGTTGGCAGCCGAGTTTTTTGTTGTGGCCGATTTTGCAAAAGCTCGTGGCGCAAAAAATTCTGGATAAATTAGGTGGACAGTTGCGCGTGGCGATTAGCGGGGGGGCAGCACTCGCACCTGAGATTTCACGCGTGTTTGTCGGCTTAGGATTGGCTGTGGTGCAAGGCTATGGACTCACCGAAACCAGTCCGATTATCACGGGTAACAAGCTCGAAAATAACTATCCCGATAGCGCGGGGCAGCCCATTACCAATGTGCAAATTCGCTTGGGCGAAAACAACGCGCTGCTGGTTAAAGGACCGAATGTGATGATGGGCTATTGGCGCAATGAAGAAGCGACGCACGCCATGATAGATGCAGATGGCTGGCTGAACACAGGTGACACCGCACGCATCAGCGACACAGGGCATGTTTATATAACGGGGCGAATCAAAGAAATTATTGTCATGTCGAATGGTGAAAAAGTCCCGCCGAATGATATGGAGCTGGCGATTTTGCACGACTCGCTGTTTGATCAAGTGATGGTGTATGGCGAAGGTCGCCCCTTTTTAGTTGCGCTGGCAGTGCTTAATCACGACGCTTGGTTGCAGTTTGCTAATGAGACAGGCGTGCGTCCCGACATGCCCGAAGCCCTCACCGATAGTCGCGTAAACGGCAAAATCTTGAAACGCATTGCGCTTAATTTGCGCGAGTTTCCAGGCTATGCAAAAGTAAATCGCGTGTTCTTAATCGAAGAAGCCTGGAGCATCGACAACGGCTTGCTCACCCCCACCTTAAAAATTAAACGCGCCAAAGTGGTGGAAAAATTTTCCGCACAAATTGACGCAATGTATCAAGGACATTAGTCATGCCCGATATGCTGAGCTTACCTAACCGAGAACCCACGCTACGCGTCGCGGCGATGCCCTCTGACGCGAATTACACGGGGGATATTTTCGGCGGCTGGTTGATGGGGCAAGTGGATATTGCGGGCAGCATTCCTGCGGTGCAGCGCGCCCGTGGTCGCGTAGTAACCGTGGCGGTGAATTCTTTTATCTTTAAGCAGCCTTTATTTGTCGGTGACATCGTCAGTTTTTATACCCAAATTATTAAAGTTGGCAGGACTTCCATTACGGTGGAGGTGGAAGTGTTTGTGCAGCGCAATCCTGCGCAGCCTGAATGCGTTAAGGTAACTGAAGCAACCTTGACTTATGTGGCGGTGGGTGAAGATCGACGGCCGCGCAGCTTGCCTCCTGTAAGCTGAACGGGCTGATTTTTTGGTTGGGTCGCAGTAGTAAATAGTTGCAACATCATAGTTGGCAGTGCTTTATTTCTTAGGGAGAATTCAAATGCGTCAAGTCAAATGGGTCGTAGTTGCAACAATGAGCGCGGTATTGTCTGCATGTGGTGGGGGCGGCAGCGATGTACCCGCCAAGCCAAAATTCACTTCGCAGGTGTCGTTCGGCGATAGCTTGAGTGATGTGGGGTCGTACCGTGTGGCAACCATAGGCTCAACACCAAGTAATTTCGTTGGGCAATTTACAATTAACGCTGCACCAAGTGTTCCGACCAACTGGACACAATTAACCGCGAAACAATTGGGTTTGTCTAATCCTTGTGCAGCAGCAGTGGGCGGGTTTGGTCTGCCACGCGCACCAGCAGCAGGTCTGACTGTTACTGGTTGCTATGGTTATGCTCAGGGCGGTGCGCGCGTTACTAGCGTAGCAGGTGTGGGTAATACTGGAGCAACAGGGCCGATGACAGAACCAGTTGTTACCCAAGTTGCTAACCATCTCGCTGCTACAGGTAATAAATTTACGGGGAGTGAAATTGTCACTGTAATGGCGGGTGCTAACGATGTGTTCACGCAAGCGGGAATGGTGGGTGCGGGTGCAATTACACCTGCGAGTGCGGTTGCAGCAGTGCAAACCGCAGCGACTGAATTAGCTGCCCTGGTGAATACGCAAATTATCGCCAAGGGGGCGACGCATGTGGTCCTGGTGAATGTGCCTGATATTGCTAGCACACCGCAAGCAACACCAGCCACAGCAGGGTTGCTAAATTTATTAGTGACATCTTTTAATGCGACCTTAAAAGCCAGCGTACCGGACAG
>JAVHRN010000106.1:0-1454 GCA_036171695.1 Gallionella sp.
ATTTCGATAGTTTGGCTCATGCTATTTTTCTCCACGTTACTTGCCTTGTCATTCCCGCGAAAGCGGGAATCCAGCGGTTTTAATTAAAAGATACTTTTTGTTGTCTCCGCGTTGCGGAGAAATTATTTTATTGACTGGATTCCCGCATGCGCGGGAATGACGGTCGTTAAACCCTGACCTGTCCGCTCCCTAAAACAATATATTTTTGCGAGGTCAATCCTTCCAATCCCACCGGCCCGCGTGCATGGATCTTGTCGGTAGAGATGCCGATCTCTGCGCCCAGACCATATTCGAAACCATCCGCGAAGCGGGTGGAGGCATTCACCATCACACTGGCGGAATCCACCTCGCGCAAGAAGCGCATCGCCTTGGTGTAGTTCTCGGTGACGATGCTGTCCGTATGTTGCGAGCTGTAAGTGTTGATGTGGTCTATCGCCTCATCCAAATTCGCAACGATGCGCACGCTCAAAATAGGCGCGAGATATTCGGTGTGCCAATCTTCTTCTGTCGCCGCTTTCATCTCGGCAACCAATCTTTGCGAAGCATCGTCGCCACGCAACTCCACGCCCTTCTTTGTGTAGATGGCGCACAACTCAGGTAACACTTGGCTAGCCACCTTGGCATTCACCAGTAGCGTCTCCATCGCGTTGCACACGCCGTAACGGTGCGTCTTGGCGTTGTCGGCGATGCGGATGGCTTTTACCAGATCAGCTTCGTCGTCGATGTACACGTGGCAGATACCGTCCAGATGTTTGATGACGGGTACCTTGGCTTCTGCCGAGATGCGCGCGATGAGGCTCTTGCCGCCGCGCGGCACGATCACATCCACATACTCTTTCATCGTGATGAGTTCGCCTACTGCGGCGCGGTCGGTGGTGTTCAGCACTTGCACCGCCGTCTCCGGAAGTCCCGCTTCGCGCAAGCCTTGATGCACGCAAGCCGCGATGGCTTGGTTTGAATGTATGGCTTCCGAACCGCCGCGCAGGATGGCGGCATTGCCCGACTTCAGGCACAGCCCAGCTGCATCCGCCGTCACGTTTGGACGCGATTCATAGATGATGCCGATGACACCCAGCGGTACGCGCATCTTGCCGACCTGGATGCCAGATGGGCGATATTTCATGTCGGAAATCTCGCCGATAGGATCGGCCAGTGAGGCAATCTGGCGCAGCCCTTCGGCCATGCCTTTGATGGTCTTCTCAGTCAGGGTGAGGCGGTCGATAGAGGCATCGTCGAGTCCGATGGCTTTCGCGGCGGCGACATCCTTTGCGTTCTCGGTGAGGAGTTTGCTGGTGTTGAGCAGGATGGCGGTGGCGATGTTCTCCAGCGCGTGGTTCTTCGCGTTGGTATCGGCTTGCGCCACGATGCGAGAAGCGGCACGTGCCTGCTGTCCCACCCCTTTCATGTATTGCTTGATGTCTTCCATGATGTTCTCAGTATTGCGAGTGGCGCGC
>JAVHRN010000107.1:0-1431 GCA_036171695.1 Gallionella sp.
CGCCAAATACGATGTGGTAACGCACCTGCCTAATCGTCATGCGTTTAACCATGAAATCGAAACCGCGTATCAACGCTTTGTTGCCGCACACAATAATTTTGCCTTGATGTTTATTGATTTAGATAACTTCAAATATGTGAATGATAATTTTGGGCATAACGCCGGCGATATGTTGCTGCTCAATGTGGGCGAACGTATTCGCCACTTATTGCGTAACGAAGATTTTGTGGCGCGCATCGGCGGCGACGAGTTCGTCGTCATCGTGCATAACTTCAGCGAACTCGAACAGGTCAGTCGCATCGCTACCAAAATCATCGAAACCTTGCGCCAGCCTTTTATGCTGGATCAAAACGAAGCGTTTATTGGCGCATCCATCGGCATCACCACTTGCCCTAAGCATTGTGTGGTGTTCGATGAATTGGTGCGGCAAGCCGATAGCGCGATGTATCTCGCCAAAAAAATGGGCAAGAATAACTTTCAATATTTTCATGATGGCTTGGCAACCGATGTGGAGGCGCGCGTCAAGATGGAAGGCGATTTGCGGCACGCCTTGGCACGCCAACAAATTACCGTGCAGTACCAACCCGTGGTGGACTTGCGCAGCCAACAGGTGGCAGGCTTTGAAGCCTTGGTGCGTTGGACTTTAGCGGATGGCACGGTGGTTGAACCTGAGCAGTTTGTGCCGCTTGCTGAAGAGATTGGCTTGATCGCCGATATTGGTAGCCACGTCTTTAATCAGGCGATTGCGCAAACGAAAATTTGGCAACTCAGCCATCCTGACATTTACACCGCTGTTAATTTTTCGCCACGCCAATTTCGCGATCGCGGCCTAGCAAATAAGTTGCTGGACACGCTGCGTAGCGCAGGGCTAGCGGCGCGTCATATCGAAATGGAAATCACCGAATCGGTGCTGATGAAAAATACCGTTGAAAGCATTGCGCTACTTAAACAACTCGACGCAGCAGGAATGCACATCGCGATTGATGACTTTGGCACGGGCTATTCCTCGCTAAGCTATTTAACTCAATTCCCTGCGCATAAACTCAAAATTGACCAGAGTTTTGTCGCGAGATTGCCACACGACCCGCAAGCCTTGGCGGTGGTAACCGCTATTGTTGGCTTGGCGCGCGCGCTGCATTTAACCGTGGTGGCAGAAGGCATCGAAACGCAGGCGCAATTAGAATGTTTGCAAGGCTTAGGCTGCCAATTAGGGCAAGGATTTTTGTTTAGCCATGCGATGACGGGACAAGCTGCGAGTGAGTTGCTCACGCATAGTTCCGCTTTGGTCGCCTAAGCATTTGCGGCGCGGCTTTTTTACAAAAAGCACCGATGCTGATTGACAAGAATGGGCTAAATCTGGACAATGCCGCGCTTCTTGGTGATATAGCTCAGCTGGTTAGAGCACAGCATTCATAATGCTGGGGTCGGTGG
>JAVHRN010000108.1:0-30948 GCA_036171695.1 Gallionella sp.
AGCAATTAGAAGGCAGTGCTATCGTTCAATTACTTGATAGGCTTCGAGCCGCAGGCGTGTCGGAAGAAACGCTAGCCAACGCAACAGTGGAACTTAAACTCGCCGCTTAACTAAAAAGCCATTCAAAGAAATGGCTTTTTGTTTGTCCTGCGTAAAAAGAATTCGAGTCTGACCCTATTTATTTCTCGCTTGGGTAGGGTGGGCTTCAGCCCACCATTTTTGTTGTCCGCGTGGGCAGATGAGGCTTGCCCACCCTACGCTAGCTTGCTTACCACGAACCACCTGTGACTTGCACTTCAAATTCCGCAACAAGAGGCGAAGTAATCGTGTTGTTTCTCATGCGGATTTTTTTGTCTGCACGAAAACCGGAAACGACTGAACCAACGACGCTACGGTAGTACCTATCGACAATCGTGCAGAAAGCCTCATGGTTGAATGTGCCGTTATAATTGGCGGGTCTGGACACTTCAAGTCGAGTAGATTCAAATGAACTTCCAACAGATTGCTTGATGTTGGCGTAAAGACCTTCTGTTTTATTACCGTTAATCTCAAGATCGAAGAACACACGAGAAATCATGTGATCGTCATTGCTACCGAACTCCTGTGAGTCCTGAATAATTTTATGCAAATACAATTTGGCGATGGTCATTCGGAAATCCTTTCGTGAGTATAAATAGGGTCAGACTCGATTTAATTTTAACTTACTTTTTTGCGGCAGTTTTGGTTTTGCTCGCGACCTTCTTCACCGCAACTTTTTTTACCACCGCCTTCGCTTTCACTACTTTTTCCACCGGGACTTTAGGCTTTGCCACGGTTTTTGCTTTTGGCGCAGCTTTAGTTTTAGCTACCGCTTTAGGCTTAGCGGCTACTTTGGTTTTCGTTGCCGTTTTGGGTTTTGCTGCCGCCTTCGGTTTCGCCGCTGCTTTCCGCGTGGGTTTCTTGCCTGTGTCGCCCTTGGCGGCTTTGGCGGCGATAAGTTCTAGGGCTTCTGCCAAGGTGATGTCGTCGGGTGAAATGTCTTTTGGCAAGGTCGCGTTGATTTTGCCGTGGCGGGCGTATGGGCCGTAGCGACCGCTGCAAATTTCTACGCTGGCTTTGTCTTCAGGGTGGTCGCCCAAGCTGCGCAGCACGGTGTTGTTGTCGCGGGCTTGGGCGAGTAATTCGCTGGCGCGGGCTAAGTCCACGTCAAAAATGTTGTCAGTGCGCGGGATGGATTTGAACTTGCCATCGTGGCCGATATACGGGCCAAAACGACCGATATTGACGATGACTTTTTTACCTGTTTCGGCGTGTAAACCTAGGTCGCGTGGCAAGGATAATAGTTTCAGCGCGTTGGCTAAATCGGCTTGTTCGACGGGCATGTCTTTCGGCCACGACACGCGTTTGGGCTTGGTTTTTTCACCCTCCACCACCTCGCCTAATTGCACATAGTGACCATACGGGCCGCGCAGCAGCAGCACGGCTTGTTTAGTGTCGGGATATTCACCCAGCTCCACGCGTGCGCTGGCATCGTCGGCGGTTGCGCCGCTCAAGCTGCGTTTATATTTGCATTCAGGATAGTTGGTGCAGCTAATAAAACTGCCGTAACGACTGAGCTTTTTCGCCAACGGTTTGCCGCATTCAGGACAGGCCTCATCGAGCAATTCAACGGGACGCTCGATATTAGTTTTTTCTTTAATGAGGCCAGAAAAACCTTGCCAAAATGCGTCTAAAACGGGTATCCAATCACGCTTGCCTTCAGATACTTCATCCAGCTCATTTTCCAAATTTGCGGTGAAGTCAAAATCAACGTAACGAGTGAAATGCTCGGTTAAAAATTTGGTTACGACGCGACCCACATCGGTCGGCATAAAGCGTTTTTTGTCGAGAATGGCGTACTCGCGCGCTTGCAGTGTCGAGATAATCGTGGCGTAAGTGGACGGGCGGCCGATGCCATATTCTTCCAGCGATTTAACCAAACTTGCTTCGGAAAAACGCGGTGGCGGTTGCGTGAAATGTTGCTCGCCATAGAGTTTGTTAATCGGCAGCACATCGCCTTCTTGAAGCGGCGGCAACTTCGCGCTGTCCTCTTCTTCGGCATCGTCCACGTCCTCCATGTACACACCAATAAAGCCTGGAAACACCAGCGTTTGACCCGTTGCGCGGAACAGTGTGTCGTCGCCGCCCAAGCGAATGTCGGTGCTGACTGTGTCGTAACGCGCGGCGGTCATTTGGCTGGCTAAGGTGCGCTTCCAAATCATTTCGTACAGGCGAAATTGATCAACGCTCAAGGCACTGCGTACGCTTTCAGGGGTACGCAAAATGGACGTGGGACGGATTGCTTCATGCGACTCTTGGGCGTTTTTAGTTTTGCTTTTGAACACTGGCTGGGTGCTGGGCAAATACTCGGAGGAATAGTATTCGCTGATGTAACCACGAATTTCCGCCACGGCTTCTTGTGCCAACGATACCGAATCGGTACGCATATAAGAAATCAGCCCGACGGTTTGCCCACCAATGTCTGCGCCTTCATAGAGATTTTGCGCGGTACGCATGGTGCGATCGGAAGTCATACCGAGTTTACGCACTGCTTCTTGTTGCAACGTCGAGGTGGTAAACGGCGCGGCGGCGTGACGTTGTTTGGCGCGTTTTTCGATGCGCACCACTTTAGGCGGTAACTTTGCGTCGCTTAATTTGGCGTGTATCGCGTCGTATTCGGCTTGGTTACTAATCGTTAGTTGTTCGAGCTTTTTGCCTTGGTATTGGAACAATTTTGCACTGAATTCGATGCCGAGTTTTTGACTGTCGAGATGCACCGACCAGTATTCTTGCGAGTTGAACGCTTCGATTTCGAGTTCGCGCTCAACAATCATCCGTAGCGCAGGGCTTTGCACGCGTCCCGCCGATAAGCCGGGACGAATTTTGCGCCACAGTAGCGGCGACAAATTAAAGCCGACTAAATAGTCGAGAGCGCGGCGCGCTTGCTGCGCATTGACCAGCGGCATGGCGATTTCGCGGGGGTGCGCAACGGCTTCTTTGACGGCGGACTCGGTGATTTCATAAAACACCACGCGCTGCATTTTTTTACCTTTAAGCGCGCGCTTGGTTTTGAGCAACTCGGAAATATGCCAAGCAATCGCCTCTCCTTCGCGGTCAGGATCGGGTGCGAGATAGATGGTGTCGGCTTCGGCAGCGGCTTTGGCAATGGCATCGACGTGCTTGGAATTGCGCGCGATGATTTCGTAATTCATGGTGTAGCCGTGTTCGGTATCGACCGCGCCATTTTTGGGTACGAGGTCGCGAACGTGACCATACGAGGCGAGCACTTCAAAATCTTTGCCCAAATACTTTTTCAGGGTTTTAGCTTTGGCGGGAGATTCGACAATCAGGAGATTAGAGGCCATTAGTGTATAGATGCGGTAGCGATTGGGATTAAGAGGGCTTCGATGAGCAGCGGATCAAGCTCGCGTTGGCGATTCCACAGCACCATTAAAGTAACCAGTTTGATTTTATCAACGCTGAGTTGGCGTTGTTGCAGTGCGACAGCGCGGTCGATGACCATTTCTAGTTCAACTTTGGAAATTAAGCCGTGTTGATGGGTGCTGATTAAAAATTGGCGCGCTTCGGCAGAAATCGCGTCCAGTTCGGGCGCGCCAAAATGACGTAGTCCCGCATAGCTAAATTCGCTGGCGTACGTGGCAGCATTGCTGCCTTGCATGGCGGCAATCCACGTTATCGCCTCGGAAATCTCCTCATCTTCAAAGCCCGCAGCGGCGAGTTTGCGCGACAGTTTATCGACCGCAGGATACGCTCCCGCGTCGAAGTAACTTTCAAATAAATACATCAGGATTTCAAACATGTTGGGGCTATTGTTAGTTATTGGGAGTCTCTAAAAATTGAAACATCTAAGTAAGACAAACCCGCTAGGGGCTTCCCCATGAAACATAGTCGCTACGCTTCTTGTTTCATGTGAAGGCGCAATAAAAAATTGCGACGCGCATAGACCGACTATGTAAGGAGTAAGTTTTTATGAGCAACGCCGTATTGCGACGAGATTTCGATTTTTAGAGATTCCCTTATTGAATACGTTGGTATAAGCCACCAGGAAGCGTACAGACGATGCCTTCCAGCTCTAGCGTTAATAGCATGGCGGATAGCTCACCGACCGTCAAGCCGCTACGCTGACTTAAGGTTTCGATATCCGTTGCGTCATAGCCTAAATGCGGCAACAGTGGCGAGTCGTCGCTGGCGTTTGCAGCCATGCGCGGCGCGGCATTGGGTATGCGCCCCGACAACTCTTCCAGCACGTCTTGCGCGGATTCGACTAATTTTGCCCCTTGCTTAATCAGCGCGTGGCAGCCTTTGCTTTGCGGTGAATGGATAGAACCAGGAATTGAGAATACGTCCCTGCCCTGCTCCATCGCTAACCGCGCGGTAATCAGCGAGCCGCTTTGCAGCGAGGCTTCGACTACCAAACAGCCTAAACTCAAGCCGCTGATAATGCGATTGCGACGCGGAAAGTTGCTCGCTAATGGTGGCGTAGCAAGGGCGAATTCAGAAAGCAATAAGCCGTGTTGCGCCAATTCATGTGCCAAGCCGCGATTGGCGGCAGGATAGACTTTGTCTAAGCCTGTACCGACGACCGCAATGCTGCTAGCGCGCTCAGCTAATCCACCACGATGTGCTGCCGCGTCGATGCCGTGCGCCAAGCCGCTAATCACACACAAACCCGCTGCGCTAAGAGCTTTGGCAAACGCCTCGGCGTTGTTTGCGCCTTGTGGTGTGGCGTAGCGACTGCCCACCACGGCGATCGCGGCTTGATTAAGTAATGCCAAATTACCTTTGGCATACAGCAAAAATGGCGGATCGCTGATGTTTAACAAGGTCTGCGGATAGTCGCTATCTGCCAGCGTAACAATATGATTATTGCTGTCGGACAACCAAGTCAAGGTCGGCGTAAATAACTCATCCGCCACCCCTGCGACAATTTGCTGCGCAATATCAGCCTTAACAATTGCTTTTAGGGAATGAGAAGAGGCGGTAAAAACCGCCTCTGCTGAGCCAAATTCCGTGAGTAAGCGACGAATGCCTTCGCCGCCTAGACCTCGAATCAAGCCTAGTGCAAGCCAAGCCTTGAGTGAGGCATCATCGGACATGATTTAAGGTGTTTGTGCGCGGTCTAATACTTGTACTGGCACTTGGGTTTCCATAACCAACGCGTAAGATACTTTGTCGAACACGCGGAACACAAAGGCTTTGCCTGTTTCTTCATCTGGCAAAGTGTAATTTTCGCCATCGTGCTGAACTTCTTTGCCTTTGGTTAGCAGTGCTAAAACATGTCCTTTTTCAATCCCGTCACGCGCACCTTTATTCAAGGTGATGATGGCATTTTGACCTGCTAACGTTACGCCGCTGTAAATCGAAATCACCGTTGCTTTGATGTCTGTGCTAGGCGCGCGCGGCACATAGTTCATAGGCTCTTTAGCTTCGAGCACATACAAGCGGTCGCCCTTGTTGATTTCTTGTTTTACTTTACGAGCCATTAAGGTAGTAACGTCACCAAAACGAATCGCATCGGCTTGACCTAAATAAATTGCTTCGCGTCCCAATTCCTCACCGGTATCTGGGTCTTTGAACATTTTGCCAGGACGTACCATTTGCCATTTTTCACCTTGTGCCTCGGTAATCCCCGCCGCATAAGCTTTTTCATCACGACCCAAAATCACGCGACCTTCTTGCAGCGCGATAATTTTTGGTGTGTTCTCCCACGAATCATCGCTCAACACCAAAGGTTGGGATAAAAATGGATCAATGTCTTTGAAAGAAATGCTGGTAATTGCCTCGTGCTGCGAGGCACTGGAGCGCGCGCGCGGCGAGTATTTGTTCGAGCTTGCATTGCCTGACTCGCCAGAATTACCGTCTCCAGCAATGCTCAAGCTGCCAGAAGAACGATCCAGTATCACTACGTCGCCAGGGTAAATCCAATGTGGATCTTTGATGCTTACTTTATTGATATTCCAGATGTTTGGCCACTTGAGTGGATCTTTATAAAATAAGCCCGAAATGCCCCATAAGGTGTCACCTTTAACAACGATGTGGCGATCAGGTGCATCGGAACGCAGTTGCACTTCATCAGCATGAGCCAATATAGGCAAAACTAAACAAATCAGCGATATAATCTTACGCATAAGACACCCCAGCAGAAATCAAAAAGGAAAAACACAGCTCGTGTGTTGCATTAAATTCTGCATGTAGTTATCTAAATTAGCAAGCAATTCTGGAATTTGTATGGCCTTATTAAAAATTTTGCAGTACCCCGATGCGCGCTTACACAAAGTGGCTCGACCTGTTGCTCAAGTAACTGAGGCGACGCGTACTTTGATAAAAAACATGGCGGAAACCATGTATGCCGCGCCAGGTGTGGGATTGGCGGCAACTCAAGTGGATGTGCATGAACAATTATTTATTGCTGATATTTCCGAGTTGCACGACGAGTTGCGCGTGTTTATTAACCCAAAAATTATTGCTAGCAGCGGCGAGGAACAATGTGAAGAAGGTTGTTTGTCGGTGCCAGGCATTTACGAAACGGTGACACGCTTTGAAAAAGTGACCGTGCAAGCCTTAAATGAGCATGGCGAAAGTTTTACCCTTGCGGCGGATGGATTTTTAGCGGTGTGTTTGCAGCATGAAATGGATCATTTGCAAGGACGCGTGTTTGTTGAACATTTGTCGCAATTAAAACAAACGCGCATCCGTGCTAAATTGAAAAAGCAGCAACGCGAAACACTATGAGCCTCTTCCTCCTTATTTAGAAAGTCTGCGTGAAAATAATTTTTGCAGGAACGCCGCAATTCGCCGCCGATGCTTTGGCGGCGATTTTGTCTGAGCATCAAGTCGTTGCCGTATTAACGCAGCCCGACCGCCCTGCGGGACGCGGTATGCAGTTGACCGCCAGCCCAGTTAAGCAATTAGCTTTGCTACACGGCCTTCCCGTATTACAGCCGACCTCGTTAAAAGATGCTGACATCCAAGCCGAGTTAGCGCGCTGGCAAGCCGATGTTATGGTGGTCGCGGCGTATGGGTTGATTTTGCCTAAAGCGGTGTTGGCGTTGCCGCGTTATGGGTGCTTGAATATCCACGCTTCGCTGTTGCCGCGCTGGCGTGGCGCAGCCCCCATTCAGCGTGCCATCCAGGCGGGTGATGCGGCAACGGGCATCACGATTATGCAAATGGATGTGGGTTTAGACACGGGTGCGATGCTGATGCGCGAGGTTTGCACAATTAGTGATACTGCCACCGCGAGTAGTTTGCACGACCAATTAGCCGAGCTGGGTGCGCGCAGCATTGTTACGGCGTTGCGTGATTTAGCTAAGCTAACACCCGTTGCGCAGAACGATGTCGAGGCGACCTATGCGGCAAAGTTGTTGAAAACTGAATCGCCTATAGATTGGTCGCAGGATGCGCAAACGTTGGCGCGTACCGTGCGCGCATTTAATCCTTTTCCCTTATGCAATTTTAGTTTTAACGCTGCCGTGATTAAAGTCTGGCAAGCCAGCGCGCAAGCTGGCACAGGCGTGGCGGGCACGGTGTTGTCGCTGGATAAAGCTGGCATCTTGGTGGCGTGCGGCACGGGCGCATTGCGTTTAGAGGTGTTGCAACGTGCGGGTGGCAAAGCGCAGCCCGCTGCACAATTTTTACAAGCTGTTGCAATCAAAGTCGGCGATATGCTGACGGTCAAATAATATGCAAAACGTCCAACTCGCCGCCGCACAAATCATCAAACAAGTGATGGTTAATGGGCGCAATTTGAATCAAGTGTTGGAAAAAGAAATCCATGGCAAAATCGATTGGTCGGCGGCGCAACGCGGCGCGATTCAAGATTTAAGTTACGGCACGCTGCGTTTTTACGGCCAGCTCAAAGAAATTTTAGAGCTGTTGTTGCATAAACCGCTGACCGACGAACGGGTGGGTTATTTGTTGCTGGTAACGCTGTATCAGTTGCAATACAGCAAGGCGCAGCAGCATGTGGTGGTCGATCAGGCGGTGCGTGCGGCGCAAACTTTGCAGGCGCAGGTGGGCGGCTTGGTGAATGCGATTTTGCGTAATTTTTTGCGGCAACAAGCCGAGTTATTAAAGCAAGCCGAACAGTTGGCTGAGGCAAAATTTAATCATCCCGCTTGGTGGATTAAAGAGCTGCAAATCCAATACGGCGCGGTGAGTGAGGCAATTTTGCAGGCGGGCAACACTCATCCGCCGATGACCTTGCGTGTTAATTTGAGCAAAACCAGCATGGCCAAATATCGCACGTTGTTGGCCGATCAAGGCATTGCTGCCGAGCAAATTGGCGCAGCCGCGTTGCATTTGGCACAGCCCGTGAATGTGGACAAAGTGCCCGAATTTTTTGCGGGCTTGGTGTCGGTGCAAGATGCGGGCGCGCAACACGCCGCGCCACTGCTTGATGTGAAATTTGGTATGCGCGTGTTGGATGCGTGTGCCGCACCAGGCGGCAAAACTGCGCATATTTTGGAAACGGCTGAGGTGCAGTTAGTTGCGGTAGATCAAGACGGCAAACGCTTGCAGCGCGTGGTCGAAAATTTACAACGCTTGGAACTGGATGCGCAGTTGTTAGAAGGTGACGCGGCGCAGCCGAATGACTGGTGGGACGGACAATTATTCGACCGCATTTTGGCGGATGTGCCGTGTTCGGGTTCGGGTGTGGTGCGTCGTCATCCCGACATTAAATGGTTGCGTCGTCGTGAAGATTTGGCGAGTTTTGCTGCGCAGCAGTTAGCTATTTTGCAAGCCCTGTGGCCGCTATTAAAACCAGATGGCAAATTACTCTATGCCACCTGCTCGATATTTAAGCAAGAAAACCAAGAGGTAATTGCAAAGTTTTTGGCGAACACGCAAAACGCGCAACGCATCGCAATCACCTTGCCCGAAGGCGCAACCGAGCAGCTCGTGCCGAACGCACAACATGATGGCTTTTTCTATGCCTTATTACATAAAACTGCTTAAAGTTTTATGCCTTGTGTTGGCCATGCTGACCCTGTTGGTTAGTCATGCGCACGCCGATGGGATTAGCGTGCGCGACACCGAAATTCGCTTGAGTGAAGGTGCGTATCAACTGCGCGCTAATTTCGTCATCAATCTAAATTTTGTTGTGCAACAAGCTCTATCGCATGGCGTGAACATTTATTTTGTCAGTGAATTTACTGTCACGCGTACCCGTTGGTATTGGCTAGATACGGAAGTTGCACGCAGTGCGCAAACCAGCAAGCTCTATTACAACGTGTTGACGCGCCAATATCGGATTTCGCGCGGAGCATTGTTTCAAAGTTTTTCTTCCTTAGACGACGCGCTCGCAGCGTTGCAGCGACAAACCTCTAGCCTGATTGCACCAGAGAGTTTGTCTAAACGCGGCAGCTATGTGGCGAGTGCGCGGCTGCGTTTGGACATCGCGCAACTGCCGAAATTATTGCAAGTGAATGCCTTGACGGGCAAAGACTGGGATTTGGATTCGGAGAACTATCGCTGGGTGTTAAGCCCCGCCGATATTCGTCCCGCTGAAGCGGAGTAGCGCGATGAAATACGTTATTTTATTGAGCGTTATTCTGGGTAGTAGCTTGCTGTATTTGCTGTCGAGTAGCAGTGCCAATACGCATATTTTTTCATCCAATTACTACATCTTGCTGGTACTGACTGGCTCGCTGGCAGTGGCGTTGGTGGGCTTGGTTGGCTATCAGTTTTGGCAGCTACGCAGCAAAATTAAACGGCAGGTTTTTGGGGCGCGCTTGAGTTTGCGCTTGACCTTGTTTTTCATCGGTATCGGCATCTTGCCAGGCATTTTGGTCTATGCCGTGTCGGTGGATTTTTTAGGTAAAAGTATCGAGTCTTGGTTTGATGTGCGCGTAGAAAAAGCCTTGGAAGGCGGCTTGAATTTGGGCAAATCCAGCTTGGATAACAGCCTTAAAGTACTGAGTAAAAAAACTCGCTTTGTTGCTTTGTTGGTTGCCGAAAAATCGCCAGAAAATTTCGCCAAAGATTTGCAGCATTTGCTGCTGGAAGGCGAGTATCAACAAGCCACCTTGTTCAACAGCAGCGGGCGGGTATTGAGTTCGGCGAGCAAGGATAAAACGCAAGCTGCAACAGCCTTAGACGCGGATACCTTGGCGGAGGTATTGAGCAAAGGCGAAGCCGCGAGCATAGAAAGTGGTGCACAGCTCAGCTTGCGCGCAGCGGCCTTGGTGCATTCCAGTGCCGCACCCGATGTGCGTTACATTTTGCAATTTACTCAGATGGTCGAACCGCAAATTCAGGCGGATGCCGAAACCGTGCAAGCGGTATATGCCGACTATCAAGCCTTGGTGCTATCGCGCGTGGGTCTAAAACGCCTGTATGTCATCACCTTGACTTTATCGCTGTTGGTGGTGTTGCTCACGGCGGTATCGGCAGCATTTTTTATTAGCGAAAAAATCGGAATCTCGCTTGAGTCTTTGGCGGTGGGCACGCGCGCGGTGGCGCAGGGTGATTTTACGGGGCAATATCCAGTGCGTAGCGGTGATGAGTTGGGTGCATTGACGGGCTTGTTTAATCAGATGACGCGGCAGTTGTTAGATGCTAAAAATGCCAGTGAAGCGCAGCAGCGGCAAGTGGAAAACACCAAGGGTTATTTGGAAAGTGTGCTGACGCATTTGTCGTCGGGGGTAATCGGATTGGATGATGCTTTTCAGGTGCGCTCGGCGAACACCAGTGCGGCACAAATTCTGGATATTCCGTTGCTCGATATGCAGCAACTTTCCCTAGACGACTTGGCCGCAAAATATAGTTTGCTTAACTCCTTTTGCCAAACTATCCGCCATTCTTTTAGCGGCACAAATACTTTGGAGTGGCAGCATCAACTGGAGCGATTGAGTAAACAAGGCAATCAAATTTTGTTGATGCGCGGCACGCAATTACCCAAGGCGAGCGGCGGTGGCTATGTGGTGGTGTTCGATGACATTAGCCATTTGCTGCAAGCCGAACGCCAAGCTGCGTGGGGCGAAGTGGCGCGCCGTTTGGCGCATGAAATTAAAAATCCGCTCACCCCTATCCAGCTCTTTGCTGAACGCTTGCAATACAAATTAGCACCGAGTTTAACGGGCGCGGATGCTGCGTTGTTGCAGCGCGCCACGCAAACTATTGTGGCGCAAGTGACTGCGATGAAAAATATGGTGAGTGATTTTGCCAACTACGCGCGCGCGCCCGCCATGAAGTTAGTACCGCTGAATTTGCATCAGTTGATTAAAGAGGTGGCGAGCTTGTATGAAGTTGCGGGACAAGATGTCCGTCTGCATCTAAACGCCACGCATAAATGGGTGAACGGCGATGACACACGCTTGCGCCAAGTGCTACACAACTTGCTGAAAAACGCGCAAGACGCGTTGCAGGACAAAACCTTGCCATTCATTACACTCGATACGAAATCGCAGGCAGGACAGTTTGTTTTGCAAGTCAAAGACAATGGTTTGGGCTTCGCGCCACAAGTCTTGACGCGTGCGTTTGAGCCTTATATGACGACTAAAACTAAAGGCACGGGCTTAGGCTTGGCGATTGTGAAGAAAATCGTAGAAGAGCATGGCGGGCATATCAGCTTAGAAAATGAACCAGGTGGCGGCGCGTGCGTGACGCTTAGCTTGCCTTGTATGACGGAGGCGTAATGGCACAGAAACAAATTTTAGTGGTCGATGATGAAGTAGGGATACGCGAATTATTGGCGGAAATTCTGGCTGACGAAGGCTATCAAGTGCATCTGGCGGAAAGTGCGCTAGCGGCGCGTGAGTATCGCAATCATCACGAGCCTGATTTGGTACTGCTGGATATTTGGATGCCCGACACCGATGGCGTGAGCTTACTAAAAGAATGGGCGGAACAGGATTTGTTGACGATGCCCGTGGTGATGATGTCAGGACATGGCACGATAGAAAATGCCGTCGAAGCGACGCGAATTGGCGCGGTAGATTTTTTAGAAAAGCCGATTGGTTTGCAAAAATTATTGGCCACCGTGTCGCATGCCATTAGTGTTGGTTTGCCTGTGATTGAGCCGCTTGCCGCGCCTGCCGAGCATCGTCTAACCGTGGCAATCGGTGGTATAGAAAAGCACTATATTGTGCCGTTGGACTTGCCAATGCGTCAGGCGCGCGACTACTTCGATGCGATTTATTTGCAATATCATTTGCAAAAAGAAGACGAAAACATGACCCATATCGCCGAGAAGATAGGCGTAGAACGCACCCATTTGTACCGAAAATTGAAACAATTAGGCATTAAATTAACCAAGAAGACACATTCCGAGGCGGCGCAATAGCTATTCACACGCCTTCCAATGTTTGGATACGGTTGCCCCCGCCGACTGGCTGCGGCATAATCCTGCGTTTGCAATCTTTATAATTCACCGTCCCACAAGGATACTTAGGAGGAAGTTCGTATGTCAGCAGCGCGTAAAGTAAATCCACCCAAATTTAATGACATCACTGGCGCGATTCGTATGCTGGCAGTGGATGCCGTACAAAAAGCCAACTCAGGTCATCCAGGTGCGCCGATGGGCATGGCAGAAATTGCTGAAGTTGTGTGGAATCGCCACATGCGTCACAACCCGACCAACCCTAAATGGGCGGATCGCGATCGTTTCGTACAATCCAACGGTCACGGCTCGATGCTGCTTTACGCGTTGTTGCATCTGACTGGCTACGATTTGCCGATGGACGAGCTCAAACGCTTCCGTCAAATGCACTCCAAGACTCCTGGTCATCCTGAATACGGTTATACCGTGGGCGTAGAAACAACTACTGGTCCATTGGGTCAAGGGATTACCAACGCGGTTGGTTTCGCAATGGCAGAAAAATTGTTGGCGGCAGAATTTAACAAGCCTGGTCACGAAATTGTTAACCACAACACTTATGTGTTCATGGGCGATGGTTGCATGATGGAAGGTATCTCACACGAAGCTTGTGCGCTGGCAGGTACTTGGGGGCTGGGCAAACTGACTGCATTCTGGGATGACAACCAAATCTCAATCGACGGCCATACGCCAGGCTGGTTTACCGACGATACCGCAAAGCGTTTTGAATCTTACGGCTGGCATGTGATTGCTAACGTGCAAGGTCACGATAGCGACGCGATTGAAGCGGCGATTCAAGAAGCTAAAAAAGTTACCGACAAACCTAGTTTGATTTGCTGCAAAACCATCATCGGTGCAGGTTCACCCAATAAACAAGATAGCCACGATGTACACGGCGCAGCATTGGGCGATGCCGAAGTTGCCGCAACTCGCGCGCACATCGGTTGGAACTACCCACCATTTGAAATCCCTGCACACGTTTACAAAGCATGGGATGCCAAAGATAAAGGCGCGGCATTAGAAGCCGAATGGAATAAAAAATTCGCTGCCTATAAAGCGGCTTTCCCTAAAGAAGCGGCTGAATTTGTGCGTCGTAGCACGGGCGATTTGCCTGCTGACTTCGCTGCACATGCAGCGAAAGTCATCGCTGACACCAACGCCAAGGGCGAAACCATCGCAACGCGTAAAGCCTCACAAAATGCGATTAACGCGCTGCAACCTGCCCTGCCAGAATTCTTGGGCGGCTCGGCTGATTTGACTGGTTCTAACTTGACTAACTGGGTCGGAGCTAAACACGTTTCTGGTAAATCTACAGGGAACTACATCAGCTACGGCGTGCGTGAATTTGGTATGTCGCACATCATGAACGGTATGGCGTTGCATGGCGGTTTGCTGCCTTTCGGCGGCACGTTCCTGATGTTCTCGGAATACGCACGCAATGCTTTGCGTATGTCAGCGTTGATGAAGCAACGTGTGATTTATGTGTTCACCCATGACTCAATCGGTCTGGGCGAAGATGGTCCTACACATCAACCTGTAGAACAAACTGCGACCCTGCGTTACATCCCGAACATGCAAGTTTGGCGGCCTTGCGACACCGTTGAATCGGCGGTGTCATGGGTGGCAGCGGTGGAACGCACTGACGGTCCGTCGAGCTTGATTTTCAGTCGTCAAAACTTGCAATTCCAAAAACGTGACGCAGCGCAAATCGCCAATATCCGTAAGGGTGGTTATGTGTTGTCGGAAGCCGCAGGCAAAGCGCAAGCAATCATCATCGCGACGGGTTCAGAAGTGGACTTGGCAATGAAAGCGCAAGCAGTTTTGGCTGGCGAAGGTATCAATGTGCGCGTGGTGTCGATGCCTTCGACCAACGTGTTTGACAATCAAGACCAAGCCTACAAAGACAGCGTTTTGCCTAAAGGCATGAAACGCATCGCGGTGGAAGCCGGCGTAACCCACGGTTGGTACAAATATGTTGGCTTGGATGGCGCGGTGATTGGGATGGATTGTTTCGGTGAATCTGCTCCTGCACCAGAGTTGTTCAAGCATTTTGGCTTTACGGTTGACAATGTTGTTGCCACCGTGAAAAAAGTTATCGTAGCTTAATCACTGTATCGCGGCGCAACACTGCGCCGATTCAATTTTTTTACTTAAACTTAGGAGCTGCAAAATGGCAAAGATTCGCGTAGGGATTAACGGTTTTGGTCGTATCGGTCGTATGGTATTTCGTGCGGCAGCAAAAGATTTCCCTGAAATTGAAATCGTAGCAATTAACGATTTGTTAGAACCTGATTATTTGGCGTACATGCTGAAACACGATTCAGTACACGGCCGCTTCAATGGCGACGTGGCAGTGAGCGGCAATAACTTGGTGGTGAATGGCAAAAGCATTCGCCTGACAGCGGAACGCGATCCTGCAAATTTGAAATGGGGCGAAGTGGGCGTAGATGTGGTCGTGGAATGTACCGGCTTCTTCTTGACTAAAGACACTTGCCAAGCGCACATCAATGCGGGCGCGAAAAAAGTTGTGCAATCTGCACCTTGCAAAGACGACACACCAATGTTCGTGTACGGCGTGAATCACGAAACCTACCACGGTGAAAACATCGTTTCTGCTGCGTCTTGCACCACTAACGGTTTAGCTCCTGTGGCTAAAGTTTTGAACGATGTGTTCGGTATCAAACGTGGTTTGATGACCACGGTGCATGCTGCAACAGCAACCCAAAAAACCGTTGATGGTCCTTCAAACAAAGACTGGCGAGGTGGTCGCGGTATTTTGGAAAATATCATTCCTTCTTCAACTGGTGCAGCAAAAGCGGTGGGTGTGGTGATTCCTGCGCTGAACAAAAAGCTGACCGGGATGGCGTTCCGCGTACCTACTTCTGATGTATCAGTTGTTGATTTGACCGTTGAATTGAACAAGCCCGCAACTTACGCAGAAATTTGTGCTGCGATGAAAGCGGCCTCAGAAAATGGTCCGTTGAAAGGTGTGTTGGGTTACACCGATGACAAGGTCGTTTCGACTGATTTCCGTGGCTGTTCGCAACCTTCAGTATTTGATGCAGATGCTGGCATTGCACTTGACCCTACTTTCGTTAAAGTGGTGGCTTGGTACGACAATGAATACGGTTATACCTGCAACTTGATGCGTCTGGTTCGCCACATTGCCTAAACGCAATTAAGCGAAAAGTGGGACGGCACGACGTGTCGCCCCACTTTTCGCTTGTGACTTTCCACTGAGCAAATAATTAGGGAGAAAAAAATGGCTGTAATTAAGATGACTGACTTGGATCTCAAGGGCAAACGTGTCCTGATTCGTTCAGATTTGAATGTGCCCGTTAAAGACGGCAAAGTAACTTCAGATGCGCGTATTACTGCGTCGATGGCGACCATTAACGCAGCGGTTAAAGCGGGTGCAAAAGTGATGGTGACATCACATTTGGGTCGTCCTGAAGAAGGCGTTTATTCGGAAGAAAACTCGCTCAAACCTGTTGCGCATGTCGTAGCAGATAAGTTGGGCAAGCCCGTACGTTTGATTAAAGACTGGACGAATGGCGGTTTTTCAGTAGCGGATGGTGAAGTGGTGTTGTTGGAAAACTGCCGCTTCAACGTAGGCGAAAAGAAAAGCACTGACGAGTTGGCGAAAAAATATGCGGCGTTGTGCGATGTGTTCGTGATGGATGCGTTCGGTACAGCGCATCGTGCTGAAGCATCAACCCATGGCGTGGCAAAGTTTGCGCCTGTGGCGGCGGCAGGTGTGTTGTTGGTGGAAGAGTTGGACGCGCTGACTAAAGCGTTGTTGAACCCTGCCCGTCCAATGGTGGCGATTGTTGGCGGCTCTAAAGTGTCAACAAAATTGACCGTGTTGGAATCGTTGTCTGAAAAATGCGAACAATTAGTGGTCGGCGGCGGGATTGCCAATACTTTCTTGAAAGCAACCAACCATCCAGTCGGTAAATCTTTGTGTGAAAACGATCTCGTGCCTACCGCGCAAGCGTTGATTAGCAAAATGTCAGCACGCGGTGCGATGATTCCGATTGCAAGCGACGTGGTAGTTGGCACGGCTGCACCTTTCTTGCCTGGCAATGAAAATACCCCAGCAATTTTGAAAGACGCGAAAGATGTGGCTGACGATGAAATGATTTTCGACATTGGTCCTAAATCGGCGCAAGAAATCGCTGACATCATTATGAAAGCCGGTACCGTGGTATGGAACGGCCCTGTTGGCGTGTTTGAATACGACCAATTCGGCGAAGGTACTAAGACCATTGCAATGGCGATTGCAAACACCCAAGCCTTCACTTTGGCGGGCGGCGGTGACACCATCGCAGCGATTCAAAAGTACAACATCTACGATAAAATTTCTTACATCTCCACCGCTGGTGGTGCATTTTTGGAATTCTTAGAAGGTAAAACTTTGCCTGCGGTGGAAATTCTCGAACAACGTGCCAATCAATAATTAGAAAGATATACATGCTGCGTAGAACGAAAATAGTAGCAACCTTAGGCCCTGCTTCAAGCAGCCAAGCCGTGTTAGAAAACATGATTCGTGCGGGCGTTGATTTAGTTCGTATGAACTTCTCACACGGTTCGGCCGCCGACCACATGAAGCGTGCTGACACGGTGCGCGCAGCGGCGAAAGCTGTTGGTCGTACCGTTGGTATTTTGGCGGATTTGCAAGGGCCAAAAATTCGCGTGCGCAAATTTGAAAATGACAAAATCATCTTGAATAAAGGCGATTCATTCATTCTTGATGCGTCTCTGGACGGCTTGGGCAATCAACAACGCGTCGGCCTCGATTACAAAGAATTGCCAAATGACGTTGAAGTCGGCACGGTGTTGTTGTTAAACGACGGCATGTTGGAATTCCACGTTACTGGCGTTAAAGGCACTGAAGTTCACGTAGTAGTAGTGCGTGGCGGCGTGTTGTCCAACAACAAAGGCATCAATCGCCAAGGCGGCGGCTTAACTGCGCCCGCCTTGACCGACAAAGATAAAGAAGACATCAAAACAGCGGCATTGATTAACGCTGACTATTTGGCAGTGTCTTTCCCGCGCACTGGCGATGATATGCGCATGGCGCGTCAGTTGATGGAAGCGGCCGGTGGCAAAAGTTTGTTGATGGCGAAAATCGAACGTGCGGAAGCGATTCCCGTGTTGGCGGACATCATCGAAGCCTCTGATGCCATCATGGTGGCGCGTGGCGATTTGTCCGTTGAAGTGGGCGATGCAGCCGTGCCAGGTTTGCAAAAGCGCATGATTAAAATGGCGCGCGCTAAAAACCGTTTGGTGATTACTGCAACGCAAATGATGGAGTCGATGATTACTAATCCGATTCCAACGCGTGCTGAAGTGTCCGACGTTGCCAACGCAGTGTTGGATGGCACTGATGCGGTGATGTTGTCGGCTGAAACCGCCGTCGGCGATTACCCCGTTGAAACCATTGAAGCGATGGCACGGATTTGTTTGAGTGCTGAAAAAGAACTCGAAACTCACGCACATGTGATGAAGGCTGTGCCTGAAAAATTCACCCGCGTGGATCAATCTATTGCCATGTCCGCGTTGTATGCGGCGACCCATTTGAAGGTCAAAGCGATTGTGGCTGTGACACAGTCAGGTTCGACTGCGTTGTGGATGTCGCGCACCAATGCTGGCGTGCCGATTTTTGCCATGACACCAGCGGCGGCAACATTGAGCAAAGTAACTTTATTTGGCGGTGTGCATCCGATTGCATTCACTATTTCGTCTAAAGATCATTCGCAAACCTTGCGCGATGCTGAAGATGAATTGGTGCGTTTGAAACTCATCAAAGATGGCGATTTAGTCGTGATGACCATTGGTGAAGCGGTTGGTCAAACAGGCCACACCAACACCATGAAAATCGTCAAAGTGGGCCAGCATCGTCAATAATTTTGTAGCAATCCCGTAGCAATACTTTTAATTTTTAGGAGAAAGAAATGGCTTTAGTATCTTTGCGTCAACTGCTCGATCACGCAGCAGAAAACAGCTACGGCTTGCCAGCGTTCAATGTGAACAATCTGGAACAAGTTAAAGCAATCATGGAAGCGGCTGACAAAACCAACAGCCCTGTCATCATGCAAGGTTCAGCAGGCGCGCGTAAATATGCAGGCGAAGCATTCTTGCGTCACCTCATCGAAGCAGCCGTAGAAATGTATCCACATATCCCCGTCGTGATGCACCAAGATCATGGCGCATCGCCAGCAGTGTGTATCAACGCGATTAAATCAGGCTTCTCTAGCGTGATGATGGACGGTTCTTTGATGATCGACGGCAAGACCCCTTCTAGCTTTGAATACAACGTCAACGTGACTCGTAGCGTTGTGGAAATGTCGCACGCAGTGGGCGTTTCTGTTGAAGGCGAATTGGGTTGCCTAGGTTCTCTCGAATCAGGTCATGGCGAAAAAGAAGATGGTCACGGTGCGGAAGGCGTATTGAGCCACGACCAACTGTTGACCGATCCTGAAGAAGCTGCTGAGTTTGTACGTCAAACAGGCGTAGATGCTTTGGCAATCGCAATCGGCACTTCACACGGCGCGTATAAATTCACCAAGCCACCTACAGGTGATACCTTGGCAATTAGCCGTATCAAAGAAATCCATGCGCGCATTCCTAACACCCATTTGGTGATGCACGGTTCTTCTTCTGTGTCACAAGAATGGCTGAAAATCATCAACGAATTCGGTGGTGCAATGCCTGAAACATATGGCGTACCCGTTGAAGAAATCGTCGAAGGCATCAAACACGGTGTGCGTAAGGTCAACATTGATACCGATTTGCGTATGGCTTCTAGCGGTGCGGTGCGTCGTTACTTGGCACAAAACCCAAAAGACTTTGATCCACGCAAATTCTTGGCTGTTTCGACTATCGCGATGCGCGACACCTGTATCGCTCGCTACGAAGCCTTTGGCGCAGCTGGCCAAGCAGGCAAAATCAAACCCATCTCTTTGGAAAGCATGGCAAATCGCTACGCTAAAGGTGAGTTGAAAGCGATTATTAAGTAACGTTACTTTTGCTCAATAAAAAAGCGACCTGAGGGTCGCTTTTTTATTGGCTACAATCTCACTGCAATAAAGACCCCAAACATTTCTGGCTAGGGTCAACAAATACAGTGCTAAGAAAACAACATCTTAGTGAGATTTGTTTTCTGCTTCTTTTTTCTTACGATCGTTTTCTGCTTGTTTCTTAGCGTCGTCACTTTGGTTTTCTGAGCTCTTACCATCGTCAACTTCACCGCACACTGCTTTACGTTCTGCTTCATGTTTGGCATGACGATCGTTATGTTCTTTTACCATGTCATCATGGTGGGTATCGGCGTGATGCGCACCGTCCTTATGACTGTCATGGGACATAGATTTATGATCGCTATCTTCGCGTTCCTTTTCATCGTCATCAGCTTTTTCATGCTCATTTTCGCTACGTTTTTGAGCACATTCTGCTGAGTTTTGTTTAGCTGCTTTACGCGCAGCGGTAGAGCTAGAACTTGAACCTGACGTTGATGTAGCACCCGTAGAAGTTGTAGAGCTGTTATTGCCCACGTTTGCAGCAGCAGCCAAAGCAACACCAGAGCTAAGCATCATTACGGTAGCTAAAGACGCGACGATTTTACTTTTTTTCAACATAGTCATTACTCCATTAAATTAACAAGAATTGAATCGGTGCTACTGCTTATGGTTGATTCATGCCACAAACAAGGCTTACAACGCCCACATTGGCGGGTTACCCCACCAAAACTTTAACTTTTGATAATTTCACGCCAAGCAACTCGCTTACCGATTGGCGTGGTGTTAGTAACAGGAATGCTGGTCGCAATGGTTGATGCGTTTGATTGCCGAACTAACGCTTTAACTGTGCCATCGGGCAATTGAACCAGAATTGGACGACTTGCTAAGGTATTACCTAGTGATTGTGCTGCCCAAGTACTGCTCGCCACCATGCCCCCAGTAGCGTAATTCAAAGAGTAGAGCCAGCTTGATCCGCCAGGGCTACATGGATCGGACGAATTAGGTACATTGGTTGTGAAAATAAGTGTGGTATTAGCTATTGCGGGTGCGGTAATGATGCGCTCACCTAATGTTCCCGCCACCGATAAATCAACATACCAACCCTTGGTTTGTAAAAGGGGTACAGCATTAATCGTACGTGTCGTGCCGCCTGCAACAATCAACTGTTGTGTGAGTTTTGCGCGGAGCGGAAAAATAACGGGTGTACCTGCGGCAGGCAAGCTCATATCATCAATTAAGCTGTACATGGTTTGTACCTGCGTATTTGGCTGACCAACAACGGCAGGTACGCTAGGAATATCCAATCCGCTTAAGTATTGCCCTGTTCCAACATAAACGGTGCGCTTGCCGTTAATCAAAGCTAGTTCAGGAGTTGTGGTAATCGGTTGCGGCAGACCTGCGCTATCAACAAGCGTTGCCAGCAAAGTTGTTTTCCAATTCGCCATAGATTTGTCAGATATATCGAATCGCCATACGTTGCCAGACATATCTGTGCCGTAAACTTGGGTAACGGTATTATCGACCGCTACGTTATCTACCCATCCAGAAATTTCAGATAAATTGCTAGGTGTGGTGGTTGAACCCACGCCTGTTGAAATATCTTTTAGCAGTGCTCCCGTTTTGGCATCCAGCACAAATAAATGACCCAGTCCATCCCCACCACTGTCACCAGGATTGGTGCCGTTGTTGATGCCAGAAGGAATAATGACCACCCAGCCGTTTGCTGCTGTTTTTGTAATCAACGGGGTTGCATAGCTATAACCCATATTGGCTTTGGTCGATGCTGGCGTGTTGGCGTTAGGAAATTCCCACATCACTTTGGCGGCCACCGCAGCTTCGGTCGCCGCATTGGGGTCGGTAACATCCAGCGCGTAGTAGCCGCGTCCCCCTTTGCGTAACCCACCCACTAAAATAGAGTGCCAATTAGGCGTTGTTAAGCCTGCCGAGGTGTTGCCAAAATCAATGTCCCCTGAAGCGGGTGTGCCGTTCACAAAATATTCGTGAGCGTAGGCTTTGCTGCTGAGATTAACTAATTTACTACTGCCTGTAACCGCATCGCGTTGATTCAAAATTAGCCCTGGTATATAGGCCCAAAGCTCTGAACCAAGATTGGCATCAAAAGCGTGCAGCATGCCATCGTTGGCAGCTTGAAACACGGTTTTTAAGCGTGGTGTTGTCACGGTGTATTGGGCTTTATACGCACCGTAACCGTTATCGGCGTAGTTCAACAAAGGTTCACGCACGACAACGGGTTCGGCATCAATAATGTCGCCTAGCACATGACCACGATTGCGATACAAGGTACCTTCGTTAGAGCGGTCACCGCGCAAGAAAGCCAGCACCGTAGCGTTATCTGTTGTACCTGGTGTATTTAATGAGTCTTTTTCGGGAGTGGTTAAATTTGCTAATTGGAAAGGTACGGCCTTCGTGCCATCGTGAGTTGCAATTTTACGACCCGTCAACATCACCAATGCGTCTAATTGGTCGCGCGAAGAGGGCAGCCATTTGCCAATTGCAGAGGGAATCCCGGTCAGCAAATCAATGGGGAAAGATTGTAAATCTCCCGACCAGTTGCCGGTGTTGTAGCTGGAGGCATATGAGAAGCTATCGCCTGGGCTGATATTGGCATTGCTGACCGCAACCGCAGCAGCTGAACCGATGCGTCCCATAATATCGTTAAGAACTGCTTGCAAGCCGCCATAAATGTCCATACCACCGACAAATTTACCTCGCCCGTTGACTGCCGCATGCCATAAATCATCAATCGTTGTTTGATCGAGGAACGCGGGAATCGGCCAGTTAATACTTGGTAACACGGTGTAGGGGTCGGTTGTGGCCGAATTGATGACACTGGGCGCATTGGATAATGAAGGTGTTGCACCTGGTGCAATCACATAGGTATCTAAATGCGGATTCGGGTTAGTCTCGTGTGTGGCTGGAATCAGTTGCACATTTCCTGCTGGCAAGTCAGGACGTAAGTTCTGGTCGTATATGTACAACGCCCAATCAGCCAAAGTATCGGCAACTTTGCTTAAACCATCCGCATACGGTTTGGTGCCTGCACCCGATGCAGGATTCGCATTAGTTGTGCTGTCGTAATCACCTACCGCGCCATTTAAGGAAGGATTGGTGTTGGTAAAATTATTTTTAAAGCCTTTGGCATTTGTTCCATTTTCGTTCAAGTAACCCGCCGTGACCAAAACATTAAAATTTTGCTGGCAACTGTATTTAATCGGAGCGGGTACACCATTTAACATTTTTTTTTGCTTGAAATAATCATAGACTTGGCTCATGCGGTCGTGGATAGGTTGTCTCCAGTCCCCCAGATTGGGCGCAAGTGCATAGATTTGTCCACGCAACATCTCTAATGCTGCTGCGTTAGAAATATCGGTTACGGGGGCGGCAATAGCAGGGGATTCAAGCGAGGTCATGCCCACTTGTGTGTTGCCGAGCGTGTCAAGTTGTTTACCAATAGAGCCTTGCAAAGTTAGCATCACAGTGCGGTAGTACTTAAACCAGTTGGCGAAATTTTGCATTTCGGCTTGATACGTTCTGCCGCTTGGATAGGTCGCTAGAGCTGCACACCCAGGAATAATGGTGTTTGCCGCTACTTTAGTTTGCTTGCAGAGACTGGTTGCGGGATCTTTAATTTCGTAACGTGTTTCTTCGCCTGCATCCATTACGCCATTGTTATTCTTGTCCGCCCAGGTGTAGTAGGTTGCGGGATACCAAATGCTGTCATAGCTGCTACCAGTTTTCCCTCCGCTGGTATAAGTGTGAGCTTGAGGCACTGTCCATTTGTTACCTGCCGCATCAGTACGATTCGGACCTGAGCTTATTTCTTGCGTTAAGTCAATTTTGCCAAGGCTATCTGAGTAGGGGTCATACTCAACTTGAGTGGGCGTTGCATTAGTAAAGGTAACACCATTGATGTCCAACCCATTCCAAGGTTGGTAAGTGGTGAAAGGGTCGTAGTATTGATGATTGTAGTGATTGTTACGAACACGCCAATTGAGAGGATCTGGACTATTCACATCGCCTTCAAGCATTAAATTCATATCGAGAGGAGGTTGCGTCGTTTTTGGCTTATTTTTTTGGTTAAATTTAACGATGTTGTTAGAGCGATACCAAGTAGGGAACAAAAAGAAGTTCCCGTTGAGGTTGGTAGGGTTGTTGCCTGGCGTTACTGTGCTTTCGTAGTACATCGAGTTAAAGGTGGGCAACAGTACTTCCACATCCATCCCGCCTGAGGTATCCATGGTGAAGATGATGTTCGATTTAGCCGTGTTTTGAGCCGCCATCGGACTGTTAGAGAGGATGACGGATGCCGCATAAGCTGGTTGAGCAGCGATCGACAGTATCAATAGCGCATTGACGACTGCTGCCGATTTCTTGAATTTGTAAATCATTTAATCCCCTAACTTATAGGCTAATTGTGCCTTGCACCATGCTTACAGCATTGTGTGGCCCTGTTGAGCGAATCGTAATGCGGTAGTAAACCACCCCATTACCTGAAAATGTGACGTGCCCCGTGGCTTTGCTGCCACCTTGATTATTTGAATTGGCAATCGTGGTGCAGTATTTTGTTTCTTCTGCAACGTTGCCTGGGGCAGGGCCGTTAATCGGATCGGCTATCGACCCCTTACACATTCGCTCAATGACATACTGGTATGAGTAACCCTTAATCTGGGTTGGATGCTGCGGAATAGCAGGCCAATTGATTCCAGCGGGAACGCCTTGAGGATCAACCCCTTGGATGACGGCGTAGTATTGATTGGCTACGGGTACATTGCCTGTTGCCGCAAGCGCGGGCAACGCGGTAAAAGCCGCCTCCATACCTAAGTCGGCAGCTTGCAAGCTAGCTTCTTTGAACGCAAAGTTACCCGCTACGATATTGGCTGTATCGACAGAACGAACTAAAGCGATACCCGCTAGCATCATGGCGACCAAAGCAATGAGCGCGATAAACAAGGTTGAACCTTGCTGCTGGGCAGGAGAAGATAAATTAGAAGTCAGCATGATAGTTTTAGAGGTTCGCCCAGATAACGTTGCGCAACGGAATAATTGTTTGATAAACCTTGTAGCGATAGCACTGCCAGTCTGGATTGGCAGTTAAGTCAACACTGGGGCCGCCTGCCCAGGTAATAGGTGCAGTTTTGGTCGCATCACAAGCCGTTCCCGTGCTAGGTTTTTCTTTGAGCGAGTTGCGCGCCACAATGGCGATACGTATAGCTTTAATGCGCATAATTTGCGCCGTTGTTAGAGCAACGACGGGTGCATCAGACCAAGTATTCACAGCGGGAGCTGGACTACCTGGCGTAGGATTTTGTGGTGCAAAACCATATTGCGCTTGGACGTTTACAATGTTATTGGCTAACGGCGTAGCAGGACGAGCGTTTAGGCTAAAGTCAGTTGCAACGAAGTCATTTTTTGCATCGACGCTGTATTGAGTTTGCAGAAATTTACCCATGTTGATGGCGAATGAGCCGTAAGCCTCATAGCCATCAGCGGGATTACCTAGCGCGATCTTTGGAAAAATATCTGTGCCAAGAGCGGGATTAAGGTTTGCCAGTTTTAACGGGTCAGGAAGATTCAAATCAACGTATGCAAGTCTCGTGCACGGTTGAGCAATAGCTGTTCCAGGAGATGAAATTGGACTCGCAATAAGAAACTTGTCTTGGTTGGCGGTGTAGCCAGATGAGTTAACGCTGGTGATGGTAATGCTAGAGTCTGAACTCGGCATAGGGGTCATCAGCACAGAAGGGGTGCTGCCAATGCCCGCATCGCTGTATGTGAACATAATGGTGTCAGAAAGCCCTGCGCCTCCGTCAGTAATGAGCACGGGTGCAAGACCTACTTTTTTGCTTACGCCCGCTTCGTATTGAATCATCTCAGTACAGGCCAATTGTCCTGGTAGCGTTAAGCCAAATCCAGCCATGCGAGCATCGGTTTCAATTGCGTGTAATGCAATTAAACCGTTTTGTTGAGCATCCGAGCCATTTGAGGTGGTACGTTTTTGTTTTTCGAAGCCGATATAGGTGCTGGTAATAACAAGCACCGTTAATAAGCCAACCGTCATGCCAACCATGACTTCAACTAAGCTAAATCCGTATTGATTATGCAACTTAAATCGTGTCAATTGCGCCACCTTAGTTAATCGCCGCTGTGACAACAAATTTGTGTACAGACGAGTTAGGAGATTGCCAGCAGATAGTCACTGTGACAGTATTATTATTAAGTGCATCAACCAAAATTTGTGGTTGTAGCGCATCACCATTAGGGAGCTTGGCAATATCTGCAAGCCAATTGGTTACGTCGGTATTGCCAGAGGCTGAAGCTCCTGCGACACAAGTTCCAACTGGATTGGTTGGATTCAGGGCATAAGCTGCTAGGTTTGCACGATCTACCCACATTTGCGCGAGGATTTGATTCGCTAGGTAGCTTGCTTCGCTGCGATAGCTAGCTTCCGATGAGGCTTTCATCGACATCACTAACATGCTAACCATGCCTAAAATTCCGATGGAAAATAGCAGCAGACCGACCATGGTTTCGAGGAGCATGAAACCCGTTTGATGTTTGATCGTCTTGCTCATATGCAACCTTGAGGATTCGTTGCTAGAGATAGCACTGGGTCACACATTCGCACCGCCCCTCCCGCTTTGACTTGTACCTGCATACAGCGCACTCCGCCACTATTACTAGATTTTGCGCAAGCAGCCGAGGCGTTTTTGATGTCAATAACTTGCATGACCGCCAAAGGGGGTTGGACTTTACCCATGCCATCAAAAGTCAAGCTGAGTGTGGATGGCGTCACCAACATTTTTTTTGGCAGGCTGTATGATTGAAGCAGTTGGTAAGCCACACCTAGCGGTGCATCGGCGAGCACCTCCACTTTCCAGTCGGTTGCAGTCAGGGTCAGCATGACCAAGCTGTTGCGACTGGCAGCCTCGGCACGAGCTAGCTGAAAACCATTGAGAACCGACTCGCCTGTTGCGCGCACTTGGCTATTTTGTATCCAAGATTGGAAGCTAGGAACCCCTGCCGCTAACAAAATGCCCGCTATCGTAATTGCAATCATCGCCTCAATGAGAGAAAACCCGCGCGATGTGCTTAACATACGCCGCCCTTCTTGGTTACCCAGCACGTCGCATTGGTAGTCCAGCCTGTTGGTACAGCGGTGGTGACATGTTTATTGGTATCGTTAATAGTGTAAACAAACCCCGCTGTAGATTGTCCAGCCGTACCTTTTGCGGTAAGGGTGTAGGTTTGTGCGGTCGGTACCGCACAAGTAAAGCCAAAATATTTGCTGTTCACGGGTATTGCGGCGGGGCATGTATAGGCTCGATTATCTTGATAAGTCTGTTCCATTTGTACACGCCAATTAGACAACCCACTTGCGGCTTCAACCAGCTTGGCACGCAACACATAATCTGAATAAGACGGTATCGCGATACTCGCCAAAACACCAATAATTGCGATGGTTACCATCAGCTCAATTAAGGTAAAGCCTTTTGTTTTCAGATGTGCCATTTGTACTTCCTGAGTTATGAATATAGAAGATGTCCTAGAAAATACATAGACCATCAAGTTATCGAACTGTACCACACGATTTAGGATTAAATCCTACCGCCCAGATAGCAAAACCGACCGATAAAGAGAGTGTTGAGTTGTTATTTTGTGTTTGGATGAACTTCTTCGAGAAGTTGATGCTCTTAATGTTTTTGGCGTATCGGCAAAATTAGAGATAGACAATGGGTGACCTTAATAAGGTCGCCGCTCAAATTATCTAGATAGTTTGAGATTGGAAATCAAGGCCGTACAGCCACAAAAAAGCACCATCTGTCGGTATTGTTGGCCAATTATCGGTTTTCTCTTCATTAAATCACGATTACATCTGTTTAATAGATTCACACACGGCAATGGAGGTTCGCATGAAGCAGTTATCTGATTTGACAATAATTGTCAGTGATTTAATGGTTGCGTACAGCGAGGCAATCAAACGTGATGCACAGCTGCTGATTCGCAGAGCGCGCGTGGGCTGTGTGAATGAAACTGATTCGGCAAGAGCTGAAGGGCTTATTTGCGTGCGTGGTAATAAAGCTGGCTCAGCCGCTAAGCCGATTAGCTTTGCCTCGACAGGTTTTACGCTTAATCCAATGAAGATCAACGTGCTGAAAAAAACAGCATCTACACTAAACCCGCAAAGCGGTTTCACCTTAATTGAATTGATGGTGACAGTAGCTATCATTGGTATTTTGGCCAGCATAGCCATACCCGCTTATAGCGGCTATGTAGAGCGCGCCAAGCTCACCGATGCAACCAGTGCCATGGGCTCGTTTGGCGTGCAAATGCAAAGCTACTATGCCGACAATCGAAATTTTGGTGTATCGGGCGGTGCGTGCGGTGCGACTCTACCTACTAGCACGACCTTTACTTTTAGTTGCGCTACCACAAGTTCGGCTTATACCCTGACTGCGACGAGTAAAGCGGGTCAAGGTTTAGGTGCGGCGGGGGATTATGTTTATACCTTAGATCAAACAGGTGCCAAGGCGACCAGCAGCTTTAAGGGCGCAACGGGTTCAGCTACCACTTGGCAATTAAAATAGTCAGCTAGCCTCGCAGTGCAGAATATCGGGAAAGAGAGTATGCAATGACAATAAAACACGCGACAGGATTTACCTTGGTTGAGCTGTTGGTCACTATCGTGATAGTCGGGATTTTGGCTGCGGTTGCGCTACCAAGCATGAAGGGTTTGTTGCTTAACAACGAAATGAGTATTGCGCAAGACGGTTTGGCGCAAATGTTGCAGCAAGCAAAAACACTCGCTTTGTCACGTGGGGTGATAGCTAAAGTGGTGGTGGCAGGTAACCAAGCGACGCTGACCCTTTCGGATAATTCCTCTATTGATGGTATCGGCGGAGCGTCATCTGTGTCGTTAGCGTTTAGCAACAAGATGACAGTCAGTAATGAAACCTTTACTTTTAACCCATCCGGTGTGGTGCAGTTAGCAGCAAGTGGCGTGTCGATTACTGCAACAGGGGGTACGACTCGTTTGGTTTCCGCAACCCCATTGGGCGGCATACAGGTTAAGCACTAGGAGGCAATATGCAAAAATTAACGCAATCTGGCTTGAGCCTCATCGAGGTGCTGGTAACGATTTTAATTCTCGCGTTGGGGATGGTAGGAATCGTGTTTTATACCGCTGCGGCACTCCATGCGACTGCTGCCAATCATGATCGCAATAATGCGGTGCAAGCAATTGGTCAGGCGGTAGAGCCGATTATTTATTCGGTGAATTCCGCAGCCGCATTAGCCACGAGCTTACAGGGCTTTACTAGTGCATCGGGTGTCGCGGTTAGCAATGACAATGATAAAGATAGTTATGCGATTACCTTAGCAGGGGTACGCAATGGCGATGGTGTGGCTGAAGCTAATGTGCCCGCGACATTGATTTCGCCCGTTACAGTTGAATTTGCTGTGACTTATAAAGGTGCGAAAGATGTCAATAAAACTGTGCAATCTTCCTATACATTCTTCTTTCAATAAATCATGAAAACAACCCAACAACAATCTGGTTTGTCACTGATTGAGTTAATGATTGCAGTGACCATTGCGATGATTATGTCGATTGCGGCGGTGTCTCTCTACCTAAATCAAATGAAGACATACGTGCAAACCTCGCGTAAGGAAATGACCGAGCAAGATGCTCGTGTCGTGTCGGTACGCCTGCAACAACTGTTACGTCAGGCGGTCATTTGCACTAACAATACTGTTGCGCCCACTTGCAGCCCAATTGTTGCAATCAATATAACGTACACAGGGGCGACCGCGCCTTTGGCTAGCAGCGCGTTGAGTGTGGCAGGCAAGACCGTGCAAGTGGTGTTTGAATTGCCCAGTGGTTATGCGATGTGGCCCAACACCACCGCGCCTTATACCAATAATCAGGTCACGCTTGATTGGACCAACAATGCAGGGGCTACACAAGAGCAAATTCGGGTAACCAATGGTGGGGTAACACAGGTGTTGTCCGGCGACACCACCAATACCAAAATAATCAACTTTGACTTTTGGCCGCTTAATGCTGATGGTACGCGTGGCGCAACGGCTAGTACGGTGGCACTAGGCGGCTACATGTTAAGTTTGACCGCTCGCATAGGCGTTGCTGACCCTAGCTACACCAATCAAAAAGATACGACCAACACATTGGGCATGCAACATTACCGTACCGTAACGTTTGATACGCGTATTTTGCCCCGTAACTAACTCGAATAAGGACATATTGTGAAAACGCTACTGTCAATCAAGCCATCTCAAGCGGGTTTTATTTTGCCTTTTGTGCTGATTCTGCTCGTTGCATTGATTTTGTCCTCAGCGGCATTTTTTAACCGCTCGGTGATTAGTACGCAACTTTCTGGATACTCTAAAGATTCGGCGCAATCACAACAGCTTGCCGAAAGTGCGATTAACCGTTTTCAGGGGCGTTTTTTGTCGGGCATGACCTCGCCTACGCCCAGCACCCTCACCCCCATTAATGATGTTGATGAAGATGGGTTGCGCTTAGATCGAGATCATATTTCTGCGGTTTTGCCCAGCTTAAATGCAGGGCCTACTGGCGTAATGCCAAAATATGTCTTTTATGCCACGACTGCCGCAGGCGCATTACCCGTTGTTGCGTCAGGTACAACAACCCAAATTATACAAGCGGTAGCGGATGGTATGGCGCATGGACAAGGTGTGGTCGTGGCCAATGATTCTGGGTTGGTTATCCCCGCAGCGGGTATGAGTATAAATAGCCTGTTTATTAGTGTTAACAAAACCGCATTGTTGTGGTGTGGGGTTAATTTGACGCCTAGCAATGCCGCCAATACAGATATTTATAAGGCCGAGGCATGTAACGCTAACGACTGGAGCGCAACTAATACTGAAAAGGTGGCGGTGTGGATGGAGATTGTTGCCGATACCGCTAACCAAAAATTGCATCTGTATGCCGAAGCGGTAGCGCAGGTGGGCAATGCCAAAACCTATTTGCAACGTAAAGTTGCCAGCGTCGATTACAACCCTGGATCAACCTTGGGTAGTCTGGTTGCGCCTTTGGCCGAATCAGGTAACCGTTTTTAAGTAGTCTTATTTTCACGTTTCACGCTTAATTTTTCACTCTGGAGGTTGCTATGAACTACCCTTTTAGACTATTGACCAGCATGATTCTTGTCGGCGGCTTGGCGGCTAATGCGCATGCTGCAAACTGTAGTTTTACCGCCACCTCACCGATTTCTGTACCAGTTGGCGGCAGCGTAACTGATATTTATGACGGGATAGTTGATGTTACGAATGCTACAGCAGGCACGGCAACAGTGTCGAAGACACCCAGTAATGGTGGGACAGCTACAATTAATAGTTCAACCCAGTTCCAATATACGCCACCAGCCAATCCAACTTTGACTACAGATCAGTTTGAATTGAAACTAATTTGCGCGGATGGCAGTAAATTGAAATTGAAAATTATTGTTAATATAACGGGATTGACAACGCCAACGCCAACGCCAACGCCAACGCCAACGCCAACGCCAA
>JAVHRN010000109.1:0-1415 GCA_036171695.1 Gallionella sp.
GCATTGTCAGTTGTTGGCTTATTTTGAAACGTTGACGGCAGCTTTCAGTGTTGCGCCTGGTTTGAATGCTGGAGATTTTGAGGCTGCGATCTTCAGTTCAGCACCTGTTGCTGGATTGCGACCAATACGAGCTGCACGCTCACGAACCTCAAATGTGCCGAAGCCCACAAGGGCAATGTCATCGCCAGCAGCGAGTGTTTCAGTCACTACATCGATGAATGCTGCCAAATTTCGTTCAGCATCAGCCTTGGTGCTGCCAGTTTTTGTTGCCAGTGCGTCAATCAGTTCTTTGCGATTCATGTGTTCATCCCTGTTGTGGTTGTTAAAAGCGGGGCAGATTGTTGCGGATATTGGGCTGTGTCGCAAGTGGAGTGTGTAAATTAAAACTGGCCTTTAGCGGTCAGGAAAAATGATGAGTGCATCGGTGAATGGGGCGGTTGTAAAATGGCTTGCTTTTTATCCGTCACTTTTTGTACAAGCTTGTCGCAGGATACTATTCCTATGAACTTTTCAGATGTACTCAAATCATTAAATCAGGCATCAGCTTTTGAACTTTTCCGCATGCGTGCTGCAATTGACAGGGTGCTGGATGAACCACGCTGGCTGCTGGCGATCCAGGCCAAGTTGCAACTTGGTCAGGATATTGAATATTTTGACGCACAGGCAAATACCTCCCGATGCGGTAAAGTTCTTGAGTTGCGCAGAAAACAAGCGGTCATCCTCAATCAAAATGACGGGAAGCGTTGGCTGATTTCTTATGTGGCCATCAATCTTGATGGGGCAGATGTGCAAATTCGTGAGCAACCACGGCAGGGCTTGGGTCGCAACGAGGTCGCCATAGGTGATGATGTAGGATTTCTTGATCGTAATCAGCAAAAGCGCAGCGGTCGGATTATTCGCCTGAACGATAAAACCGTCACTTTGCTTTGTGGACAGCAGCGGTGGCGTGTGGCTTATGCTTATTTGCACAGGGTGATGGATATCGATTATGAAGAACAAAATATCCTTGAGCTGGATGCAACACCAATCGATAGGCAAGTTGATTGAAGGTCAATGATGGCAAACATATTGAAAGCGACAACCGAAAAGCATGTCTGGGAATTTGCGCCACGATTTCGTCGAGGTGCGTTTGGCTGGCGCTCTCAACCGGCAATAACACGCATTAAGGAGGCAGTTGCAGAGATCAAAAAGGTCGCACGGAAGGAGCCTGTTGTGGCCGCAGAAGGAGCGGTGCTGTTTTTAGAAAAAGTTTCTCCTGCGCTGCAAAATGTCGATAGTTCATCAGGGTCGATTGGCAGTGCAGTGAATCGTGCAATTGCTGAACTGGTGTCTGTTATCGCCAATGCTAATGTTGACAATATTCTGCGCGAAAAATGGTTGGAGCGCCTGTTTGAAGCGCACGCGGCAGACCAAGT
>JAVHRN010000110.1:0-29908 GCA_036171695.1 Gallionella sp.
TTGCGCGTCTTCGCGCACCACGAATTGCGTATGCAGCACCACTTTTTCTTTGAGCGCGGGCAGGTTGTAAAAGGTGCTCATCGGCACATCCACTTCGTAGCCCACACCTTGCACGTCGAGCACAATTTGTGGCGGATTTTTTTCCACCAAAACACCTGTTAAGCGTCCAATCATTCCATCAATCTCCCGCCCTTAACCCGAAATTTTTTGCCTGCTAACGCACCCAAGCCTAGCCCACCATGCGCATGTGCAATCGCACACGCGAGCGCGTCGGCCGCATCGGCACTGGGCGTACCCGATAGTTTCAGCAGCCGCACCACCATCGCTTGCACCTGCTCTTTGTCGGCGTGCCCATTGCCAACCACCGCTTGTTTCACTTGCAGCGCGGTGTATTCACCGACGGGTAAATTCGCCAGCACCGCCGCGCAAATCGCTGCGCCGCGCGCTTGTCCAAGCAACAAAGTGGATTGCGGATTGACGTTGACGAAGACTTTTTCCACCGCCGCGTGCTGCGGTTGATAGTGTGCAATGACCTCGCCCAACGATTCCAAAATGACTTTCAAACGCGGCGGCAATTCGCCTGCTGGCGTTTTAATGCAACCACTACCAACGTAATGCAATTGCTGACCGACTTTGTCGATGACCCCGAACCCCGTGATGCGTAAGCCTGGGTCAATGCCTAAAATTCGGATGCAGAATTGAGGATTCGGGATTTGGGAATGATCAGAAAACATAGCGCGCGGCGGGCTTTACCCCTGAATCCTAGCTTCTGAATTTCTAATCCTGAATCCCGAATCCTGAATCCTATTTTTCATTCTTCAAACACCGCCGTGGTATAGACCTCTTGCACGTCATCCAAATCTTCCAGCGCGTCGAGCAGTTTTTGCATTTTCACTGCATCATCGCCGCTAAAGAGCACTTCGCTAGAGGGCTTCATCACCACTTCGGCAAATTCGGCTTTGTAGCCTGCGGCTTCCAAAATTTGTTTCACGCTTAAAAAATCAGGCATGGCGGTAATCACTTCGATGCTGCCATCATCATTATTGATAATGTCTTCCGCGCCCGCATTCAACGCCACTTCGAGCAAGCCATTTTCATCCGTGCCAGGCGCGAAAATCATTTGCCCGCAATGCTGGAACATAAACGCCACCGAGCCGTCCGTGCCTAGATTACCGCCGTATTTGCTGAACGCATGGCGCACATCGCCGACGGTGCGCGTCTTGTTCTCGGTCATGCAATCCACCATCACCGCCGCACCGTTGATGCCGTAGCCTTCGTAGCGCAACTCCATGTAATCCACGCCATCCAGCTCGCCCGCGCCGCGTTTAATGGCGCGCTCGACGTTGTCTTTAGGCATGTTGCTGGCATACGCCTTATCCATCGCCAATCGCAGGCGCGGATTACACGCTGAGTCGCTGCCGCCCAGTCGCGCCGCGACGGTAATTTCTTTAATCAAGCGCGTGAAAATTTTGCCGCGCTTCTCGTCTTGTTTGCCCTTGCGATGCTGGATATTTGCCCATTTGCTATGACCTGCCATTTCAACTCTCCGAAATACTGTGCTGCGATTCAATAAAAAAAGCGCGCGATGGTATCATTTATGCTTTGACTTCCCAATACACTCGCCATGACCAACCCCATTTTGCTTGCCAGAAATGATGCACAAGACATTTTCCTATTGCCACAAATGGCGAATCGCCATGGGCTGATTACGGGGGCAACGGGGACAGGCAAAACCGTCACGCTGCAAACCCTCGCCGAATCGTTTAGTCGTTTGGGCGTGCCAGTGTTTATGTCGGACATCAAAGGCGATTTATCCGGACTTGCCAAAGCGGGTGGAGGCAATGCGAAAGTGGCCGCACGCGTCGAACAGCTCAAATTAGCGGATTACCAAAATCGCGCCTATCCCGTGACTTTTTGGGATGTGTTTGGCGCAATGGGGCATCCGCTACGCGCCACCATTTCCGATATGGGACCGTTAATGTTGGGGCGCATGTTGAATCTGAATGAAGTGCAGCAAGGTGTGCTGGCATTGGTGTTCAAGATTGCGGATGACAACGGACTGCTGCTGCTCGACCTGAAAGATTTGCGCGCCATGGTGCAAAGTGTGGGCGATAACGCCAGCGATTTCACCACCGAATACGGCAACATTTCCACCGCCAGCATCGGCGCGATTCAGCGCGGTTTATTGCAAATCGAAATGCAAGGTGGCGACAAACTATTCGGCGAACCGATGCTTAACATCGAAGACTTGATGCAGACCGACAGCCAAGGTCAAGGCATGATTAACATCCTCGCCGCCGACCAGTTAATGACCTCGCCCAAAGTCTATTCGACCATGCTGTTGTGGCTGCTTGCCGAGCTGTATGAAACCTTGCCCGAAGCGGGCGATTTGGCGAAGCCAAAATTAGTATTTTTCTTTGACGAAGCGCATTTATTGTTTACCGATGCGCCCGCGATTTTGTTAGAAAAAATCGAGCAAGTGGTGCGCCTGATACGTTCCAAAGGCGTGGGCGTTTACTTCATCACGCAAAACCCCGCCGACGTACCCGACAAAGTATTGGGACAGCTCGGCAACCGTGTGCAACATGCCTTGCGCGCCTTTAGCCCGCGCGATCAAAAAGCCGTCAAAGCCGCCGCCGAAACCATGCGCGCGAATCCCGCCTTGGATGTAGAAGCAATTATTACCGAGCTAGGCGTGGGCGAAGCGTTAGTGTCTTGCCTCAATGAAAAAGGTCAACCGTCCATGGTCGAACGCTGTTTAATCGCGCCGCCCGCCGCACAAATCGGTCCGATTACGCCAGAGGAGCGCAAACAAATTTTGCAAAATTCTTTGCTCGCAGGACATTACGAAAAATTAGTCGATCGAGAATCGGCTTACGAGTTGCTCAAAGGCCGTACCGAACCCGCCGCCCCAAGCAGCGTAAATCCCCCCACTCAAACCGCCCCTGCTGCTGAATCTGGCAGCGGCATCGGCGGCATCGGCGGCATCGGCGGCATGTTGGGCGGGCTGTTTGGCGGCGGCAATCCGCTGGACAATTCAGCGCGCAGCAATCGGCAAGGCATGGGCGAAGCCTTTGCGAAAAGCGCGATGCGCTCCATCGGTTCAGCGGTGGGTCGCGAGATTATTCGTGGCGTACTCGGCTCAATTTTCAAACGCTAATTTTTTTGCGGCAACCACCCTACAACTTTTTAAGAGGTAACCATGCGCACCGATAACGAGCGAGAAAGTAGCAACATCGAAGACCGTCGCGGCAGTGCAGACGGCGGATTTTCCTTAGGTGGGGGACGTAATTTAGGCTTAGGCACGATCGTCGTCGCCTTCGTCGCCTCTTGGGCGTTGGGCATGAATCCCATGACGGTATTGAGTTTACTCAGTGGCGGTGGTGCGCCGCAAAGTCAATCCGCACCCGCACGCTCGCCCGCTGCTAATGATGCCGATGCGCGTTTTGTGGCGGTGGTATTAGCCGATACCGAAGATGTGTGGCGCGATATTTTCCAGCAAGCGGGTGGCTCTTATCGCGAGCCAAAATTAGTTTTATTTAGCGGACAGACACCCACCGCGTGCGGCACAGGACAAGCCGCGATGGGACCGTTTTATTGCCCTGGTGATGAAAAAGTTTATATCGACTTACGCTTCTACCAAGAGCTGCGGGATCGCTATCAAGCCCCTGGCGATTTCGCGCAAGCCTATGTCATCGCGCATGAAGTCGGACACCATGTACAAAATCTCTTAGGCACGTCGGGCAAAGTTGATGCACTGCGCGGACGCACTTCACAAGCGCAGCAAAATCAACTCTCGGTGCGCCTCGAATTACAAGCGGATTGTTATGCGGGTGTGTGGGCTAACCACGCGCAAAAGCTGCGCAACATTATCGAAGCGGGCGATATTGAAGAAGCCATGACGGCTGCGGCGGCAGTCGGCGATGACAGCATCCAAATGGCGGCGCGCGGCACGGTAGTGCCTGAAAGTTTTACCCACGGCAGCGCGGCACAACGCACGCACTGGTTTCAAACTGGCTTGCAAAGCGGTAACTTAAATCAGTGCAACACCTTCGCGCAGGGCAGCTTGTAAAGCGCAGCGATAAGTTGAGCGCAACTTTTTGGAAGCCGTGTATAAACACCATGATAAAATTGCGCCGCACGAACACTTGCCACCCAGCGATACTCATTCACCCCCATTGATACCACTAGCAACAAGGCTTGCAGCGATGCGAGCCTTGCTTTTTTGAGGCAATTTGAATTCAGCTCTATCCCCCGCCGCGCTGCGCCGCCAAACTAAATTAAGTTTGCTCAGCTCCATCGAGTTTCCCGCCGATTTGCCTGTAGTCGGCAGACGCGAGGAGTTGGCGCGCGCCATTAGTGCGCATCAAGTGGTCATTGTGTGCGGTGAAACAGGGTCAGGCAAAACTACCCAGTTACCGAAAATTTGTTTGACGTTAGGGCGCGGCATGTTGGGGGTCATTGGTCACACCCAACCGCGTCGCGTCGCAGCGCGCACCGTGGCAACGCGTATCGCAGCAGAACTCAAAACAGAGCTGGGCGGCACGGTCGGTTACAAAGTGCGCTTCAACGACAAAGTGTCGGCAGACACCAGCATCAAACTGATGACGGACGGGATTTTGCTCGCCGAAATTCACCACGATCCGCTGCTCAAAAATTACGACACGCTGATTATCGACGAGGCGCACGAGCGTTCGCTGAACATTGATTTTCTGCTCGGCTATCTCAAGCAGTTATTGCCGCGTCGCCCCGATTTGAAACTTATCATCACCTCGGCAACGCTCGATGCGGATAGGTTTGCTAAACATTTCAATGCCGAAGTGATTGAAGTTTCCGGGCGCAGCTATCCCGTTGAAACGCGTTATCGTCCGCTGCAAATTTCTGAAGAAGGCGAAGCGCAAGACGTACCGCAAGCGATTAGCGCGGCTCTCGATGAGCTGTCGGCGGGCGGCTTGAAAGGCGACGTGTTGGTGTTTTTACCGGGTGAGCGCGAAATCCGCGACACCGCCGAAGTGTTACGCAAACATCACGCGCCGAGCGCGCGCCACAGCGGACTAGAAGTACTGCCGCTGTACTCGCGCTTATCTGCCGCCGAGCAAGATCGCGTGTTCAAGACGGGCGGTAAACGGCGCGTGATATTGGCGACCAACGTCGCAGAAACTTCGCTCACTGTGCCCAACATCGGCTACGTCATCGACTGCGGATTAGCGCGCGTGAATCGCTACAGCATCCGCCAAAAAGTCGAACAATTACACATCGAAAAAATCTCACGCGCCGCTGCTAATCAGCGCGCTGGACGGTGCGGACGGGTGATGAGCGGCGTGTGCGTGCGCTTGTACGACGAAGCCGAATTTTTGCAGCGCGACGAATTCACCGACCCCGAAATTTTCCGCGTCTCACTCGCCACCGTCATCTTGCGCATGAGCGCGTTAGCACTCGGTGACATCGCCGCCTTCCCGTTTATCGAGCCGCCCACGCCGCGCATGATTGCAGACGGTTACCAGTTGCTCGCCGAACTCGGAGCGATTGACGAAAGCCGCGAATTAACCAAGCTCGGCCACGAACTGGCTAAGTTGCCGCTCGACCCAAAAATCGCGCGCCTACTCATTGCAGGTCGTCAATATCATTGCCTCAGCGAAATTCTCATCATCGCCAGCGCGCTTTCCACACAAGACCCGCGCGACCGTCCCCAAGAACGCCAAGAAGCTGCCGATGCGGCGCACAAACGCTTTGCTGACGAGCGTTCCGACTTCCTCGCCTACCTCAAAATTTGGGCGTGGTTTGAGCAAGCCTTGGCGCATAAACAATCCAATCGTTTGATGGCAGAAGAGTGCCGCAAAAACTTTTTATCGCCGCTGCGTTTGCGCGAATGGCGTGAGCTGCATCAACAGTTGCACGGCCAAGTGGCCGAGATGGGCATGAAGGAAAACGAGCAACCCGCCAGCTACGAAGAAATACATAAAGCATTACTGTGCGGCTTGCTTGGCAACATCGGCATGAAGGCGGTGGAAGGCAATGAATATCTAGGCGCGCGCGGCATCAAGTTTGTCATTGGCAACAACTCGGTGCTGGCGAAAAAAGGCACGAAATGGGTGATGGCGGGCGAGCTAGTCGAGACGCATAAACTGTTTGCCCGCACCTTGGCGCGCATCGAGCCAAATTGGCTGGAAGAGGTCGGAGCACATTTAATCAAGCGACATTATTTCGATGCGCATTGGGAAAAAAAGGCGGCGCAAGTTACTGCGTTTGAGCGCAGCACCTTGCATGGCTTGCTCATCAACGCCAAGAAGCGCGTGCATTACGGGCCGATGAGTGTGGCGGAATCGCGCGAAATTTTTATCCGTCAGGCCTTGGTCGGCGGCGAGTTCGACACGCGCGCGACGTTTTTTGCGCACAACCAAAAGTTGATTGCCGACATCGAAGCCTTGGAACATAAGGCGCGCCGCCCTGACGTGCTGGTCGATGATGAATTGATTTTTGCTTTTTACGAGGCACGCATTCCCGCTGACATTCACAACGGCGCGGCGTTTGAACACTGGCGCAAAGAGGCGGAACGCAGCGACGCAAAATTATTATTTTTGCAAAAAGACGATTTGATGCGCCACGAAGCGCACGGCATCACCACTGATAAATTCCCGCCGCAACTCAAAATCGACACCATCAACTTCGCTTTGAGCTACAACTTTTCACCCGGCAAAAACGATGACGGCATCACGTTAACCGTGCCGCTCGCCCTTATCAATCAAGTCTCAGCAGCGCGTTGCGAATGGCTAATACCAGGCATCTTGGCGGAAAAAGTGGTGCAACTCATTAAGACCTTGCCGCAAAAAATTCGCCGCAACTTAGTACCCGTGCCTGAATTTGCAGCGGCGTTTTGTCGCGATGTAAACGCCTCGAATACGCCACTGCTGCAAGCCTTAGCGCGTTATCTGCGCGAACAAAAACAACTCGATGCCCCGCTCGATGCGTTTCGTTTAGAACAACTGCCGCAACATCTGCTGATGAATTTTCGCGTGCTCGATGAGCATGGTCGGCAGCTCGGTATGTCGCGTAATTTTGCGCAACTGCACAGCGAACTTAGCACCCGCGCCGCGCCTGTCATCGCAGCCGTGACCAAACAAGTCGATGCGCCCGCCAATGAAATCCGCAGTGCAACTTGGAGCTTTGGTGAATTTAGCGAGACACGCACCGTGCAGCGCGCGGGGCAAAGCGTCACGCTGTACAACGCGCTGGTGGACGACGTTGATGCGGTGGTGTTGCGCGCGTTTGAGACGCGCGAGGCAGCACATGCTGCGCATCAAAAAGGGCTGAATCGCTTGTTCATGTTGCTGCTTAAAGAGCAGGTTAAATACATGGAAAAAAATCTGCCTGATGCGCAAAAATTGGGTATGTTGTATATGCCGCTCGGCACGCCGCAAGAGTTGCAGCAACAGATTTTGACGATGACGTTTACGCGCTGTTGCTTGAACGAACCGCTGCCATTTAACGAGACTACTTTTGTCGCGCGCGGCAAGGAAGCCAAGAATCGGCTGCTGCTGATTGCGCAAGAATTAGCGCGCTTAAGCGCGACGATTCTCAGCGAATTTCACGCGCTGCAAAAAAGTTTGCCCGCGCTGAAAAGCCACCCGCAAGCCGCTTCTGACGTGCGCGCGCAACTAGAATTTTTGGTGCATAAACGCTTTATCGAAAGCACCTCGTTTGAACGCTTGCAACATCTGCCGCGCTATCTCAAAGCGATCAATTTGCGCATCGAAAAACTGCGCAGCAATCCCGCGCGCGATGCGCAATGTATGACGCAAATGCAGCCGCTATTGCAAGCCTTGCAGAAGTTGCGCGTCAGTCATCACAGCGATCCGCGCTTAGATGAATTCGCCTATTTGCTGCAAGAATTACGCGTGTCACTGTTCGCACAAGAATTAAAAACACCGGTAATTGTGTCGGTGAAAAGATTGGAAAAAATGTTAGAAAGTTTGCGCAAATAACGGTGAGATTCTCAAACATAAAACCTGTCGCAATAATGCCTTGCTTAGATATTGCACGTTCTAGAACCCCACAGAGACACTGAGGAATAACGAGATGAAAAAGAATAATACGGTTGATGTTTTATTAGTCGGTGCGGGGGTGATGAGTGCCACGCTGGGGACGCTGCTATCACACCTCGATCCGAGTTTGAAAATACTGATGGTGGAGCGACTCGCCAGCGTCGCACACGAAAGTTCGCACAGTTTGAACAACGCGGGCACGGGACATGCGGGCTATTGCGAACTCAATTACACGCCCGTGCTGGCAGATGGCTCGATTGCTATCGACAAGGCTTTGCAAATTAACTCGGCATTTGAAGTATCGCTGCAATTTTGGTCGTATTTAGTTGAACAAAAAGTGTTGTCCGACCCGGCCAAATTTATCAATGCCGTGTGTCATCAAAGTTTGGTGTGGGGCGAAACCGACGTGGCGTTTTTACGGCAACGCTTTGAGAAACTCAGCGCGCATCATTTGTTTGAAGAAATGCAATACAGCGAAGACGCGGCAGTGTTGCGTGAGTGGATGCCGCTAGTTATGACGCAACGCGCGGCGACACAAACGGTTGCCGCCACCCAAGTGAAACACGGCACTGATGTGGACTTTGGTAGCTTGACGCGCAAGTTGGTAACAGCACTAAAACACTCGGAGAACTTCGAGCTGAAATTAAGTCACCACATCGACACGCTTAAACAATCCGCCGATGGGCATTGGCAGGTGCGCATGACCGATACCCATCAGCAACACAGCCACACCATCCACGCGCGCAGCGTATTTTTAGGCGCGGGCGGCGGCGCGTTGCCTTTGCTGCAAAAATCCAAAATCCCTGAAAGCCAAGGCTATGGCGGCTTCCCCGTCAGCGGACAATGGCTGATTTGTAAAAATCCTGAGGTGGTCAAACGTCATCACAGCAAGGTATATGGCAAAGCCCCAACGGGTGCGCCGCCGATGTCAGTGCCGCATTTAGACGCGCGCATTATTGATGGCGAAGCCGCCTTGTTGTTCGGTCCATTCGCCAGCATCACCAGCAAATTTCTCAAGCAAGGCTCTCACTTTGATTTATTTGGTTCACTCAAAGGCAACAACCTCAAAGCCATGCTGTCCGTGGGTTTGAACAACTTTGACCTGATGCGTTATTTAGTCGGCGAAGCATTAAACACGCACAGCCAACGCATGGCAGCACTGCGGCTTTTTTATCCCGAAGCGCAAGCCGACGATTGGGAATTAGCCTCGGCGGGACAACGCGTACAAATCATCAAACAGTGCGATGTCAAAGGCGGCAAATTGGAACTCGGCACTGAAATTGTCGCCGCAGCAGATGGCACACTCGCGGCATTATTAGGTGCCTCGCCTGGCGCATCGACCTCAGTACAAGCCATGTTGGAAGTGCTGCAACGCTGCTTTCCTGAACGCATGAAAAGTGCCGAATGGCAGGCCAAACTCAAACAAATGATTCCGTCTTATGGCGAGTCCTTGGATGAGAATGTAGCGTTGTTGCATGAAGTACGGGAACGCACTTTGCGCGTGTTGAAATTGACTGCGTAAGCTGCTGCGCGCAACTCTCGCTCGATAAATCGCGCTCCCACAAGCTCAACGTTTACGCCAAATTTAGCAGGCGAACTTAGCGAGTAAATCGCTGCGCGATGAGTACCGCATTGCTGCCGCCGAAGGCAAAAGAATTCGACATGACGGCATTCAGATTTAAGCCCGTGCGACCTTGATTGGCGACGTAATCCAAGTCGCATTCAGGATCGGGATGATGCAGGTTGATGGTGGGCGGCACGGCATTATTTTGCAGTGCCAACACGGCTGCGATAAATTCCACTGCGCCTGTCGCACCCATTAAATGTCCGTGCATAGACTTGGTTGAGCTGATGGGGACGGCTTTTGCCGCCGCGCCAAACACCGCTTTAATCGCCAGCGTTTCTTGCACATCGCCCGCGTGTGTTGCCGTGCCATGCGCATTGATGTAACCAATATCCGCAGGCTGCAAACCCGCTTCGCTCAAGGCACTAAGCATGGTGCGCGTTTGTCCTGTGCTATCAGGTTTGGTGAGGTGGCTGGCATCCGATGAACTGTGGTAGCCGACTAATTCAGCATAGATTTTTGCACCACGTTGAACCGCACGTTCCGCATCTTCCAACACCAACACCGCCGCGCCTTCGCCCATCACCAAACCACTGCGGTCTTGCGCAAATGGTTTGCACGATGCGCCCGCATCCAACGGATCTTCGTTAGCCAAGGTGCGCAAGGCTTCCCATGCTTTGATTGCGCCTAACGTCAACATCGCTTCCGCGCCGCCCGCCAACATAACATCGCAATAGCCATCTTTAATTTTTCGATAGGCTTCGCCGATGGCAATCGCCGACGAAGAACACGCCGTTGCATAAGTTACATTTGGACCTTGCAAACCATATTTAATCGAGATGTGCGAGGCTGCGGCGTTGTTCATGCTGAGCAATACCGAGAGCGGTTTAACACGCGCCACATCCCGCTGCATGACCTCCACATAACCGTCTTCTAGCGTTGCTGCCCCACCCAAACACGACCCCATGTACACGCCCGCACGCGGCTGTTCCATCGCGTGTAATTCCAGCTTGGCATCGGCAACGGCTTGTGCCGCCGCAACCAGAGCGAACTGGCTAAAGCGATCCATGCTGGTGAGCTGCATTTTGGAAAAATGCGCGGACGGATTAAAGTTTTTAACGGGCGCGCCGATGCGCGTATTGAGCTTGTCTAGGAAGGGCACATCCAGACGTTGGATGCCCGATTCTCCACGCATTAACTGCGCAAAAAATTCATCTGGGGTGTTACCGACAGGCGAGATAACGCCTAAACCTGTGATGACAACGCGTCGTTTCATCGCGGAAATTACGCTTTGCCGTGTTGTGTGGCGACCAGTTGGTCAACCACATTGGCAATGTCTTGCACAGTTTTTAACTCCACGCGCTCGTCGCCAAATTTGATGTTTAATTCATCTTCCAAATTGAACATAAACTCCACGATAGACAAGGAATCCACGCCTAAACCAGCGAGTTCTGCTGTAGGGGTGAGCTGTTCTAATTTAAGGTCGAATTGCTCAACCATCATGCGTTGTATTGTTGCGAGAGAACTCATTATTTTGACCCTGAAATTTTAGCGCGCGCATTGTAGCAGAACGCTGCGCGTGCTTTGCCCTAGCTTGATGGCTAGGTCTTGCGGACTACGCGCGGTGTGCGGCAAAAAAACGTAGCGTATCGCTCGCAACTTGTTCGCGATCGTTATCCACGGTAATCATGTGATAACTGTTATGCAGCACAACCAGCTCTTTGTGCGCCGCGCCTAAATGCGCCATCACATAGCGCGGATTACGCATCGAGGAAATTTCATCCTCGTCGGCATGAATCACTATCGTCGGGGCAGTAACCTTGGGCAGCGATTTTTTAACGTGCGCAATCATGCGTTCGGCTTCTTGTATCGCAGGCAAATTTAGTTTGGATGCACCCACGATGGTCGAATCTTTATGCGCCATTTCGCGGGCAATCCATTTACGCAATTGTTCATTTTTCAAACCAAATGGCTCGCGCTCACGATAGGTATAAATGTAGCGCGCGGGCGTGTAATAGCCGACATAGCGCATAAAGCGATACCAAGGAATGCCCCAGCCGTCGTACCACAAAGTGGTCGCCAATAAGGTCAGTGCGGCAACCTTATCGCCTTGCTCGGCGGCCACACTTAACGACAGCACCGCACCGATACATAGCCCGCCCATCGCCACACTGGTGTGCTGGCTTTTTAACGCTAAAAATTCAGCGGTAGCAGCGGCGTGCCAGGCTGGCCAAGACGTGACCGAGCGCGGGGTATCACCTTTAATAAAACCATAGCCGCGCAGATGCGGCACATGCACGGTGTAGCCCGCTTGGTTAAGACGTTTTGCCAGTGGCTGTAATTCAGCGGGGCTGCTTTGCAAGCCATGCAGCAGCAATACTGCATGTTCGCCGCCGTTTAGATGAATGGTTTGCATTATGACTCCTGAAAAAGTCGCGCATTTTACGGGATAGCGCGCTGCTCGCTGTCTATTTACGCTTGCATTTTATGGTGTTGCCATGCGGCCAGTGCTGTGCCGAATAAAGCGCGCCAACTATTGCGTGCGGCCGCGCCGCCATGGATTTCACCGCGTTGCACAAAACTTAAAATTTCACCTTCGTTTAATTTGCAATGCTTGCGCAAAATGCCATACAAGCCTTGTTCTATGAGATGAATCTGTTGTTCGATCTGCGCCGCCATGGCTGCATCTTGTGTTTCGTACAACCAAGAAATCGCCAGCATATTGTCGAATAAATCCCACATACCTTTTTGCGAGCCTTTGATCACCTCGACGCTTTGCCCGCCCAACGCGCTAATTTGCAGGCGGATTTTTTCGCGCAGCGCGTCATTAAGCACTGCGTCATTGCCGCCCAATCGAACCAGCATCAATACGCCTTGCAACGCGCCCTCATGCAGTTGCGCGGCGCGCACCGTGTTTTGCTGTAAGGCGCGCCGCGTGGCAAAGTCATACACACGCGCCAGCGTGAAGTACGCCAAGCCTAAGGTGACAGGGCCAGTGAGGTTGATGTAGGTGTTGCTGAAGTTGATGCTGGCGTAACAAATACCTAACAAAATAAATTGTGAGGCACCAAATAATCCGTCGATTTTGGCGCGCCCTGCATCGCGATAAAAGCCCCATGCAGTCGCCCAAATTAAGGCGAGCGTGAGCAGCAAATAAATAATTTTGGCATCGGGAAAACGTAAAAAATCACCATGCTTAAAATTATCAATCGCAGTGGCTAAAATTTCTACGCCGGGATGATTGCGGCTTAACGGTGTGGCTTTGATGTCAAACAAACTTGGCGCAGTCGAACCAATGATGACAATTTTGTTAGTGAACTCGTCAGATTTGCGCTGCTTTTTTTCGCGTGAAAAATCGCTATACACCTCGCTAAAACCGACCGAGTGATAAGTGAACGGCGCGCCGCGCCAGTTCAGCAAAACGTTCGCTGCTAAAGGTTCGGGGTAATGCAAAATCTGCGCGATGCGCAGCGGCAAAGACGGAATTTTCCAACCATAGTCGTCTAGATAAACAGGATATTGACGCGCGATACCATCGCTATCGGCATAAATGTTATGCGTGCCTAAACGACCACTCTGCATGGCCGCAGGGAAAAACGGCAGCACCATCGCCAGCGTCGCATCAGCTTGTGCATTGTCGAGCGCAACGATGCCAGGAATCATGCGCGGCGTGAGTTGGCTCAAGCCATCATCGTCAGCGTTGAGCCGCAACATCGGGAAAAAAGTATTGTCGGTGTTGGCAATGACGCTATTGAAATACGCATCACTGTCGGCGTTATACACATCGGCATCACTGAACAAAATATCGAACACGATGGCTTTGGGGTGTTGCGCCTCGATGCCTTCGACGAATTCGCCCAACACTTGACGCGGCCACGGCCAACGCCCGTAATCTTTCGCCATCGCCGCCAAACTCGCTTCGTTAATATCGACAATCACGATGTCAGGGTCGGCGGGCGGCACATGCACGCGATAGCGCACCATCAAATCAAACGCGCCCTGCTTCATGTTGGCAAACACATGAAAATAAGCGGTATCGGCAATAATCAACACACTAAAAATCGCCGCCAAATACAAGTAAAAAGCCCCGCGCCACTTGTGCGCTAAGCGATCAAATAACAAGGCAAGGGTGCGGCGAATTTGATAAGAAATGCGAGCGAAAAAATTCATGGCAAGGAGCTAAAAAAATAAGGCGCGCATTATGCTGGAAAAAGCTGTGAGTCCGCAGATTACGCCGATTCACGCCAATTAAAAAACAAGAAAAAATCTGTGCAAATCTGTCTAATCTGCGGACAACGGCTTCTTGTTCTAGCGCAATAAAAAACCACCCGAAGGTGGTTTTTTATTGCGCTAGATTTATCAAAACTGACAACATTAACGAACAGCTTGGGTTATGCGTGATACTGCAATCAAGCTGTGCAGTCGTTTTTACAAATCTTTTGCGTGTGATGCCAAGTATTTTGCTACGCCTTCAGTCGATGCGCCCATACCTGCTTTGCCTTTGCTCCAACCTGCTGGGCAAACTTCGCCGTGTGCTTCGTGGAATTGCAGCGCGTCCACCATGCGCAACATTTCGTCGATGTTGCGACCTAATGGCAAATCGTTCACCACTTGATGGCGCACTACACCAGCCGCATCAATCAGGAATGAGCCACGGTACGCTACGCCGCCGTCCGCTTCCACGTCATAGGCTTTGCAAATGTCGTGCTTGATGTCAGCAATCAAGGGGTAGCGAACTTGACCAATCCCGCCGTTGTTCACTGGCGTGTTTTTCCATGCCAAATGAGTGAAATGCGAGTCGATTGACACGCCGATAACTTCTACGCCGCGCGCTTTGAATTCATCCAAACGATGGTCGAACGCGATGATTTCAGAAGGGCACACAAAGGTGAAATCGAGTGGGTAGAAAAATACCACCGCCATTTTGTTTTTGATGTGCTTGTGCAAATTGAATGATTCGTTAATTTCGTTGCTGCCCAATACGGCGGCGGCGGTGAAATCGGGGGCGGTTTTGCCAACTAATACGGCCATGGTGAACTCCTAATAGGCTAAAAATGTTGCGGTTGATGAAACGAAAAAACTCTTAAAAGGGCGGCGGAATTTACCAGAACGCGAGGGGCTGTCAACCGCGCGCTGACTAGGGATTAAGCCAGCAGAGATTCACCCGCAATCAGGTGAGCGAAAGTTTCGCGGGCGCGCACCAAATGAACTTGATTGCCATCCACCATTACTTCGGCAGCGCGTCCGCGCGCATTGTAATTTGAGCTCATGCTCATGCCGTAAGCACCCGCCGACAGCACCGCGAGTAACGAACCTTCCTGAATGGCGAGACTACGATTGCGTCCGATGAAGTCGCCTGTTTCACAGATTGGGCCAACTACATCAAAATTTTGAGCAACATTTTTTTCTTGTTTGACGGGCACAATCCGATGATAAGCATCGTACAAAGCGGGGCGCATCAGGTCGTTCATGGCGGCATCGACAATCGCGAAATTCTTTTCTTCGCCGTGTTTGAGGTACTCAACTTTAGTCAATAACACACCCGCATTGCCGACTAATACACGCCCTGGTTCGAGGATCAGTTTATGGGTGCGCCCCGCCAAGGCTTTGAGCAAAGCGGCGATGTAGTCGCTAATTGCGGGGGGTGTTTCATCGTCGTAGCAAATGCCCAAACCGCCGCCTAAATCAAGGTGCGTGAGCGTAATACCTTCAGCGGCGAGTTGATCCACCAACAGTAATATCTTTTCCACGGCGGCGATAAACGGGCTGGTTTCGGTAAGTTGCGAGCCGATGTGGCAATCCATGCCCGTGATGCGTAAATTTTTCAAACTGTGCGCATGGCGATACAGCGCAATCGCCTCGGTATATGCCACGCCGAATTTATTTTGCTTCAAACCTGTAGAAATATACGGATGGGTTTTGGCATCGACATCGGGATTGACGCGCAAGCTAATCGCGGCGATTTTGCCCATGCTTGCGGCAACTTCATTGAGCCTGTCGAGCTCAGGTGCGGACTCGACGTTAAAGCACAAAATGTTTGCGTCCAACGCCATGCGCATATCGTCACGACTTTTCCCTACGCCCGAAAAAACAATTTTTTGCGCTGCGCCACCCGCTGCCAACACGCGTTGCAATTCGCCACCCGATACGATGTCAAAGCCCGCGCCTAAACGCGCTAAGACATTAAGCACCGCGAGATTGCCATTGGCTTTAACCGCATAGCAAATCAAATGCTCGCGGCCTTGCAAAGCCTGACTAAATTGCTGATACGCATCGGTCAGCGCGGCGCGCGAATAGACGTAACAGGGGGTAGCAAATTGCGCGGCAATATCGCTAAGAGCAACATTTTCAGCGTGCAGTTGAGAGTTTTTTTGCGTGAAATAATTAGACATAATTTTGAAAAAAGTTAAGGCGCAGATTGAGTATTAGGCACAGCGGAGCTGGCAGGAATGGCGTTAGCGACGGGCGCGTTAGCAGGTAAATATAACGTGCCTTTACGTCCACAGCCTTGCATCAACAAAACTAAACCCACGATAATGCAAAGACGTAGCGACATTGCGCGCAACCCAAAAAATGAAAGAGGCGGATTATAAATGACTGAACATGAATTCAACCAACTGGCGGATGCCGCTTTAGCAAAAATTGAAACGGCGATTGATGCGTGTGGCGGGGATGTCGAAGGCAATCGTAGTGGCAATGTGCTGGAAGTAGAGTTTGATAATGGCGCGAAAATTATTATCAATCGCCATGACGTGAATCAAGAAATTTGGGTGGCGGCAAAATCAGGCGGCTTTCATTTTGCTTATCAAAATAATGCTTGGTTTAGCCGCCGTGATGGCGGTGAGTTGTACGCCAAGCTCATCGAATTATTCGCAGATCAACGTGAGCGTTTGACCTTCTAAGTTGCGCCAAACCACTTGCCGCGAAATAGTCGTAGATGATTCAAAATGCGTAAACCAATGTTTGATTCACGCACCTCTGGCATGCTTTGTACTTTATGACTTTGCAGCAACTTAGGGGTTTGCTTGTAACTTAAATAACGTTGCAATGCCGCATGTACATGCTCTTTTAATAAAGCCACATTGATGGGTTTAGACAAAATGCGGAAAACTTGTGCTTGATTGATGAGTTCAATCACTAACTCTGAATCGGCTTTTCTAGTGGTGACGATGGTCAGAATTTGCGGGGTTTCTTGCTTCAATAATTTCAGCATGGAGGTCAGCTCAATTTGACTCGCTTCCACGTCAGCCACCACCACCGCGACTTCTTGTTGTTGCAAAATCAGCATCGCCGCTTCGCTATCTGCGGCATATAACACCGGACAGAGCGTACCAACCAGCTCGCGCGTCACCCGAAAAATATCCTCATCTGGTGCGATTACCAACACTGCCGCATTCATTTTGGCAGGCAAGGCAATCACCGCACTCTTGGTGTCAGCCAGCTCCAGTGCAATGGTGACCGCTTCCGCCACTACGCCGTGTAAAGCGGCGTTATCCCAAGGTTTATTGATAAAGCGATACACCTCACCATCGTTAATTGACCCCACGATAGACGACAAATCCGAATAGCCCGTTAACAAAATGCGCACGCTACGCGGCGAGATTTCACGCGAACGGCGCAATAAATCCACGCCCAACATCATGGGCATACGCTGATCGCTGATAATCACATGCATTTGATATTTGCGTAAAAACTCCAAAGCCTTGTTGCCATCGGTGGTAGTAAATACGTGGTAACGCTCGCGGAATAAAGACTTCAGGGCGGTCAAGATGCGCTCTTCATCATCCACGATGAGCAAGCGCGCCTTCTTCACACTGGTATCCAAGCTAATTGAGCCGCCCGTATCATCGCTCGCTTGAAACGCTGCGGCTTTGATTTGCACCGTGTTCATTGCTTGCGCCACATTCAGCAAGGCATTGCCATCAAACGGCTGCGCAGCAGAAACACTTGCCAGCGTGTCTGCACTCGAACTAATCGAATCTCGCACGGCCAACTTAAACGCATCGGAAAATTCGCGCGCGCTGGGATAGCGATCTTCCGCTTTTTTAGAGAGCGCTTTGAGCAACACCTCATCCATTGAAGCCGACAAATGCATATTCAGCATAGAAGGCTTAATAGGATCGACCGCCAACACTTGCTGCATGATGGTCGCGACCGTGCCAGTGAAAGGACGATTACGCGTCAGTAATTCGTAAGCTATGACCGCAATGGCAAATAAATCGACTAGCGGCGTGATCTCTTTGCCTAAGAACTGCTCAGGCGACATGTAATGCGGCGTACCCAATAAATCACCCATTTGCGTGAGCGTAGAGGCCTCAACGTGAGCAATACCAAAGTCATTTATTTTGATACGGCCATCATTATTGATGAGGATATTGGAGGGCTTAATGTCGCGATGCACCACCTTGTGTGCATGCGCATAGCCGATACCGTCGAGAATTTGCACAATGATTTGACCGACTTCGTGTATCTCGTATTGATCGCCTTGCGCTAGGTGCTGAGAGAGCGGTTTGCCATGCACCAACTCCATAACAATATACGCACCTTGCTCGTCCTCTAGATAGTCGTAGATTTGCACAATACGCGGATGAACTAAACGCCCGACCACTTGTGCTTCCTGGCGGAAGCGTTGCAGCAACTCATCGAGTTCCGCGCCTTGATGCGAGCTTTTGTCGATGCACTTAATTGCCACCGCGCGGGCGATAGCGGCATCCCAGCCACGCCAGACCACCCCCATACCACCTTTGCCTAATTCACCTTGAATTTGATACTTACCAATTTGTGTCGGTGCGACCATGACGCTTATCCTTCTAACGCTGCTTCTGCAGGCGGTTTTAATGGTAGCCAGATAATAAATTTAGTACCCATACCAACCTTTGATTCTGCCTTAATTGTCCCGCCGTGTTGTTGAATAATTTTATAAGAAATCGACAAGCCTAAGCCCGTGCCTTTACCAATTTCTTTGGTAGTAAAAAAAGGATCAAAAATCTTCGGCAAAATATCGGCGGGGATGCCATTGCCGTTATCCACCACGACCACTTCAACGCCTTCACCAGCGATTTTGGTGACTAAGGAAATCGTGCCCGCCTCATTTTTCATCGCTTGCGCGGCATTGGTAATCAAATTCAAAAAAACTTGATTGAGTTGCGAAGGAGAACAGGTAATGTCGGGAATTTGTCCGTAATGCTTGTCTATCAGCACAGACTTAAGTAAATGTTTGGCGAGTAACAACGTACTGTCCAAGCCTTCGTTCAAATTAAATTTAGCAACTTTACTGCGATCTAAGCGACTAAAGTTTTTCAAATTTCCGACAATTTCGGCAACTTGTGTCGTACCGAATAAACCGTCTTTAACTAATTCATTTAAGTCTTCGATGACGTGTTGCTGTTGCAAGCTGGCGAGCTGTTCAGAACTCTGCGCAAAACTTTTTGCCAGTGCCTCAGGATTGTTGCCCGCTTTCAACAGCCCCAACAATTCTTGGCAATGCTGCAAAGCAGTAGCGATGCTAGGCATTTGCTCCGAGACCCGCGCCAAACTATTTTTCACATAGGCAAGCGGAGTGTTAATTTCGTGTGCAACCCCAGCCACCATCTGCCCTAAAGACGACATTTTTTCGGATTGAATAAGTTGCGACTCGGATTCTTTCAAATGCTTCATCGCAGCAGATAACTCTTTGGTGCGAGACACAACACGATGTTCCAGCGTTTGATTTGCCGCTTTAATTTTCAAGCCAAAATACGCCAACAACACCAGCAATGCGCCTGAGTAGTACACCAAATAAATGCGATAGCGTTCTTTCTCTTGCAAAGTTTGATCGAGTTCATTATTGAATGACAAAGTCATATTGACTAAGCGCGGCCCCGAAGTCAGAACTTCGAGCTGACCATACAAAGCCAACTCGGCAGGAAGGTGTTTTTGCATAACTTGCAAAGCATCAAGCAACTGCTGCACACGCTCAGTTCGTTCGCCAGCATGCAACACTGCTGCCGCTTCGTTTAGTCCACTGCTTTGAGTCTCTTGCACTTGCATAAAGTATTGCGGCGCGAGATTCAAAATTTTATTTAACGCGCTCTGATAAGTTGGCGACAAAGCGTTGCTATCAAAGTCACTGAGCTCGTGCGCGTTTTTCAGCAACAATTGCAAAGCGGTTTTATTGAGCTGATTCTCGGCTTTGTATTGCGCGACCAAATCGGCTTTATTTTGAATCGCCTGACGCAACTCGGTGAGTCCAGAACGTAAGCTCGTGCTGCTGGTGCGTTGCGCCATACGCGTAATGTCACGCAAGGCTTTGTCACCCGCATCGACACGGCTATAAGTTTCAGCCGCGCCTACAGATAAATCCATACGAGCACGCTGCACCTCAAAATCCCAACGATTATCAATATCCTTTAGCTCGCTCAACAAACTCATCACTTCGTTTTGCTCATGCAAATCGACCGCTTGCGTTTTGTTATAGAGAAAGGCCAATACACCTAACAGCACTAACACCACCAATGCAGTCAAAGTGTTTTGCATCAACTCTGGTTTTTCCATGTTCGCCATCCTGTGATTTTTTAGTGCGAAGCAAAAAACACAACGCATCTAAAAAGTTTATGGGACATTTTTTGACACGCTGAAGATGGGCGTGAAGATACCTGAATATAACGGAGCTGAGCGCGCGAAAAATATCTAGACCGCTGCGCAACATGTTAAGCCAGTGCGATGGCTTTTAATTCGGCGCGGTGCTTGAGGTAATGAGGGCAAGCCAATTTCACCTCCGCCCAAAAAGCAGCGGAGTGATTCATCTCGCGTAAATGCGCCAGCTCATGCACCACCACATAATCAATCAGGTGCAGCGGCAATTTGATGAGTTGTAAATTGAGACGCACCGTGCCGCTGGCGGTGCAACAACCCCATAAAGTCTTGGCGGTGGATAGTTCAATATGCAGCGGCACAACAGCCATCAAGGCTGCGTAGTGTGCGCAGCGGTCGGTGAATAATTGCAAGGCTTGGCTGCGATACCACAGCGTGACCGCCCGTTCGATATGCGCCTCGGTGGCGGCTGGTTTTACAAACACATGCAGCGCGTCCGCGCGGCGTTGTGCCGCCGCCACAAAACTACCGCGTTCGATACGCAAGGTGAGCAACTCACCTAAATAGTCCAGCGACTCACCTTCTTGCCAAGTCGCTTTAGCCAGCGGCAACCGCGCTTGCCAGCCATGTAGTTTTTCCACCACCCACGCGGCTTTTTCACTTAACACGCTGTCCAGCCACTGCTCAGACGCGCGCAACGGCATGCTCACCGTCAAGCCACGCTCGTCGATACGCAGCCCAATACTGCGGCGTTTACTGCTACGTTTTAAGGTGTAAGTAATGTGCTGCCCCGCCAGCAACGTGGCGCGTTGTTCGCTGGCAGGCGGGGAATTGCGTAGCCACTGAGACACCTCGGACAGGCCTATTGCGGGTGTCGAGGTAGTAGGCATCAGCCTAGCGTCTCCATCTCAGTTTCTATCCACGCTTCGACTTGGGCATTGAGGTGGGCAGCATCCAAACCCTTGCTGGCGATAGGTTTGCCGATGCTCAAGGTAATCGTGCCAGGATGTTTGATAAAGGCATTGCGCCCCCAAAACTTGCCCGCGTTATGCGCGACCGGCAACACCGCTGCACCGCTATGTTCGGCTAATAATGCACCGCCGATTTTGTATTTGCCGCGCACGCCATAAGGCATCCGTGTGCCTTCGGGAAATAACACCACGCTAAAGCCTTGCTGTAATTTTTGCTTACCTTTTACCAGTAGTTGCTGCATCGCCGCTTTACCCTTGCCGCGATTGAGCGCGATGGGGCTAGATAACGCCAACAACCAACCAAAAAACGGCAGCCATAACAATTCGCGTTTAACCACCCAAACATGCGCTGGCAAGACTAATTGCAACGCCAAAGTTTCCCATGCAGATTGATGTTTGCTCAAGACCACGCAGGCTTCAGCGGGGATGTTTTGCGCACCGCGCACCTGCATTTTGATGCCGCAAATCACCCGCAACAGCCATAACACGCCATGCGCAAAACCAATCAATACGCGATACCGCCAATGCGCATTAAGCAAAAAAATCAGCGGGGTCAGCAGCGCGTATAAAACGGTGTAGATAATTTGCGCGAGCAGAAAAATAATCGAGCGGAGTAATTTCATAATAGAGATGCGACCACGCTGGCAAGGTTAGTAAAAATTTGTGTGTCGTCTGGCAAGCCGCCTGCTGCTTGGGTTTTTGCGCCTTTACCAGTCAACACCAAATACGGTTTTACACCCAATGCCGCACCTGCTTGCAAGTCGCGCAAGGAGTCTCCCACCGCAGGGACATTTTTTAAGCTGACGTTGTAGCGTGCAGCGATTTCTTCAAACATGCCCGATTTAGGCTTGCGACAGGCGCAATGCGCATCAGATGTGTGCGGACAAAAAAATACGCTATCAATGCGCGCGCCGACTAAGGCCGCCGCCTTGTGCATCTTGTCGTGTATGGCGTTGAGCGTGGTCATATCAAACAATCCGCGCCCCACACCCGATTGATTGGTGGCCACGGCGACACGATAACCCGCTTGATTTAGGCGCGCGATGCCTTCCAAGCTGCCGGGGATTGGCTGCCATTCGGCGGGGCTTTTAATAAACTGGTCGGAATCTAAATTGATCACGCCGTCGCGGTCGAGAATGATGAGTTTCATGTTTTAAGCAATAAGTGCTAAGTCGATTGTGAAAGCCTAATTTATTGGGCGATGCTGACCTTGCGCTATCGCGCACTAGCCTTCCACACAGCGGGCTAGTGGCGAACTACGCTATTAAGCCGCCAGCTTAGAAATATCCGCCGCTTGGTTCATCAAATCGCCCAGTTCTTGCAGTAACGCACCGCGATTGATACGCAGCTCAGGCTCTTTACACATCACCATCACACCTTCAAAAAAGTCATCAATAAACGGTTTAAGCGTGACTAAAATTTTCAGATTTTGACCGTAATCGCCACGCACTAAATAGTCGTTTGCCATCGGCTTGATGTCTTGCATCGCGCTGTATAAATCACGCTCGGCAGCTTCCTGCAATAAAGCTTTTTGTACCGCTGCGCCATGCATTTGCTCACCCAACTCTTCGGCATTTTTGCGCATGATGTTTTGCACGCGTTTATTGGCGGCAGCTAATTCTTTCGCGGTTGAAAGCGCAGCGAAAGTGCGCACCCCTTGTAAGCGCGGCAACACTTCGTGCGTACGTCCAGCGAGTACCGCCAACACCGCGTCGATGTGCGCGATTTCAAAATTTTGTTCGCGTAAATAGTTGCGTAAACGTTCCGTCACAAAGTGTTCGACCTCATCCGCAACCTTGGCATTTAACAACCCCGCTGGAAAATTATTAGCGGCTAACTTAAGCAGAGCGGCGAGCGATAAATCCAGTGGCGTTTCAATCAAAATGCGCAAAATTCCCAGTGCGTGGCGGCGTAAACCGAAGGGATCTTTATCGCCCGTTGGCACTTGTCCAATGCCATAAATCCCCACCAAAGTTTCCAATTTATCGGCCAATGCCACCGCGCAAGCAATCGGCCCTTGCGGTAAAAAATCGCCCGCAAAGCGCGGACGATAATGCCCTTCAATCGCATCGGCCACGACCTTGTGTTGTCCGTCATGCAAGGCGTAGTAACGCCCCATCACGCCTTGCAACTCAGGAAATTCGCCAACCATATCGGTGAGCAAATCGGCCTTAGCCAAACGCGCCGCGAGTATCGCTTGTTCTTTGTCGGCATTGAGCAAACGTGCAATCGTGCCAGCCAGTTTGGCGACACGCTCGGAGCGTTCTAATTGCGTGCCAAGCTGGTTGTGATAGACCACTTTAGCTAAGCCTGGGATGCGCGATTCCAAACTCTTTTTGCGGTCTTGATTAAAGAAAAATTTGGCATCGGCTAACCGTGGCCGCACCACGCGCTCATTGCCTTCAATCACCAAGCTAGCATCAGCCGGACGGACATTGGCAACAATTAAAAATTTGTTGCTCAACTGCCCAGTCTTGTCGAGCAAAGGGAAGTATTTTTGATTCGCCTTCATGGTCAAAATCAAACACTCTTGTGGCACTTCCAAAAAGCTCATTTCAAACTGTCCGAGCAACACATTAGGACGCTCTACTAAACCCGTGACCTCATCGAGCAAGGCTTCGTCATCAATCACTTTGAGCTGTTGTGTGGCAGCGATGGTGTGCATTTGATGGCTAATTTCACTACGGCGTTGCTCAAAGCTGGCGATTACCGCGCCCTCTTGTTCGAGCTGTTGCGCGTAGTGATAGGCATCTTTAATAATAATTTTTGCCGCACTCGCTTCAAAGCGATGCCCTTGCGTAACGCGCCCCGCTTGCAAACCCAACGCGGTGATAGCCACCACATCTTCGCCATGCAATGCCACCAAGCCTTGCGCGGGACGCACAAAATGCACGGTTTCCCAGCCATCCGCTAATTGATAGCTCATCACTTTGGCAATCGGCAATTTGCTTAACGTATCGCTCAAGGCTTTTTGCAAGCCCATTGCCAAAGGTGCACCGCGTGCCACCGTGTCATAGAACAACGCTTCCGCCTTGCCATCTTGCACACGTTTCAGTTGTGGCAACGCGCTCGCATCCGCGCCCAAGCTGGCTAATTTCTTTAACAAAGCGGGGGTCGCATCACCCTCGGCGGTCAAGCCCACGCTGACTGGCATGAGTTTATGCGCCACCGCTTTGTCGGCGGCTTTGCTCAACACTTCTTTAACGACAACAGCTAAACGACGCGGCGTGGCATACCAAACAAACTCGGCAGCAGCAGCCGCCAAACCTTGTTCTTGCAAACTAACAGCCAGTCCCGCAGCAAAGTTTTCGCCCAGTTTTTTCAGCGATTTAGGCGGCAGTTCTTCAACTAATAATTCCACTAATAAATTTTTGCTCGTCATGCTACCGCTCCTGTTTGCTTGCTATTGCTGGGCTTATGCGCTTTCAAATCTAGCTGCGCTAATACTTCATCAGCCCAATTTTTCGGGGCCATCGGGAAGCCTAATTTGGCACGACTCGCCAAGTATTCTGCCGCCACGCTGCGCGCTAAATTGCGTATGCGTCCCATATAAGCAGCGCGTTCGGTCACCGAAATCGCACCGCGCGCGTCCAACAAATTAAAGCTATGCGCGGCTTTGAGCACTTGCTCGTAAGCAGGCAACGCCAATTGATTTTCCATTAAGTGTTTCGCCTGTTTTTCATGCGCGCTAAATGCGTGCAATAAAAACTCCACATCGCTGTGCTCAAAGTTGTAAGTCGATTGCTCTACTTCATTTTGGTGATAGACATCGCCGTAAGAAACGCCTTCCGTCCAGACCAACTCATAGACGCTTTCCACGCCTTGCAAATACATCGCGAGGCGTTCCAAACCGTAAGTAATCTCGCCCGTAATCGGCTTGCAATCAATCCCGCCGACTTGTTGGAAATAAGTGAATTGCGTCACTTCCATACCGTTCAACCACACCTCCCAACCCAAGCCCCATGCGCCCAAAGTCGGATTTTCCCAATCGTCTTCGACAAAACGAATGTCATTTTTTTTCAGGTCAAAACCCAAGGCTTCCAACGAGCCTAAATACAAATCGAGAATGTTGGCGGGAGCGGGTTTGAGCATCACTTGAAATTGATAATAGTGTTGCAAGCGATTGGGATTTTCGCCGTAACGACCATCTTTGGGACGACGTGAAGGCTGCACATAAGCGGCGCGCCAAGGTTCAGGTCCTAGCGCGCGCAAAAAAGTGGCGGTATGCGACGTGCCCGCGCCGACTTCCATGTCGTAAGGCTGCAACAGCGCGCAACCCTGTTTATCCCAATAGCTTTGGAGCGTAAGTATGATTTGCTGAAAAGTAAGCCCTTGCTTGAGCTTGGCTAAGTTGGACGCTGAATTGGACATGGCAAAAAATAGGGCATTTTTAGAAGGCGCGCATTTTACCGAGTTTTACCCCGCGCGGTTTGCTCAAAGCGATGATATTTGGGCAGCTATCGCGCCATGTCGCGTGCGCTTACAAAACCCATGTTGCTCCCACACGAAAGAAAAATTCTCGTATATTGCGCGCCCATTCATCTCCGTCTGAACTCATCGCCATGCTGGACATCACTGAATACAGCCAAATTTTTATCAGCTTATTCGCCATCGTCGATCCCATCGGCATCATCCCCATCATCATCACACTCACGGCTGGCTATACCGCACAAAAGCGTGATCGAGTCGGGCGTTTGGCATCTCTGACGGTGTTCTTAATTTTGTTGCTGGCATTGTTAGTGGGCACCGCTTTACTAAACTTTTTTGCCATCAGCATTCACTCCTTCCGCACCGCTGGTGGGATTTTAATTTTGCTCATGGCGATCAACATGCTATTGGGCGACAAACCGAAAATGGCGCGCGAAAAAAACAACGAGGGGGATGCCACCGCCTCCGTTGCCATCGTGCCGTTATCCACCCCGCTCCTAGCAGGACCTGGCGCGATTAGCACCGTGATACTCGACGCGCACAAAGCCACGGGCATCGGACATATCAGCGTGATGGCGATGATTTTGTTGCTGCTCAGTTTGAGCGTATGGCTGACTTTTTTAATCGCGCCGTGGGTGTCGCAACGCTTAGGCAAAGTGGGTAGCAACATCGTCACGCGCTTGATGGGCTTACTGCTCGCCGCGATTGCGGTGGAGTTTATTGCTGGCGGTTTGCGCGGCTTATTTCCGGTGCTGGGCTAGGTTTTATTGCAAGGTCGGGAAAGGTTCGTAGGCAAAGAAATACGAGGTAATGGTTGCGCATCAGCACAAAGTTACAACAGCGTTTTAAGCCGCCGCAAGCAACGCCAACTTTTTTTCACGGCTGAGTTTTTTAATCGCTAATTCGCGTTTGCTGGCAGCCGAACGGTCGGCACAATTTTCCTGATAGACCAGCACCACAGGTAAGCGCGCCCGCGTGTATTTCGCGCCTGTACCATCGTTGTGTGCGGCAAGGCGTTTGGCTATATCGTTGGTGATGCCGCAATACAAGGTATCGTCGGCGCAGCGTAATAAATAGCAGTACCACGTCACGCCCTCACCCTCTCCCACCAGCGGGCGAGGGGACGAATCGCAGCCGCGCCCAGCAGGGCAATCAGCAACATCACCAGCGCAAAATTTCCCCAGCGCACATACGGCGTACTGCCCGTATAACCTTGCGCCATGCCTTGCAACACACCCTCTTCATGCTGCGCTAATTGCTGCACAATTTTGCCCTCCACATTGATGATGGAAGTCACGCCAGTGTTAGTGGCACGCAACATCATGCGACCCGTTTCGAGCGCGCGCAGTTGCGAAATTTGATTGTGTTGCGCGGCAGCGAGAGAGTGTCCATACCATGCGTCATTGGTAACATTGACCAGCAGTGTGGCAGTAGGTAGCGCGTTAATAATTTCCTCGCCAAAAACGTCTTCGTAGCAGATGTTCACCCCCACCTGCTGCCCCGCCAAAGCAAGCGGATATTGAGCTACGCCGCCACGCGCCAAATCACCCATCGGGATATTTAACACGCCGTTAATCAACCAGCCCAACGCATCGCGCCAAGGAATAAATTCGCCAAATGGCACAAGGTGCGTCTTGCGGTAATGCTGCTCGGCGGCATACGCATTTTCCGACGCGCCCAGAGCAAACACGCTGTTGTAATAACGCCCGTTGTCTTTATCGAATGAACCGATTAACACGTCGCTGGCGTTGCGTTTGGCGTGCTCGCGAATTTGTGCGAGCAACTGCGGCGGCACTTCGCTGCGCAACAGCGGAAACGCGCTTTCGGGCAGCACAATCAAGCGCGCCTTCGTGCTTAAAATTTGGCGACGATACGTTTCCAAAGTACCGATCAACGCGTCTTCGTTGAACTTCAAATCCTGCGCGATATTGCCTTGTAACAACGCCACGCTGAACGCCTCACCTTGCGGCTGCGTCCATTGCACCGTGCGCAACGCCGCGCCCGTCAACCAAATTGCAGCCAAACCCAACAACGCGAATTTGCCCGCGCGCGTCCCGCGCACTTGCCACACTAAAGCCAAGAATCCCGCGCTCAATGCCGCAAACAACGACACGCCATACACACCCAACACGGGCGCATAACCTGCCAACGGACTATCACTATGCGCGTAGCCCAAAGTCAGCCACGGAAAACCCGTAAATAACATGCCGCGCAACCATTCCACCAACACCCAAACGGCAGGCATCACCAGCAATAATCTTAGCCTCGACGTGCCGCGTAAACGTGCTTGCAGATAGCCCGCCAGCGCAGGCAGCAACGCCAAAAATGCCGCAAACAAAATGATCGCGGGCAGCGATAAATACATCGGCATTTCGCCATAGTCGTGCAACGCGACATAAATCCAACTCACCCCGCTGGCGAAAAAACCTAAGCCAAACCACCAGCCTAATTGCACTTGCGCGCGCACCGATTCCGCGCGCAACCACAGCACGAACAACACCGCGAGTGCCAATATCGGCAAGGGATAAACGCCGAACGGCGCAAAGCCCAGTACGCACAGCGCGCCGGCTAACAAAGCGATAGCGTGATTTTTACAGAATAGATTCATACGAATTGGCGTGGTGAGCGTGCTGGCAAACTGGCGGGTGAGGTTGGCAGTTTAGAGTATTTTCCGCTGCTAGCGGAGCGCGCTTTGCAACGGCTCAGGGTATGAATACCGTAGCGGAGGCAGGCGATTGGGTGATGGCGAGCTCCATTTCATCCTGCGTCAGCGGGCCTTGGTGTGTGCCTAGCAATTTGCCGTCGGGGCTGTAGAGAAAGCTGGTCGGCATGCCTTGCATGCCACCAAAATCAGCGGCGATGTCTTCATTGCCTAGCACGATGGGATAGCTGATAGCTGCTTTCGCCACCAAGTCGAGAACTTCTTTACGGCTCTTGTACATCACCGCCACACCAATCACTTGCACATTTTTATGGTGCTGTTGAAAGGCGAGTAAATCGGGCAGTTCTTGCAAACAGGGTGGACACCAAGGAGCCCAGAAATTGACCAGTACCCACTTTCCCTTTAATTCGGCAAGTGTGTATCGCACGCCCTCTTTATCTTTAAGTTTCCAGTTATCCGCATAGGCAGATTGCATTGCGCACAACGACAAAAGGAGCACCAATAGTGCTCCTTGTTGTTGTGCCGATTTTTTAGATGTCATGTGCATCGGCTTTTATGTTGCATCAGTTAGGTTAGAACGATTGTCGCACACCCAAGGTGAAGGTGTATTTAGGGGTGATTTGTAGCGAGTTGACATTTTGGTAAATCGGCAACTGGATAAAGGTATAAGCCGTTGCTCCGCCGCCCAAACGTACCGATACACCAGGCGCAAGGTAAGCCAAGGTGCCGCCGCTGACAGGTACGTTTGTGATTGGATCGAGCGGCACGGTAAATGCGCCAGAATCCGCCTCACGTTTAAGGATGTTCAGTTGCAGCATGGGCGAGATCTTCGCGCCGAAGCCCGCGTAGTGCAGGCCGCTATTCAAGGAATACGCATCGCCAGGGCGGTAGTCTAAATCGCCCAAAGCTTTTTTGGTCGCTACCGCGTGTTGCACAGTGCCTTGCGCGAACCAACCATAGCTATCGAACGTGCCGCTGGTGTAGCCGCCCAGAATAGCATCTGTCGAACCCGTGCCGATTTGCAGACCAGCATCGAGTGCGGTCACCCCATCATTAAAGTAGGCACCAGTATTACCTGTGGGAAATTTGACGCCAGCGATGATGCCAGATGTACGGTGTTCTGAAAAACCAGTGTAGCGACCGATCACTTTAATATCACCAAGCCCGCTGTCAGAAGAAGTCAAATAAGTCGAACCGAGCGGTGCAGTGTTGCTATAAGTAGCATGAGTACGGCTCACATAAGGAATTTGTGCAGATACACCCCAAGTCTCATTGTTGTAGATTAGTGCCGCAGTGACGGTCTGTGTCTTGGTGAACGCTTCAATTTCTTGACCATTCATCAATTGATTGTCAATCAGCGCGCTCGATGCGCTCGACGTACCATAACGTTGCTGATTCTGATTGAGCGTCGAGTAAGACAGGTCAGCTGTGAAACCAGACTTGGTGGTATGGCCTTGGGCATCCCAATCAGTGGATAGAGTGGTATCACAAGCTGCGCAGGCGTAAGCGGAATCGAGAGATACAGCAGGAGCGACTGCCAAGGCAGTGACGATGGCTACGCGCAAACTATTGCGTAAACTTGGAAAACGACGAACTGTGTTCATATAAGATATTTCCTATTAGTTGAAGTTGGACTTTTAATTATATCGAACAAAATCGCGCGCCCCCC
>JAVHRN010000110.1:29918-30562 GCA_036171695.1 Gallionella sp.
GCCCCCTGCGACAAATTGTCGCAGGGGGCGCACTTGGTTCAGCGTATAAAAAATACGGCTTGGTTTTTTTATGCCAAGACCCGTAATAGCGTAAAATCCGCGCCCCGCGTAATCCGCAGCCTCTTTCGTATAAGAACAATCATGGAAAAAATCCGCCTATCTAAACGTATGTCCGAATTAGGGCTGTGCTCACGCCGCGAAGCCGATGTGTATATCGAAAAAGGCTGGGTCGAAGTCGATGGCGTGCCAGTCAGTTTGCTCGGCACTAAGGTGTTGGCGAATCAAAAAATCACGCTGCGCACTGCGGCGCAAAACACTCAGCAAGAGCGCGTGACGATTTTGATTAACAAGCCGATTTCGTATGTTTCAGGTCAAGCCGAGCACGGCTATCGCCCTGCCAGCGTGTTGTTTGATGAAGAAAATCACTGGGCAGGCGACACCTCCGCACATCGTTTTCATCGCAGCCAACATTTAGGCCTCGCCCCCGCAGGCCGCTTGGATATTGACTCGCAAGGTTTGTTAGTGCTCACGCAAGACGGTCGCGTCGCCAAGCAATTGATCGGCGAAGATTCCAAAGTCGATAAAGAATACTTGGTGCGCGTGCAAGGTCAGTTGGAAGACAGCGGGCTGGCATTGTTGTGCCA
>JAVHRN010000111.1:0-6329 GCA_036171695.1 Gallionella sp.
TAACTCGGACGCGCCGTTGCCGATGTAAATATCGTCCAGCCCCACGCCCATAATTTGCTTGGATTGACAGTAGTGCATGATCGCCTTGCGCGGCGCGAACATCCCTTTTGAATCGGAATAGCCTGCTGAATTAGGCAGATTCAAAATCACGTCTTGCTGAATTTCTTCAGGAGCTTCAAAACCAAACGGTGCTAAGTTACCGATGTTTAGCTTGATGATGCGCTGACCTTCTTCTTCCATCTGCTTGGCGCGTTCCATCACAGGACCGCGTATGTCATAACAGACGTTGGAAAGTTTGGTCGATTTCAGTATGGGTTTCACGATGTTAGAATCCAAATTTTTGAGTAATAAATCCTGCTAGTCAGCACAGATATTCGTCATAAAACAGCAGCACTGCGCACCTTGTTTTATGTAAAAAGCTGCGGATTTTACCTGCGCAACCACGGCACAGCAAATAGGAGTTGTAATGAAGTTACATTTAGCCAATTTAGGCGACACAAAAATGTTCACCGCACACGATGCGAGCAGCGTTTTCGTCAATCGCGTCGCCTTCAATCACAGCATTGTGGTCAACGCCGCCGAGGTGCGCGAAGACTGGCAAGTCGCCAATTTCGACGCGCTGGACGAAAACCATTTCAAGTATTTTTTAGCGTTTGCGCCTGAGATTGTGATTATCGGCACAGGTGCGACACAACGCTTTGCGCATCCCAAACTGTATCGCGCGCTGACCGATTTAGGCATAGGCGTGGAGTTTATGGACACCCCCGCCGCCTGCCGCACCTACAACATTTTGGTTGCCGAAGATCGCAAAGTAATGGCGGCGATTATGCTTTAACCAAGCTGGAAAAAAAGTAGGGTGGGCAAGCCGTATCTGCCCACCTGTTTTATTGCGCGGCACGCGGGCAAACAACGCCTGCCCACTCTACATAAAATGACCACCATGCCCCACTCACTTAAAAACGTCATCGCCCAAACCGAGCAAATCATCGTCGGTAAACCTTTGCAAATAAGGCTCGCCTTGGCGTGTTTGCTGGCACGCGGGCATTTGCTCATCGAGGACTTGCCGGGCGTGGGTAAAACTACGCTGGCGCATGTTTTGGCGAAGACTTTGGGTTTGCAATTTCAACGTATCCAGTTCACCAGCGACTTATTGCCCGCCGATATTTTGGGCGTGTCGGTGTATCAGCGCGACACGGCGGACTTCAAATTTCATGCCGGACCAATTTTTGCGCAAATGATTTTGGCGGATGAAGTGAACCGCGCCACGCCCAAGGCGCAAAGCGCGTTGCTCGAAGCGATGGAAGAACAGCAAGTAACTATCGAAGGCGTAACGCGCGCCTTGCCTGTGCCATTTTTTGTCATCGCCACGCAAAATCCATCCCATCAAATCGGCACGTTTCCGCTGCCCGAATCGCAACTTGATCGTTTTTTGATGCGCATCCAATTGGGCTATCCCGATGCGCTTGCTGAACGTGCATTGTTGGCGGGCATAGACCGCCGCGAGCTCGTCAAAAATCTCACACCACAACTGGACACCGCAGAGTTATTGGCTTTGCAGCAGCAAGCCTCACAAATTTTTGTCGCGCCCGCCCTGCTCGATTATGTGCAAGCCATCCTCCAACACACGCGTGAATCGGCTGACTATGTACACGGTTTATCACCGCGTGCGGGACTGTCGCTACTCGCCGCCGCACGCGCTTGGGCGTTGCTCGATGGTCGCCAAGCGGTGTTGCCAGAAGACGTGCAAGCGGTGCTAGGGAGCGTCGCCAGCCATCGTTTGCAAAGCACTCAGCCTCGCGGTGATGCGCACAATATCGGCGCGCAACTGCTCGCTGCGGTTGCCATTCCGTAAGCGCGGCACACACCCATGCTGAGCCGCGCTAAACAGCTATTTCGTGACTGGGCGATGCGGCGCACGGCCGAGACGGGTACGGTCGAACTCACGCAACGGCGCATTTATATTTTGCCGTCGCGACAGGGCTTGGGATTTTTGCTGGTACTGGCTCTCATGCTGTTGGGCTGTATCAATTACAACTTGAGCCTAGGCTATGTGCTGACTTTTTTGCTAGCGATGCTGGGGCTGCTGTCGATGCTTTACACCTTTCGCAATCTGGCGCAATTGCGCATTCGCGCAGGACACATTAGCCCCGTTTTTGTCGGCAGCGATGCGCAATTTGTGTTTCATTTTGACAACCCTAGTCGCATCGCGCGCTATCAAATGATTTTGCAAGATGATGCGCAACATCGCTCTGTATTTAATCTACCCGCACACACAGCACAAGCCGTCGCGCTTGCCCTGCCCGCCACCCAACGCGGCTGGCTGGACAGCCAACGTTTGACCCTGTACAGCGAATTTCCACTAGGACTTTTTCACGCTTGGACGTATGTACATTTTGAGGTGCGCGCGCTGATTTATCCCTCACCCGCGAGTGCGCAAGCCTTGCCTGAACAAGCCGCACCGCAAGGCGCAGGGAAACGCTTACTGGCAGGCGATGAAGATTTTGCCGGCTTGCGCCGCTATGTCGCGGGTGATGCCTTGCCGCGTATCGCGTGGAAATCGTTGGCACGCGAACAAGCGCTACAAGTCAAACAATTTGCCTCGCCTGCGGGCACTAAGGTGTGGCTCGATTTCGCGCAACTTCCCGCCACATCGGTAGAGCAAAAATTGTCTGTGCTCACGCGCTGGGTGTTAGATGCCGACGCACAAAATTTACGCTACGGCTTGCGCTTACCCGATGGCGAAATCGCGCCACAAAATAATCCCGCCCATCAAGCCGAATGCTTGCGCCGACTAGCGTTGTTTGGACTGACATGAAGCTCACGCGAGCAACCCTCTACAGCCTTGCACTCACGCTATTGTTAGTGTCTGCACCGCACGCCGAGCATCTACCGTTATGGGTGTCGGCACTCGCCACAACCTTGCTGGTCTGGCGCAGCTATTTGCTGTATCGCGATGCGCCTCTGCCATCACGCTGGTTGCTGCTGCCGCTCACCATCGCTTGCGTCGCCGCCATCGGCAGCAGTTTTCATAGCCTGTTTGGGCGCGAGGTAGGCGTGACTTTGCTGGTACTGTTAGCCGCGCTCAAGCTGCTCGAAGTGCGCAACGCGCGCGACGCGATGGCGGTGATTTATCTGGCGTGTTTTCTCATCATCACCAATTTTTTTTACTCGCAAAGCATCGCGACCGCCGCTTGGATGTGCGCCACGCTGCTGGTCATCATCGCAACTTGGCTGCGCATCCAAGCACCGCAAATCGCCTTGCAACCACAGCTGCGTTTAGCCACGGTGATGTTGCTGCAAGCCGCACCCTTGATGCTGATTGCCTTCGTATTATTCCCGCGCGTTCAAGGCCCACTATGGGGAATGCCGCAAGACGCGTACAGCAGCAGCGGCTTGTCCGACCGCATGGAGCCGGGCAGTTTGAGCAAACTCACCTTGTCCGAAGCGGTGGCGTTTCGCGTCACTTATAGCAGCCCAATGCCGCGTCAAGAGCAGCTCTATTGGCGCGGTCCAGTGTTGTGGAATTTCGATGGACGAGTGTGGACCACAGGCGCGAGTGGCTTTAATTCGCCTGCGCAATTTAGGGATGCAACGCAACTCGTCGAATACAGCGTGACCTTAGAACCGCACAATAAAAAGTGGCTATACGCTTTAGATGTGCCGCACACCGTGCCTGCTAACGCGGTGATGAATGACGATTTTCAAGTGTTCAGTAAAGAACCCATTACCAGCCGCATACGTTATGTCATGCGCTCGAATTTAAGTTATCGCGCCAATGTTGCAGAGTCTGAATCGCAACGCCAGCGTGGCTTGCAACTGCCCGCGCAACTCAATCCGCGTGCGCGTCAACTCGCCACACGCTGGCGCGCACAAAGTGCGGATGACACAGCCATCGTCGCAACCGCGCTGCGTTATTTCAACCAAGAAAAATTTATTTACACGCTAGAGCCGCCGCTACTGGGACGCGACGGCATAGATGAATTTTTATTCAATACGCGGCAAGGATTTTGCGAACACTACGCCGCCGCTTTCGTTTACTTGATGCGCGCCGCCAATATCCCCGCGCGCGTGGTAACGGGCTATCAAGGCGGCGAATACAACGAAATCGGCCACTACACCATCGTGCGGCAATCCGATGCGCATGCTTGGGCGGAAGTATGGTTGGAGGGCAGCGGCTGGGTGCGCGTTGACCCCACCGCTGCTATCGCCCCAGAACGCGTGCAGAAAAATTTATCCGCCGCACTCAGCGACAACTCAGCGTTAAGTTTTATGGCGCGCAATCCGCCGCAATGGTTAGTCAATTTGCGCATGAATTTAGATGCCGTCTCTAATCAATGGAATCAATGGCTCATCGGCTACAACAGCGAAAAACAATACGCATTATTGACGCGGCTAGGTATGCAAGACGTGAGCTGGGAAGCTCTAGCGCGCCAGATCATGCTCGCTTTGAGCCTAGTTGTCGCCGCGCTAAGCCTTTGGTTGATGCGGCATTTATGGGTGCGTGAGCGCGACCCCGTGCAAGCCGCTTGGATTAAGTTTTGCAAACGCATGGCGCGCGCTGGACTACCGCGCGCCGCACATGAAACGGCCCTGGATTACGTCCACCGAATCAGCACTCACTATCCACACCAGCGCGCACAGCTATTCATTATCGCCGAGCGATATAACGCCTTGCGCTACGGCGCACATTCCAACGAGCTGCGCGCTTTTCAACATGCCGTGCGCACCTTCAAGCTATAATCCGCGCCGAATTTTTATCCGCTTAAGTCCATGCAAATTACCAGCCGCCTAGAATTTGATGCAGGCCACCGCATCCCTAATCACACCAGTCAATGCAAACATTTACACGGTCATCGTTACGCCATTGAAATTACCCTGTCGGGCGAGGTCATCGCCACCGAAGGTCAATCCGAGCAAGGCATGGTGATGGATTTTTCTGATGTAAAACGCATCGCCAAAACCGAGTTAATCGACAAATGGGATCATGCGTTTTTGGTGTATTGCAACGATAAAACGGTGTGCGACTTTTTAGCCACCTTGCCGAACCACAAAACCGTGATTTTGCCCGTCGTCCCCACTGCCGAAAATTTGGCACACATTGCCTTCAACATTCTCAACCCCGTTTACCAAGATACCTACGGTAATCACTTACGTTTAGAACGTGTGCGTCTCTATGAGACACCGAATAATTGGGCAGATTGTGTAAAAAGATAGATTTTCGCTAGACAGCAAGGACACTTTCGTAGAGAATGCGCGCCTTCCAAAACGAGGCAACGAATTTTGGTGAGCGAAATGGGAAGTTTGGGTGAGTGGTTTAAACCAGCAGTCTTGACCATACGTCGCGTAGCGGCTTATGGCGGCGCAGACTAACCTTTAGGTTATGTCGTAGCCAAAACTGCCGCCTAGCTTACGAAGCAGCAGAACATGGAAGTTTGGGTGAGTGGTTTAAACCAGCAGTCTTGAAAACTGCCGACGAGAAATCGTCCGTGAGTTCGAATCTCACAGCTTCCGCCAAGTAGCAAATATCAAACTGGAGTGGTAGTTCAGTTGGTTAGAATACCGGCCTGTCACGCCGGGGGTCGCGGGTTCGAATCCCGTCCACTCCGCCAACACCAAAAAAGGGATGCAACTTAATTGTTGCGTCCCTTTTTTATTGCAAGTCGATTGCAACTTTTAAGTCTTATCGCTACTCTCACGTCCGCTACAAAATCAACATCCTGAATACATTTTATCTTCGGAGGCACTCCATGCAATACCAAAACCCCACCACTATCGGCACGCTCGCCGCTGAACAAAATCAAGTGTTGCGCAACACTTACCTGATGCTGGGCTTGACCATGATTCCTACCGTCATCGGCGCATTTATCGGCATGTCGCTCAATCTATCCATCCTGGCGCAACACCCCATCATCGGCTCGCTGGTGATGTTTGCGGTAATGATGGGCTTACTGTTCGCGGTGAGCAGCTTGCGCAACAGCGTATGGGGCATCGCCGCCATGTTTGGCTTCACCTTTGTCGCGGGGGTATTTTTAGGACCGATTTTGCAACACGCTTTGCATTTTAGTAATGGCGCGCAATTAGTCGGCATGGCAGCGGGCGGCACAGGTTTAATTTTCTTTAGCTTGGCAACTTACGCAACAGTGAGCAAAAAAGACTTCAGCTTCATGGGCAAGTTTTTGTTCATCGGCGTAATCATGCTGGTCATCGCGTCACTGGCAAATCTGTTCTTCCAAGTCCCCGTATTGTCTTTAGCGATTTCCGCGATTGCGATTCTGATTTTCTCGGCCTACATCCTGTTCGACATCAGCCAAATCATCCACGGCGGCGAA
>JAVHRN010000112.1:0-29320 GCA_036171695.1 Gallionella sp.
ACTTGGTGCGCGTGCAAGGTCAGTTGGAAGACAGCGGGCTGGCATTGTTGTGCCAGGGCCTGAAATTAGACGGCGAGTATCTCAAGCCCGCCAAGGTCACTTGGCAAAATGAAGACCAGTTGCGCTTCGTGTTGCGCGAAGGCAAAAAACGCCAAATTCGCCGCATGTGCGAACTAGTAGGATTGAAAGTTACAGGCTTGAAACGCATCCGCATCGGCAAAATTAAACTAGGCGATTTGCCGTTGGGACAATGGCGATACTTAGGTGAAAACGAGCAGTTCTAAGCCGTTTTGTTACTTAAAAATCACACTCTTTTTTGGAGCAGCAGCGGGGGAGGCACACGCGCTGTCACAGCGATTCTTCTGCGCTTCACATTGCAGTTGATTATCTAGGCGGCGTTTTTGCACCTCGGCTTGAAAGCTGCGCTGCGCATCAAGTTGATTAGCATTCGGGGCGGGATTGTTTGAACCTTGATAGGGCATCACTGCGCTTTCAGTAATGGCTCGACCATCAGCTTGTTGGCGGCATTCTTTAAGCGCAAGCGCGCAATCTGATGCACAGGCCGAGGTCAATTGTTGCGCCTGTGCAAACGCGCCGCCACTGCATAAAACGACGAGCAGGATGTGCTTAAGGTGTAGCGTAATTTTCATGTGTCACCTCTAAGTTAGAGTGGGGTAAATTATTCTTGCTGCGCAGTAGCGGGAATGCGTTCCACCAGCAGCGTGTACAACCTGCGGCTATCGGCGCGCAATACGGTAAAGCGCACGTTGCCAATCACGAGCTGATCGTTACGTTTAGGTAGCTGCCCTGCCGCTTGCAAGACTAAGCCGCCGACTGTGTCGCATTCTTCATCGGAAAATCTAGTCGCCATAACTTCGTTAAAGGCTTCGACGGCGGTATCTGCTTTGACGCGCCAATGCTCGGCATCTTGAGCAATGATGTTGTCCTCGTCCTCATCAAAATCATATTCATCAGCAATCTCCCCGACGATTTGCTCTAACACGTCTTCGATGGTGACCATGCCCGACACGCCGCCGTATTCATCCACCACTAAGGCGATGTGATTGTGTTTGCTGCGAAAATCATTGAGCAATACATTGAGGCGTTTGGCTTCGGGCACAAACACGGCGGGGCGCAACATATCGCGCACGTCGAAGGTTTCGCCCGCGTAATAACGCAACAAATCTTTCGCCAACAAAATACCGATGATGTGATCTTTATCGCCGTCAATAACGGGAAAACGCGAGTGCGCGGTTTCAATTACAAACGGTATGAACTTTTCTGGCGACTGGCTAATGTCGATGACATCCATCTGCGCGCGAGGAATCATAATTTCGCGTACTTGCTGTTCGGACACTTGCAGCACGCCTTCCATCATCGCCAGCGCGTCGGCATCTAAGAGATTTTTTTCGTACGCGCCGTACAGCAACTGTACAAGTTGGTCGCGGTCTTCGGGCTCGCGTAATAGTAGCGTGGATAAGCGTTCTAACAGGCTGGGTTTGTGACTGGCGGGTACGTCCATTGCAGAGGGTTTAATTTTGATAAGGATTAGCGAGGCGCAATTTTAACATCATTGAAGTTTCTAAGGCTTCCATCACCTCGGCTTCTGCGTCCACCTCGTGATCGTAGCCTTGCAAGTGCAACGCAGCATGGATGCTCATGTGCGCGTAATGCGCGAATAAATCTTTGCCTTGCTCCGCCGCTTCGCGCGCCACCACAGGTGCGCATATCACCACATCGCCACTGACGGGATGGTCGTCATACACAAACGTCAACACATTGGTTGCGTAATCTTTAGCGCGATAATTTTTATTCAACTCGTATCCCTCCTCGGCATCGACGATGCGCAACGTCAAGCTCATATCGCCTTGCATCGCCGCAGCAAACCAACGGCGAAATTGCGCACGCGTGGGTAAATCTTTAGCCTCGCTGGCGTATTGCACGGTGAGAGAAAGTTTTTTGCTAGGCGAATTTTTTGATTTAATTGGCTTCATCACATCAGCTCCCCGCGCAAGGTATGTCGTACTACTTGGGTAATTTTCAGTTCGATAAATTGCCCGATTAAATCAGGCGATCCGACGAAATTCACGACGCGATTGTTGTCGGTGCGGGCAGCGAGTTCTGTGCCATCTTTTTTCGAGATGCCTTCCACTAGCGCGCGTTGTGTCGTACCTAACATGGCAAGTGCAATCGCGGCTTCTTGTTCGCTGATGCGATCTTGCAGACGCTTGAGGCGCGCAGCTTTGACCGCTTGCGGCGTGTCGTCCTGCATTTCCGCAGCGGGCGTGCCAGGACGCGGGCTGTATAAAAAACTAAAGCTGTTATCAAAGCCAATGTCATCAATGAGCTTCATGGTGGCGGCAAAATCGGCATCGGTCTCACCGGGAAAGCCAATAATAAAATCAGAGGTAACGCAAATATCGGGGCGCAGTGCGCGCACGCGACGAATAATTGACTTGTATTCCAGCGCGGTATGACCGCGTTTCATCGCCGCCAACACGCGATCTGAACCTGATTGCACAGGCAGATGTAAATGGCTCACCAGCTTAGGGGTCGTGCCGTACAAATCAATTAAGCGTTGTGACATTTCTTTAGGATGCGAGGTGCTGTAACGAATACGCACAATCTCTTCCATCGCCGCGACGGCTTGGATTAAATAAGCAAAATCGACCACCTCGCCATCCTCACTTTCGCCCTGATAAGCATTGACGTTTTGTCCTAACAAAGTGACTTCTTTCACGCCCAATTTGATTAAACCGTGTATCTCGTTTAGCACATCCGCCAAGGGGCGCGACACTTCTTCGCCGCGCGTGTAAGGCACAACACAGAACGTGCAGTATTTGCTACAGCCTTCCATGATGGAAACAAACGCTGTACCCGTAGCTTTTTCTTGTTTGGGTAGGTGATCAAATTTTTCAATTTCAGGAAAGCTGATGTCAATTTGCGTGCGTCCTGTGGCACGGCGCGCGTCTATCAGTTGCGGCAAACGATGCAAAGTTTGCGGGCCAAATACCACGTCCACATACGGCGCGCGCTGTGCAATGGTTGCCCCCTCTTGGCTGGCTACGCAGCCACCCACACCAATAATGAGATTGGGATTAGCAAGCTTGTAAGGACGCACGCGCCCTAAATCGGAAAACACTTTGTCCTCGGCTTTTTCGCGAATTGAACAGGTGTTGAACAAAATCACATCCGCCTCTTCGGGCTTATCAGTTTGTTCCATACCGTCATAGGCTTTCATCACATCCGCCATTTTGTCCGAGTCGTACTCGTTCATCTGGCAGCCATAGGTTTTGATATACAGTTTTTTTGCCACGTTGTTACCTATCTAAGAAGAGTCTTGCGGAATGCAAAGGGCGCGATTTTAAGGGATTCGCGGCTGACGAGTGTCGCTAAATCGAAACACCAAGGTGGCTCTCGCTTTAATCAGCAATACTCTTAAATTATTTGCGTGTATTCCCGATAATTTCACTTATATAATTCGCAAAGTATTAGTCAACTAATGCGAAATGTTTTAATCAACTATTAAGTTTGAATCTAACGAACCTCAGGGGAAATAAATAATGTCTTATATCGCTACGCTTGCTGCTTTTGTTACATTGGTGTTGGTAGGTGGTTTTGCACTTTTCTTAATTAAGGAAGTGATTGGTGGCATGTTCAAAAGCCATTAAGGATTAAACGCCGAAGGGTATTTCGCCCTTCGGAATTTCATTTTTTAGTATTACCGTTTTGCCTATGACCAAAAGTCATTGGGCTTTTTTTGTTTTAGGCTATTCCCCTATTAAAAATGTGTGCTACGATTCTCCCCGTTGTAGAAGTGGATTTATTTTAACGTAGTGCTTTTAGGGGGAGAAAAACATGGGATTCATCGCAACTATCTGTGCAGTAGGAACTTTTTTTATGGTCGTGTTTGGCGCATCGTGGATGGTAAAACAATTATTCACTAGCAAATAAGACCGCAATGCCAGTCATAAAAAAACCAGCGCAAGCTGGTTTTTTTATGACTGGCATCCCTGTATATTGCCGCGCTCATTATTTCATTGCCGCTACCATGACTCCTTCTTTTGCTGCCTATATTCAAGCCTTGGGTAAAGGTCAGCGAGGCGCACGCGATTTAACCTTTGCGGAAGCCGAGCACGCTATGCAGATGATTTTGCAAAGCGCGGTCAGCCCCGAACAACTCGGCGCATTTTTAATGTTGCTGCGCGTTAAAGAAGAAACCCCTGCGGAGTTGGCAGGCATGGTCAAAGCGGCGCGCAACAGTCTCGTATTGCCAAGTGCATTTCCGCCCGTTGAACTAGATTGGGCGGCATATGCGGGCAAACGGCGACAACTGCCTTACTTTGTTTTGTCGGCGTTGTTATTGGCGCAACACGGCAGCAAAGTATTGATGCACGGCACAACGATGGCAGGACGAGTGAACGCGGCGGATGCGTTGGCGCAGCTAGGATTTTCCGCTTGCCGCAACGCCAACGAAGCGGCGCTGCAATTGCAGCAGCGTAACTTTGCCTATCTGCCACTGCCCATCCTCAATCCTCGTTTACAACAGTTACTCGACTTAAAAGCCACGCTAGGCTTGCGTTCGCCTGTGCATAGTGTGGTGCGAATGCTCAATCCCGCGCGCGCGCAAACGTCTATGTTAGGCATTTTTCATCCAGGCTATGACACGGCGCATCAAGCGGCGGCGGTGTTGTTGCAGGACGAAAATTTAGCCGTATTCAAAGGTGAAGGTGGCGACGCGGAACGCAATCCCGATAGCGATTGCTTGGTGCGCGGGGTATCGGCGGGCGAAGCGCAAGATGAGTTATGGGCAGCGCAATTTACGCAGCGACACCTCAAAGATGAGGCGATGAATGTGGCACGCTTGGGCGCGTTGTGGCGCGGCGAAAACAGCGACGAATACGCGCTCGCGGCGGTCATCGGTACGACCGCAATTGCCTTACGCGCCATGCAGCGCGCGCCCGATGCCGCATCGGCACAATTGTTAGCGCAGCAGTTGTGGGACACGCGTCGCTTAGATTTTTTACCTGATGTCGCGGCGGCAATTCAGCCGCAAATTGGCTCAGTCGCGCTGGTCGGCGCAGGGCCAGGCGATCCTGATTTATTGACGTTACGCGCCTTGCGTTTAATCCAAACGGCGGACGTTGTGGTGTACGACAATCTGGTCGCACCTGCAATTGTGGCGTTGAGTTCAGCCGAAAAAATCTTCGTCGGCAAGCAACGCGCGCAGCACACTTTGCCGCAAGAAGCGATTAACGATTTGCTAGTGCGCTTGGCGTTAGACGGCAAAAAAGTAGTGCGCTTAAAAGGCGGCGACCCGTTTATTTTTGGGCGTGGCGGTGAAGAAATCGAAACGCTCGCCGCGCAAGAAATTCCCTTTCAAGTTGTGCCTGGCATCACCGCCGCGTCTGGCGTGGCGGCGTATGCGGGCATCCCGCTCACGCATCGCGACCATGCGCAATCGTGCGTGTTTGTGACGGGGCATCTCAAAGATGGCACGATGAATTTGGACTGGGATGCGTTGGCGCGTCCGCAGCAAACTGTGGTGGTGTATATGGGCTTGCTCGGCATCCACACTTTGTGCGCAGAGCTGATTAAACATGGCTTGGCAGCGACGATGCCCGCCGCTTTAGTGCAACAAGGCACCACGCAAAATCAGCGCGTGTTGCTCGGCACGCTGGCGACTTTGCCCGACATCGTGTTACGCGAAAAACCGCATGCCCCGACCTTGATTATTATTGGCGGCGTGGTCTCGCTGCATGAAAAATTAAACTGGTTCGCGCCTCATTCCCCTAGTGTTTAAGCGGCTTTTGTTGAGGTAAATTCGGATAGAATCCGCGCCTCTTTTTGTCCCCTCTTCTGGAGTTTTCCCATGAGCTTTACTGACAGCGATGTACTTGCCGCACTAAAAAATTTAATTGATGCCAACACGCAAAAAGATTTCGTGACAGGTAAGTCCGTTAAAAATATCAAAGTGCTAGGCACAGAATTAAGTTTGGATATTGCCTTGGGCTATCCCGCGCAAAGCGTATGGGGCGACATCCGCGCACAAGTTGAAACGCACCTCAAAACCGCGTTGCCGAGCGCGAGCAAAATCAGCGTCAACGTCAGCAGCAAAGTCGTGCCGCATGCAGTGCAACGCGGTGTCGCTTTGGTTGATGGCGTGAAAAATATCATTGCAGTGGCGAGTGGCAAAGGCGGCGTGGGCAAATCGACCACCGCCGTGAATCTCGCACTGGCACTGGCGGCTGAGGGTGCGCGCGTGGGGATTTTGGATGCCGATATTTATGGGCCTTCGCAGCCGACCATGTTGGGGATCACGGGGCAGCCCAGTTCGCGTGACGGCAAGTCGATGGAACCGATGAGCAATCACGGCCTGCAATCTATGTCGATTGGTTACATGATTGCGGGCGACGACGCGCCTATGGTGTGGCGCGGTCCGATGGTCACGCAAGCACTCGATCAACTGCTGCGTCAAACGCGTTGGGATAATCTGGATTATTTGATTGTCGATTTGCCGCCTGGCACGGGCGATATTCAGCTGACCTTGGCGCAAAAAGTGCCCGTCACAGGTTCGATTATTGTTACTACGCCACAGGACATCGCGCTGCTGGATGCGCGCAAAGGTCTCAAAATGTTTGAGAAAGTCGGCATCAAAATTATCGGTATCGTAGAAAACATGAGCACGCATATTTGCTCGAACTGTGGACACGAAGAGCATATTTTTGGCGCGGGCGGCGGCGCGAAAATGTGTGCCGATTACGACGTAGAATTTTTGGGCAGCTTGCCGCTCGACATCAGCATTCGCGAATACGCCGATTCGGGTAAGCCAACCGTAGTTGCCGCACCCGATAGCAACATCAGCAAAACTTACAAAACCATCGCGCGCCGCATCGCCGTCAAAGTCGCTGAAATGGCGCAAGACCATAGCGCCGCGTTCCCTAAAATCGTCATCCAAAATACTTAAAAATCCAAGTTTCGTCGCGATGCGTTAGCCGCGCTTATCGCACCAAACTTGCAGCTTTAGCTGCGTAGTTTGGTGGTGATACCCCCTAGCGAGTAGAAACTTGAATTTTGCGAGTTTCAATCAAAATGAGCACACCCATTAGTCCTAGCGTTTGGTACGCGCAAGCCTATGCCGAGCAAGGTTTGCAAGCCGATGCTGCACAAGCGCACGCGCTGTTGGCGATGGATACTTTGTGGCACGAACTGATTGCTTTTAAGTCGCAGCGCAATCAATTTTTAGGGCGCAGTTTGCTCAGTCCCGAAGTGCCGAAAGGCTTGTATTTATGGGGCGGCGTGGGGCGTGGCAAAACTTTTTTGATGGATGGATTGTTTGCTTGTGTGCCTTATCAGCGCAAGCGGCGGCTGCATTTTCATCACTTCATGGCAGAAGTACATCACGCCATGAAGTTGCACGCCGCTCACGCCGATCCACTGATTGCCGTCGCTGAGGAAATTGCGCACGCCACGCGCTTGCTGTGTTTAGACGAATTTCATATCGACGACATTGCCGATGCGATGATTTTGGCACGCTTGCTGGAAGCGTTAATGGCGCGCGGCGTGGTGCTGGTGACCACCTCCAACCAAGCCCCCGACGAGCTGTATGCGCATGGTTTACAGCGGCAAAATTTTCTGCCCGCAATTGCTTTGCTCAATGCGCAACTCAAGCTGCTGCACGTCGAGGGCGGCCACGATTACCGTCTGCAAGCAGGCGCAGCGGCAAATTTCTTTATCACCCCAAACAATCACGCGAGTGAGCAAACCTTGGCGCAGTTATTTCAGCAATTGAGCGCGGGATTGTGCAGGCAAGACGCGCCGATACAGCTCAATGGCCGCACGCTACAAATTAAACGCACTGCGCACCAGCGTGTTTGGCTAAGTTTTCACCAGCTCTGCGAACAACCGCACGACCAAGCCGATTATTTAAATTTGGCGCAACAATTTCACTACGTTTTTGTGTCGGATATTCCGCAGCTAACCGCCGCGCAAGGCAGTGCCGCACGGCGGTTTAGTTGGCTAATTGACGTGTTGTACGATCATCACGTCAAGCTGATTGCCAGCGCAGCGGTCAGTGTCGAACTGTTGTACGCGCCCGACTTGTCCGATGAAGATTTTGCGCGCACCAAGAGTCGTCTCATCGAGATGCAAAGTGTGCGTTATCGCACGCTCTCCCCTGTTCAACTTCCCCTATAAAACTATGTTGCACGTCATTTTGTTTGAACCTGAAATCCCACCCAACACTGGCAACGTGATTCGTTTGTGCGCCAACACGGGCAGCCAATTACATTTAATCAAGCCGCTCGGATTTACTTTAGAAGACAAGCAACTGTTGCGCGCGGGCTTGGATTACCACGAATTTGCAAAGCTCAACGTGTATGAAAATTTAGACGAGTGTTTGGCGCAGTTTGATTTGCAACGCGTGTTTGCCATGACCACTAAAGGCTCACAACCCTTGCACAGCCTAGCGTTTCAAGATGGTGATGCGTTTTTATTCGGCCCGGAAAGTCGCGGTTTGCCAGAGCAGGTACGCGAAAAATTTACCCCTGCACAACGCGTACGCTTGGCCATGATGCCCAACAATCGCAGCTTGAATTTAGCCAATACGGTGGCGGTGACGGTATATGAAGCCTGGCGGCAAGTGGGATTTAGCGGGGCGGCATAGCCGCGAAACTACTGGTCGAACTCGCTATGTACAGGACGATTAAGTAGCTCAGCGAGCACTTCTTTAACAGGCACCTGCTCATAAATAATTCGATGCACGGCAGCGCAAATTGGCATCGGCACATTGAGGCGTTGCGCTAATTGATGCACCTCGCGCACCGAATACACGCCTTCGGCAACGTGTCCTAAGCGACGCATAATTTCGGGCAAAGCATGTTGTTGCGTGAGCAGCAAACCCACTTGGCGATTGCGCGATAAATCGCCCGTGCAAGTCAAAATCAAATCGCCCGCGCCCGACAAACCCATCAAGGTTTCCGCCCGCCCACCAAGTGCCACACCCAAGCGCGAAATCTCCGCCAAACCGCGTGTCATCAAGGCTGCACGGGCGTTCAGTCCTAAGCCCATGCCATCCGAAATGCCAGCGGCAATCGCCAATACATTTTTCACTGCGCCGCCGATTTCCACGCCCACCACATCGGTACTGGCATACACACGCAAATGCGGTGCACGCAAGGCTTTGGCGGTATGCCGCGCAAACTCGGCATCGGTACTCGCTAAAGTCAGTGCAGTGGGCAGACCTTTAGCAACTTCGAGTGCGAAGCTAGGGCCAGACAACACCGCGCATGGCACACCAGCGGGCAGCTCTGCTGCGACCACTTGATGCGGTAGCAAGCCAGTATTCGCTTCCAACCCTTTGCATAACCACACTAATCCAGTCTTGTCGGGCAAGCTCGGCAAGGCTTTGAGGGTGCTGCGCAAAGCGGCCAGCGGCACGGCCAAAATGATCAAATCGGCACTGGCGACCGCACTGTCTAAATCAGCACTGAGCGTTAGGGCAGCGGGCAAAATGATGTCGGGCAAATAAGTACGGTTCACTCGCGTCGCTCGCATCGCCTCGATTTGCTGGGCGTTGCGCGCATACAAAGTGACCTGATGCTGCCCAGCCAAGCTGACCGCCATCGCCGTCCCCCATGCCCCCGCACCTATCACACTGATTTTCATTAGCTGCCCCACACGTCTTTGCTGCTGACATAGCCAATATCACCATCTTGATGACGCACTTTGAGCCAACCTGCGCCACTGTCTTCGAGCAACTCAAGGGCAACTTGTTGGCGTACTTGATAGGCACGCGGGGCAGTAAATTCAGGCTGTTTACGTACTTCGATTAAAGGTGACACCGCGAACACGTAGCGTTTGAAAGAGATGTCGCGTTTTTCAATCCAATACAGCCCGCCAGTACGGTCGCGTACTTTGATCCACAAGTCTAAATTCACCACCACTTCAAAGGGCATATAGCGATTCACTACGAATAGCTTTTTGCCTTTTGCCGAGGGTGCGTCATACAAGGTCGCATGTGCGGAGGACACGGAAATGAACTCAATCGCGTGCGCGGCACCGCTCAAAACGAGCAAGGCCACAACGAAGCCGAGACGGAAAAAATTACACATTAGTGACTCGTTGCAGCAGAGGCTTCAGCTTGTTGCTGCTTTTGCTGTTGGTACAACATTTCAAAGTTGATTGGGTTTAACAACACGGGCGCAAAGCCACCGCGTACCGAAATATCCGACACCACTTCGCGCAAATACGGGAACAAAATGTTTGGACACATCACCGCCAGTACGGCTTCCAACTCTGGATTAGGAATGTGGCGCGCTTGGAAAATTCCAGCTTGCTTGGCTTCGATCAAAAACATCACTTTTTCGCCCAGTTTGGCGGTGACGGTGCAGGTGATGGTGACATCGAATACGCCATCTTCAATCGCGGCCGCTTGACTATGCAGTTGCACATCAATTTGCGGATTGCTGTGGTCTAAAAAAATCTGCGGTGCGTGCGGGATTTCCAGTGAAATATCTTTCACATAGATTTTGTCCATACTAAAAACGGGCTGTACTGCGGCGGCTTCGGTCATGTTGATTCCTTAAAAAATTATTGGGCTAAAAGTGGGGTGAGTTTGCCAGCAGCATCTAACGCGGCTAAATCATCAAAGCCACCGATATGCTGGTCGTTAATATAAATTTGCGGCACGGTGCGACGACCCGTTTTTTCCATCATCGCGACGCGTAACTCAGGCTCTAAATCAACGCGGATTTTTTCGATTTGTGTCACACCTTTGCGTTGTAACAACTGCTCGGCACGCACGCAATAAGGACACACGGCGGTGCAATACATTAAAACTTTTGCCATGTTATTTACTCAGAGGAAGTTTGCTGGATTGCCACGCCATCACGCCGCCTGCCATGTTGTACGCATCGCTGAAACCTGCTTTGGTCAGAATGGCGGTTGCCGTACCAGAACGGTTGCCAGAACGACATACCACTACCACCGTTTTGTCGCGATATTTATCCAGCTCAGCGATGCGCGCTTTGAGCTTGCCGAGCGGAATCAACTTAGCGTTGAGCAAATGTCCAGCTTCATATTCCGCTGGTTCACGCACATCAAGAACCAAGGCATTTTTGTGATTGATGAGTTGTAAGGCGGCGGCGGTATCGACTGCTTTGATGCCACGAATGCGATTGCCGAAAATTGACCAGAACAGCATCACGCCAGAAAAAATTGCGATGCCAATCGGGAATACGTTATCAAGGACGAACTGCAAGGTCATACTCCTGTTGTTTTTGGGTGGCGAATTCTAGCAGAGCCACAAAGTGCGCGGGGTCATTCTCGGCCAGCGACGCTAATAATTGCAGCGCGGAGAGGTGCTGCGGATACGACCAAATGGCTTCTTGCAGCGCAGTTTTTGCGGCATCGAGCTGCCCATCTTGTGCCAACAAAAATGCGTATTGATAGGCCACCTCGCCTGTCGGCAAAAATTGCCGTACGCGTGCCGTGTGTTGCAATTTGTAAGCAAGATTTTGCGCATCCACAGGCAACAGCGGAGCTAAATAAAACATTGCGTAGCCATGCAACAACGAGCGTTCATTCAGATTCAACAAGGCATCGCGATATGTTTCGGCGGCGTGTTCAGCATTAGGTTGCTGGGTAAAGCTCGTAATCGCACCACGCAACTGCTGATAATCGCGTTCAAATTGCCACATCATTACGCCACCTAACAGCACGCTCACTAGCACCAGCGCACGCACGCTAGTCGCGCCCAGCTTGGCATAGCAGCGTTCATCCGCCCAGCCCAACAGCAACGCCGCAAGCGCTAAAAAATAGCTGTACCACAGCGGATATTCCAACAAGCTATGAATCGCCAACACACCCAGCGCGGCATACAGCCACCAATGCGCAGCCGTGAGACTCACGCGGCGCAAGCTCCACAACCACGCACCCAACGTGCCAAGCAACAGCAGCACGCCTATGCTGCCTGTCTCTGCTGCCAGTTGGAAAATTAAATTATGCGCATGGGTATAAAGCCCTACCACGCCCGCACCTTGCACAGGCTGCAATTGAAAATGATGTAATGCGAATTGTCCCAAGCCCACTCCTAGCAACGGGGCTTGCATAAATACCGTCACGCCTTCTTGCCACAAATAAGCGCGAATACTGCGCGTGCCGTTATCCTCGGCAAGCAAGCGGCTCAAAGTGTTGAGCTGATCGCCGGCATCGGCAACAAAAGGCAATTGCACCACGCCGTGCATCAACGCGAAGCCGACCAACAACAGCGCGCCGTAAATTTTTAAGCGGCGAAATTGCGCATCGCGCCAAGCGAAGCCTGCCCCCAACATCGCCATGAAAATCAGGTATAGCCACGAGCTGCGCGAGCCGCTCAAGGTCAACACAAACAACAGTGGCGCGAGCAGCAACAACACATAAGCTAGTTTTAATTTGCCTTGTTGGTAGTGCCAGCCCAACGCGGCTAAACCCAGTGCCAAAAAGTTAGCGTAGTGATTCGGTTGCGCCAAATTGCCATACAAACTCACGGCGGCTTTATTGATGATGACGGTATCAAAGGGCGTGTGCCAATGAAAATGTTGAATCACCCCCAAGGCGGCATTGAGTTCGGCGGCGAGCAGCGCAAACAAAGCCATCCAACTCGCAACCATTCGCAACCCCAACCGCTCACGCACGCTCGCCCCGACCACCATCAGTAGCGCGGCAAACAAAAAATATAGTATGAATAATTTTCCCTGCGCGACATAGGCGATGTCGCCGCGCGCCATTTGTAGCAAGGCAATGAGCACCAAACCCAATGGCAGCAGCACGATACGCGGCACGACCCAGCGCACCGCGTGCCGTTCCAGCAGCAAACTACTCGCGGCAAGCAGCCCTAACAAAAACGCCCACCACTCTTGATAAAAAGTGGTGAGCGGATTTTCGTGGCGATAGTGCAGAAATGGCACTAGCCACATCAATCCGACCAAGGTCAGCGTGAGGTGGCTAGCGCGTAACTGCCGTAAAAAACTTAGTTGCATTTGCAGCTTTTCACACCTAATTTCGCCAGCAGCATATTCATCGGACAAAATTGCGTAAAGCCGCTTTGGAATAAATTCAAACCGACAAAAGCCGTAAACCATAAGAAGTTACTGCTAACAAAAATCGGACTAGCCGATACGCCCAAAGCCAATGACAGCAAGACAAAAAAGCCAGCGATTATGCGTACGATACGTTCTTGATTCATTATTTTTTCCTTTACTAAAATTTAAGCGGCGCGATTCTACGGGATTTTTTTATACAAACTAGCGTAATACAACACGGGAATCACCACCAACGTGAGTACAGTGGACACCAAAATCCCGAAAATCAACGACAAAGCTAAGCCATTAAAAATGGGGTCATCAAGAATAAATAATGCACCCAACATCGCCGCCAGCCCCGTCAAAATAATCGGCTTGGCACGCGCACTGGCCGCCGCAATCACCGCTTGTTGTAAGTACACGCCCTCACGAATTTGCAGATTAACGAAGTCCACCAACAAAATCGAATTACGCACGATGATGCCCGCTAAGGCAATCATGCCTATCATCGAAGTGGCGGTGAATTGCGAGCCAAACAGCGCGTGGCCTGGCATCACACCAATAATCGTGAGCGGAATCGGTGCCATGATAATCAGTGGCACGAGATAGCTTTTGAACTGCGCGACCACCAACAAGTAAATCAAAATCAGCCCCACGCCATACGCGATACCCATGTCGCGGAACGTCTCGAACGTCACTTGCCATTCGCCATCCCACTTCAGGGCGTAATTCGCATACGGATTGCTCGGCTGATTAAAGTAGTAACTTTCCAACGCGCCGCCCTCGCTCAGCTTCATGTCGCTGGTTTTGGCATTGATGCCGAACATGCCGTACAGCGGGCTGTCCAGCTTGCCCGCCATATCCGCCACGACATACACCACAGGCAGCAAATCCTTGTGATAAATCGGATAGTCCCGATCCATTTTTTGCACTTGCACCAGTTCGGCGAGCGGCACTAACACGCCATCACGCGCGCGCACTTTGAGTGCCAATACATCCGAAATTTTGATGCGTTTTTCAGCAGGTAAACCAATGCGTACGGGCGGTGCGTATTTGGCATTTTCATCATGTAAGGAGGTAACGTCTTGCCCACCTAACGCCACGCTAATCACCTCCACAATGTCGCGCGGCGCAACGCCTAGCAAAGCAGCTTTGCTTTGCAACACTTGCAACATCAGCTTGGGCGCGGCCGATGTGACGCTGTCGTCGATGCCGACGATGCCCTCGGTTTTTGCAAACTGCTCACGCACCTTGCCTGCCACGCTGCGCGCGCCGTCGTAATCTGGGCCATAAATTTCCGCGACCAGCGGCGACATCACGGGCGGGCCGGGCGGCACTTCAACGATTTTGATATTGGCGTGCCATTTCTGGGCAATCGCTTCGATCGGTTCTAGCACCGCCGTGGCGATTTGATGGCTGCTGCGACTGCGATGATGTTTGTCGCGCAAATTCACTTGCACATCGCCTTGCGTGGGGTCGTTGCGCAAATAGTATTGGCGCACCAAACCATTGAAGTTAATCGGCGCAGCTGACCCTGCGTAAGCCTCGTAATCAGTGACTTCGGGGACGGTCGCCAGATACGCGCCAATGTCATGCAGCACCGCGCTGGTTTGCTCTAAAGCTGTGCCGCTCGGCATATCGACGACGATTTGGAATTCAGATTTATTGTCGAATGGCAACATTTTCAAGATGACCAACTTGACCACGCCCAAGCCCACCGCTACAACTAAGCCCGCCAAAATCGCCAACCACAATTTACGCCGCGCCACTTTGCCGTGTTCGCCATTCAAAAATGGCGTGAGGCGTTTATGGAAAAATTTACTTAGCGCAGAGTCATGTTCCTCATGCACTTCGGCGTGCTGTGCACCTGAAAATTTCAGCACCAACCAAGGCGTAATCACGAACGCCACCGCCAATGAAATCAGCATCCCCATCGAAGCGTTAATCGGAATCGGGCTCATGTATGGGCCCATCAGTCCGCTCACAAACGCCATCGGCAACAAGGCGGCAATCACCGTAAAGGTCGCCAAAATGGTCGGGCTGCCGACTTCATCGACGGCATCAGGAATGATTTCCGAAAGCGGTTGATGCGTGGCTAACTCACGCCTGCGATGAATGTTTTCCACCACCACAATCGCGTCATCGACCAAAATCCCGATGGAAAAAATCAGCGCAAATAGCGACACACGATTGAGCGTAAAGCCCCATGCCCACGAGGCGAATAGCGTTGCGGACAAGGTCAACATTACCGCGATGCCGACCACAAACGCCTCGCGTCGCCCCATCGTCAACCACACCAGCAACACCACCGCAGCGGTGGCAAACAACAATTTTTTAATCAGCTTCATCGCCTTGTCGTTGGCGGTCTCACCGTAGTTGCGCGTGATACTGACTTGCACATCAGCAGGAATCACGCGCCCCTTTAATTCGTCCAAGCGCGCCAATAATTTTTCCGCCACTTCGACCGCATTCGCGCCTGGTTTTTTACTGATGGAAACCGTCACAGCGGTATGTTCGCCTGCCACGCTAATGCCTTTATCGGCTGCCGCTGCACCCGCGCCCAACCACACATAACTCGTGGGCTGATCCGCGCCATCTTGCACTTGGGCGATGTCGCGCAAGAACACGGGCTTACCCGCAAACACGCCGACTACTAATTGTTTAACGTCCTGCGCATTGCTTAAAAAGCCCCCTGTTTGCACCAATACTTCGCGATTGTCCTGCGTCAACATGCCCGCGTTTTGCGACACATTGGCGGCTTGCAAGGCGGCGCGTACGTCCTGAATGGTGAGTTGCACCGCATTCAAACTTTCGGGATTGAACTGCACTTTGACCAAGCGTTGCGTGCCTCCCAAGGTATTCACCTCGCGCGAACCTGGCACACGCTTGAGCTCGTTTTCAATCGCGTGTGCCACTTGAGTGAGCTCGACACTGCCGCCCACCGCCTGCTCACGCCACAAAGTCAACGCCAAGATTGGCACATCGTCGATGCCTTTGGCTTTAATAATTGGCTGCATCACACCCAACGTCGGCGGCAACCAATCGGCATGTGAATGCACCACGTCGTACAGTTTCACGATAGACGGCACATGCTCCAGCCCCACTTTGAACTGCACGGTAATCACCGCCATGCCAGGTTGCGACACCGAGTAAACATGATCCACACCTGCAATCTGCGACAACACTTGCTCGGCGGGCGTTGCCACGGTTTGCGCTACATCTTTAGCCGACGCGCCCGGATAGGCAATCATCACGTTCGCCATGGTCACATTGATTTGCGGCTCTTCTTCGCGCGGGGTGACCGCGACGGCGAACACCCCCAACAACACCGCCACCACAGCCAGCAGCGGAGTCATCGAAGAATGTAAAAAATGCTTGGCGATACGTCCTGAAATACCCATGACTTTTCCTAACTTTTAATCTTTTCAATAGCCCGCTATGATACAGTAAATTAGCATTTTCTTATTCTAAGAATTCTTATCTGGAGCGACACCAACATGGTATTCAAACAACTTTTTGATAGCGACTCATCCACTTTGACGTATTTATTGGCGGGCGACGACGGACATGCAGTCATCATCGACCCTGTATTAGAGCAGTTGCCGCGTGATTTAGCGTTGATTAAAGCACTGGGGATAACGCTGGACTTTGTACTCGACACGCATGTCCATGCAGACCATATCACCGCCTCGAATGCCTTGAAAAATGCCACGGGAGCGATCAGCGTGATTGCAAAAAATTGCGGTACAACAGGTTATGACAAGCAACTAAACGATGGCGAACTGATTCAGTTTGGTGAGGAAAAAATCAGCGTGATTGCCACGCCAGGACACACGCAGGGCAGCTTGTGTTATCTATGGCGCGAGCGACTTTTTTCGGGCGACACGCTGATGATAAACGCATGCGGCCGCACCGATTTTCAAAGCGGCAATGCCGAGCAGATGTATCACAGCATCACTGAAAAATTATTCACTTTGCCCGATGAAACCTTGCTTTATCCCGGCCACGACTACAAAGGTCGGCGCGTGAGTTGCATAGGCGAGGAAAAATTACTCAACACCCGCATCGCGGGCAAAAGCTGCGCAGAATTTGTCGTCATCATGCAAGGTCTGAATCTCGCCACACCGAAACGTATCCACGAAGCCGTGCCTGCAAATTTATTGGGCGGCATCGCTGCCGCATCAAAATAAACGAGCCGCTAGATTTCATCGTGGCGGTGTTTTATTGGTGCATCCCGCCCGTCTCCGCCACAAAATCTACTGGCGATAGTTAGCGTGACAACTGACGCAATAGCCCATCGTGGTGTTAAGCGCACGCAAGGACGCATTCATATCATTGCTTTGCAGGGTGTCAGCTAAATCGTCACCGCTTTTGTGAAAGGCGTAGCCGAGTTCATGGAATTTTTCATCTCCAATCATGCTGCACATACTTTGCATTTCAGGAGTGAGTCCTAATTGGCTGTGCGCAACTTTTGCGGCATCGACAAATTGATTGTTTGCCATCAAGCCGATGATGGATTGAATCGCGACCACATGCCCGCGCATATTACTGAGCTGATGTTGCTTCATTTGCGGCGACAAATTCAGCGCAATGCGGCTATCTGCCATGCCCATATCGTGATGCGCTTGATGCGCCATGGGCAGCGCAACTTCAGCCGCCAAGCTACTGGTGCTGAGAAATAAAGCGATAAAAGCAAAGCGAGTGATGGTCATAGTTCAGAGCCTTTTTAGTAAGGAGGTTAGTAAATGATTCGGTATGCTAGTGCGCATGACACCAGCACCACGAGGATGGCAAACGAACGAAGCACATAAGGTTTAGGTAGATGCGCGGCGAGCTGGCGCGCCAGCAACATGCCCATTGCCGAGCCTGCGATAAACAGCCCTGCGCTCATCGAAAGCTCGACCTGTCCAGCAGCCCATGCCGATAAGAATGCCGCGCCAGACACCAGCGCGATGACCATTAGCGAAGTGGCGACGATGCCATCTAAGCGGATGTTGCTACAGCGCAACAGCGCGGGCACGATAATAAAACCACCCCCGACACCGAGTAAGCCGGTGGTAAATCCAGTCAACATGCCGATGAGAATCAAGGTAATCACTGAACTCATGTTCCAATCAATTCGCCCCGTTTTTAAGGTGATTTTTCGGGGACGCTCTGGCTCTAGAATTTCATCATCACTGAGAGTTTGTGTGCCACTGCTACGCCACAAACGCACTGCGACAATCACCATCACTGTCACAAAAGTCATAATTAAGTACTGCTCTGATAAATGCTGCGCGGCATACTGCCCTAGCGGGGCAGCAACCATTCCACTTACCGAGATCAATACTGCCGCGCGAAAACGCAGCAGTCCTTTTTTGAAACCATGTAACGCACCAATTGCCGCTGCGCTGCCCACTGCCAATAACGCAATTGGTGCGGCTTGTGTCATCGACCAGCCCAATACCAGCGTCAAGGCTGGCACGGCGAGTATGCCGCCGCCCGCCCCCGTGAGACCCAACACGATACCGATCAGCGCGCCTAGAGTAAGTGCCAGCATGATTAGGGCTTGCCGCGCAGCACTGCCAAACCCGCATCTTGCCAAGCATTCATGCCACCGCTGACGTTGCTCACTTGGCTGTAACCCGCCGCTTCTAGCAAGGCGACGGCTTTGGCGGAACGCTTACCTGAGCGGCACATCACAGCAATAGGCTTGTCCTTGAAGGGTGCGATTTCGTTGAGGCGCGCACTTAATTCACCGAGCGGAATCAGTGTGACATTAGGCGCGTGCACTTCGGCATATTCACTAGGTTCGCGCACGTCGAGCAACAACGCGCCCTGTTGTTGCATGGTCTGCGCTTGTGTCACGTCTATGCCTTGCGCGGCTTGCAGTTGATTCCAGCCGAAGACTCCGAGCAAGACGGTAAGCACCACCCATTGCAGCTTGTTAACATTAAATTTCATGATTGACTCCTAGCATAAAACCCCAGCAATGAGGATTAAGGTTGAGATAAAAAAATGCCCGATGCAAACCATCGGGCAAAGTGTTGCGTTTATTGCAATGCGGTTTATTTTTTCATACCGCAGGTGTTGATGCCGAGCAAAGTGTACGCAGGGCAAAAACCAATCGCGCCTGTTGCAACCAGCACCACACCGATGTAACCCCACATGCCAACTACGCCTGTTGCAGCTAAAGCGATTAACGCCAATCCAGCAATCACGCGTAAGGCGCGGTCCATGCTTCCTGAATTACATTTCATAACAGTCTCCTAAAGTTGTAGTGGAATAGCACGATAAATTGAATATGCTTGCTTGTCTGTGACAAACCTCACTGAGGCTAATAAATTATTTCAGCTTGGTAATTCCCATCGCATCCATGATGAGCTTTTCGTACATCGGTTCGGACGTGCCGCGTTTCATTTTGCGCATAAAGTATTTTTCAAAGGCAATTTTGGCAACATGTACCCATTTACCCGACATAGCACGATTCATATTGCGGGGAGGAATTTGCGGCAGCGCAACAAACGCTACGCCAGTGTCGCCAAAATCCGCTAAACAAATAGTGTTCCAAGTCGCATGGCTGGTCGGCGGATTGCCCATCAATTCCGAATGAATGTTATGCGCCGTGGCAGTCACCATAGACTCAATCATGTAGCCAGTTTTTGGCGTACCGACAGGCACAGGCGTTTTTTCGACAGGCGGAATCGCGATGCACACACCAACCGCGTAAATGTTTTTGTACTTGGGATTGCGCTGATGTTCATCCACCAAAATAAAGCCGCGTGGATTGGTCAAACCTTCAATACCGAACACGGCATCAATGCCCTTAAACGCTGGCAACATCATGCTGTAAGCGAACGGCAATTCGTGTTTGGCTTTTTCTTTAGCCATATCATCAAATTCGGTAACGAACATTTTGCCCGCTTCGATCTTATCGACCTTCGCATTGCAAATCCATTTGATGTGTTTTTCGCGCATCGCTGATTCCAATAGACTCTTGGAGTCGCCCACGCCGCCTAAACCCAGATGCCCGATGTAAGGCTCAGACGTAACAAACGTCATGGGAACTTTGTCGCGGATTTTGCGGCGACGCAAATCGGTTTCTACCGTAAACGCATATTCATAAGCAGGGCCAAAACACGACGCACCTTGCACGGCACCAATCACCACTGGACCTGGATGTTGCGTAAAGTTATCCCACTCACCGTGTGATTTCATCGCGTGATCCACATCGCACACCGAATGGGTATGCCCTCCATGCGGTCCTAATCCTTCGATTTCATCGAAGGCTAATTTAGGCCCGGTCGCAATCACCAAATAATCATAATCAATGGTCGAGCCATCATTCAATTCGAGGCGATTGTTGTCAGGGTGAACGCGCTTCACGCCCGTTGAAATAAAGTTAATGCCTTTGCGTTCCAAATACGGACGCACACCAAACGTAATATCTTCTTTATCGCGCCACTTCACGCCCACCCACGGATTAGACGGGGTGAACTGAAAATTTTCGCTATTAGAAATTACCGTGACTTTGTCGCCTTTACGGATTTTTTCCTGCATCTCATAAGCCATCGGCATTCCGCCGATACCCGCACCCATAATGATGATATGTGCCATTGCGCTACTCCCTCAAGTTAAGTTAGACCTGCGTTATTTACTCATTCCAGCTTTTATTGGCTCTACGGCCACTTGTTCACCTGCAGTTAGCCCTGCTAATACTTCTACAACACCCGCTTCACTACTTTCACCTAAACGTACTTGACGCAGTTGCGGCGCGCCTTTTGCATCCACCACATACACGGCTACGACTTCGCTGCGACGCAGCACCGCGCCGACAGGAATCAATAATTTTTTAGCTTTGCCCAACACAAATTGCGCGCGCACAAACATGCCGGGATAAATGCCTACTTGATTTGCAGGCAAATTGACTCGCACTTGTGTGCCATGCGTGCGGCTATCCGCCAAGGGTTGCACGGTGACCGAAGCGGCTTTAATCACGCGATTTTGCGTAGGAATTTCCACTTGCACTTGCGGATTTTTGCCGATGGCATCGAGCTGATATTGCGGAATCGACACCATCACACGCATCTCGCTGGCATCAAAGCCTGTCATCAAAGGCTTGCCCGGCATTACCGTTTCGCCCACCTCGACCAAACGCGCCGCAACCACGCCGCTATAGGGTGCAGTCACGGTGGTATAACCCTGTGCCAAACTCGCCTGCCCTGCGCCCGCGCGACTAGCTGCCGCTTGCCCCGCTGCCATGTCGTAATCGGCTTGCGCTTTATCGAGCGCGGCTTGGCTAATGAACTTTTGCGTAAACATCACTTTGGCGCGATCCAAACTCACTTTGGCATTTTGCAAATTTGCTTGTGCTTGCGCTAATTGTCCTTGGCTGCCTGCCAAGGCTTGCTCGGCTTCGCGTTCGTCGATGCGCAAAATCACTTGCCCCGCTTTCACTTTATCGCCCACATCAAACAACACCGCTTTAACGCGTCCCGAAATTTGCGCCGCCACGGTGCTTTGGCGCGTTGCTTCGACCAAGCCTTCGGCACTATAGGTTTGCGCCACTTCGCTATATGCCACGGTCGCAGTCGCCAAGGGCTGCACGGCTTGCGCGCCGATACTCGCCAACAACAACGCTACCAATACACTCATTTTTTTCATCTCACGCACCCGCATCATCAATTTAATCTATAAGAATATACTAATGTATAAAATAAGACAAACACCTTAAAACGGTGCTTGCGCTTACTCGGCCGTGCAAAACACTTCGCGCATCAAGCCTACCAATTTCAAGGTCCGCGAATCGTTAATGCGGTAGTAAACAAAATTGGCTTCTTTGCGCGTCGCCAAAACATCTTTGTCGCGCAGGATTGCCAAGTGTTGCGAAATATTGCTTTGCGTCGTACCGACATGTTCGACGATGTCTTGCACGCTTAATTCTTGATTGCCTAACAAACATAAAATTTTCAAGCGCAGCGGATGCGCCATAGCTTTAATCGCCAGTGCGGCTTGTTCGATGTCTTGATCACGGTCTATTACAGGATGGTGCATGGCATACCTCTTACGTCAGGAGTAATTCTGTAGTGTTGTAAAGTTTGGTGCGATAAGCAGCGTAAGCCCGCAGGGGGCTTCGCCATGAAACATAGTCGCTGCGCTTCTTGTTTCATGCGAAAATGCGCGCCTTGTTTTTAGTCAACTATATTACCCGATGAATATCACTCCTGTGCTTCTGATTATTTTGGATGGCTTCGGCTACCGCGAAGACCCTGATTACAACGCGATTGCTGCGGCTAAAAAACCCAACTGGGATAATTTTTGGCGCAATCATCCGCACACGCTGATTTCTGCGTCTGAAAAAGCAGTGGGTTTACCCAGCAAACAAATGGGCAATTCTGAAGTGGGTCATCTCAACATCGGCGCAGGGCGCGTGGTGTATCAAGACATTAGCCGCATTGATGTCGAAATTGAAGAAGGTCAGTTTTTCGATAACGTCGCGCTCAACGCCGCGATTCAAACCGCTGTCACCAATCATTCCGCGCTGCATATTCTCGGTTTACTCTCTTCTGGCGGCGTGCACAGCCACGAAAGCCACATCCTCGCAATGCTCGAAATGGCCGCGCGCAAAGGCTTGAAAAAAGTTTATTTACATCCTTTTTTGGATGGCCGCGACAGCCCGCCCAAAAGTGCCGAGCCGTCATTGCTCGCCTTGCAAGCCTTGTGCGACAAGCTCGGCGTGGGGCAGATTGCTTCCGTGGTGGGACGCTTTTTTGCTATGGATCGCGACAATCGTTGGGAGCGCGTGCAAGCCGCTTATGACGTAATCAGCGCGGGACACGGGGCATTTACCGCAACCAGTGCGGCGGAGGCATTGGCGGCTGGTTATGCGCGTGGCGAGACGGACGAATTTGTGCAAGCCACCAGCATTCATGCGGCGGGCGCACCTGCCATCCAAATGCAGGACGGCGACGCGCTGGTATTTATGAATTTCCGCGCCGATCGTGCGCGCGAAATTACCCGCGCTTTGAGCGATGCAAATTTTGATGGGTTTGCGCGCAGCCATTTCCCTAAGCTCGCCAACATCACCACCTTGAGCAGCTATGGCGAAGATTTTAAGCAGCCGTGCGCCTATCGCGCCGATGCGCCGCAAAACACTTTTGGCGAATATCTTGCGGGCTTAGGACTGAAGCAATTACGCATCGCCGAAACCGAAAAATATGCGCACGTCACTTACTTTATGAATGGTGGCAAAGAGCAGCCGTTCGCGGGTGAAGACCGCATTTTGGTGCCTTCGCCTAAAGTTGCCACTTACGATTTGCAACCCGAAATGAGCGCGTACGAATTAACCGACAAACTAGAAGCGGCGATTCTCTCCAAACAATATCAAGCAATTATTTGCAACTACGCGAATGGTGACATGGTCGGTCACAGCGGCGATATGGCAGCAGCAACCAAGGCGGTTGAAACGCTCGATGCGTGTATCGGTCGCGTGGTCGCCGCCATGCAAAGTATCGGTGGCGAGGTCATCATCACCGCCGATCACGGCAACGCCGAACAAATGATTGACCACGAAACGCATCAGCCGCATACCGCACACACCTTAAACCGCGTGCCTTTTGTCTATATCGGGCGCGCCGCGCACACCACCAGCAGCGAAGGCGCGTTGCGCGATTTGGCACCGAGCTTGTTGTACATGATGGGCTTGCCTAAACCCGCCGAGATGACTGGACAGAGCCTAATTCAATTCGCTTAATTCTCACCATGCGCACACGCAACTTTGCTGTTTTGCTTGGCTTGCTGGCCGTGCTGAATAACGCACACGCCACGCAACAAGAAGAGCTGGAAAATTTGCGCAAACGCATCACTACGATGCAGCACGATGTCGAGCAAACCAGTGAATCACGCGATGAAGCCGCCGATGCTTTACGCGAATCAGAGCGCGCCATTAGTGAGAGTAATCGCCAACTTGCTGCGCTCGCCACGCAACAACGCATCGCCGATCATCAATTGACGCAACTGCAAACGCAGCAACAGCAATTAGATCGCAATCTTGCGGGGGAGCAGGTGTTGCTGGGGAAACTGCTCTATCAGCAATATCTGGGCGGCACGCAAAGCTATACCAAACTGATTATGAATAATCAAAATCCCAATCAGGTGGCGCGCGAAATTCAGTATTACGGTTATATCGCGCGCAATCGTGCGGCTTGGTTGGCGGAATTACGAAAAAATCTGCAACAAGTACAAGCGGTGCGCCAGCAAACTAGTACGACACGCAGTGAGCTGGCTGATTTGCAAACAGCACAAAAATCGCAGCAGCGTGATTTACAAAAACAACAACAAGCGCGCCAGCAAATGTTGCTTAAAGTGTCGCAAAAATTGCGTACGCAACGCAGTGAAATTAAACGTTTGCAGGCGAATGAAAATCGCCTCGCACAATTGGTCGAAAAGCTCACGCAAATGCTTGCCAAGCCGAGTAAGAAGTCAATTTTTCGCAATGACAAATTGCCCGACAATCGTTTTTTAGGGCTAGCGTTTGCGACCTTAAAAGGACGCTTAGTGTTGCCCGTTAAAGGCGACATCCTGAATCGTTTTGATAGCCCGCGTCCGGACAGCTCGGTGCGCTGGAAAGGCATTCAAATCAAGGCTGCACAAGGGCAAACTGTTAAAGCAATTGCAGCGGGGCGAGTGGTGTTTGCCGATTGGCTACGCGGGTTTGGCAACTTGCTCATCGTCGATCACGGCACGGGCTATATGAGTTTGTATGGCAACAACGAAACTTTATACAAACAAGTTGGCGATGAATTACAAGGCGGCGAAACCATCGCCAGCGTCGGCAACAGCGGCGGCAATGAAGATTCTGGCTTATACTTTGAACTACGTTTGGCCAGCAAGCCGTTAGATCCCCTTAAGTGGTTCGTTACAAAATAATTGCCGCGCTCAACATCCGTTTGAGCGCGGTTTCATGGTCAGTAATAAGGAGTCGCACATGCGTCGTTTAGAAAAAGTGGGTTTGGTCGGATTAGGTTTGTTTGCGGGCGCAGCCCTGATGCTGCACTACACCGCTGTTGCCGAAAAAGACAGTGTAGCAACGCCGTTACCAATTGAAGAATTGCGTGCGTTCACCGAAGTGTTTGGGCGCATCAAAAGCGATTACGTCGAACCCGTTGCTGACAAAACCCTGATTAACCAAGCCATCAACGGCATGGTCAGCGGGCTCGATCCGCACTCCGCCTATCTGGATGCCGATGCCTTCAAAGAACTGCAATCTTCCACACAAGGCGAATTCGGCGGCCTAGGTTTAGAAGTTGGTATGGAAGATGGTCTGGTCAAAATCGTCTCACCTATTGAAGACACACCCGCGTATGAAGCGGGAGTCAAAGCGGGCGATTTGATTTTGAAACTAGATGACACCTTGGTGAAAGGCTTGTCGCTCAATGATGCGGTGAAAAAAATGCGCGGCAAACCAGGCAGCAAAATCGTCCTGACTATCTTGCGCAAAAATGAGACCAAGCCGCTGTTAATTAGCGTTACGCGTGCCATCATTAAAGTACAAAGCGTTAAAGCCAAGCTGCTCGAATCAGGCTATGCCTTTGTGCGCATCACCCAATTCCAAGAACATACAGGTGAAAATTTAGGCGCGGCTTTGAATAAATTATTCAAAGAAAACAAAGGCGACATGAAAGGCTTAGTGCTGGATTTGCGTAACGATCCAGGTGGTTTGTTGACTGGTGCGGTGGGCGTTTCAGCCGCCTTCTTAGCCAAGGATGCGCTGGTGGTTTACACCGATGGTCGCACTGAAGATGCCAAGATGCGTTTGACCGCCAACCCTGACAATTACCTGCGCGGCAATGGCAAAAATGATTACCTGAAAGACTTGCCTGCGGCGGTGAAAAGCGTACCGATGGTCGTATTGATGAATGGCGGCTCGGCCTCGGCTTCAGAGATTGTTGCCGGTGCGTTGCAAGACCATAAACGCGCCGTGATTATGGGGACGCAATCGTTTGGTAAAGGCTCAGTGCAAACCATCTTGCCGCTCGGCAACAACACGGCTGTGAAGCTCACTACCGCGCGTTATTACACCCCTGGCGGTCGCTCGATTCAGGCGAAAGGCATCGTGCCCGACATCGTGGTAGAAGATCCATCTAACAGCGCGTCCGATAATGCCTTCCGCTTACGCGAAGCCGATTTGGACAAGCATTTGAGCAACACTACGCAAGCCGAAGATGCGCCCGACAGCAAACCAGCCGCACCTAGTGAAGCCAAGCCAGACGCGACCAAAGTACTACCTGCCGAGTTTGGTTCAAAGAACGACTACCAGTTAAATCAAGCCATCAATTTATTAAAAGGGATGCAAATTTTGCACGGTAAATAACAGCGAGGTTGCCATGACAAACATCTGCGATATGCACAAACAACGTGAATTAGTTTTTGCCGCTGAACCAGCGGGACAGGTGGCGCGCGCCTATCAACTACTAAATGGTTTAGCGGACTTTAAGGTCAGCACCAGCGCACACCCGCGCACCTTAATCATTCATTACAGCTTGGAGCATTTCACCTTGGCAGGCTTAGAGCGCGCCCTGATTGAGCAAGGGTTTGTGTTAGACAACAATTTGCTGTATCGCATCACGCGCCAAGTGATTCACTATTGCGAAGACACCGAACTACACAATCTGGACATTCCCGAACCCATCACCAAAAAACGTGAAAAAGAGATTTTTATTCACGCCTACGACGCGCGCCTGCATGGTGATAAAGATGAAACCACCGCGCCAGAACTACGCCACTACAAATAACGGAAACCTACTGCCCCAGCCAATTGCGGCGTGGCGCAGTACTCACTCAATCGCCTACCTTACGGCATGTCTCAATCGCCCCGTGCTGCGCGCCTTGCACTTGACTCGCTCGCCACGGTTTTATCAGTGCGGATATAAATGAACGACTCGCAACTGCTGCGCTACAGCCGCCACATTCTGTTAGATGAAATTGGCATCGAAGGTCAAACGCGCATCTCGTCCGCCAAAGTATTGCTCATCGGCGTAGGTGGCTTAGGCTCGCCTGCCGCGCTGTATCTAGCCGCAAGCGGCGTAGCACAACTCACCTTATGTGACGACGACACCGTAGAGTTGAGCAATTTACAACGTCAAATTGCGCATCAAACTGGGGCAATAGGACAGAGCAAAGTCCGTTCTGCGGTAAACACGTTGCGGGGTATCAATCCTGATGTGGGGTATGTCCCCTTGGCGATACGCGCAGATGCCAGCCAACTCGAAACGCTGATTGCAGCAAATGATGTGGTGCTAGATTGCTCGGATAATTTCACTACGCGCTACACCATCAATCGCTTATGTCATCAACTGCACAAGCCGTTGGTGTCGGGGGCGGCAATCCAATTTTCGGGGCAAGCCAGCGTGTTTGATTTTCGCCGCGCACACAGCCCTTGCTACAACTGTTTGTATCCCGAAGACAGCGAAGCCGAAACGCTGCGCTGCGCCACCACAGGCGTATTCGCTCCGCTAGTGGGCATCATCGGCAGCCTGCAAGCCGCCGAGGCACTCAAACTCATCATCGGCATCGACACGGGTTTACATGCGCGCCTGCTCGCCCTAGACGCACTCACGCTGCACATTCGTAGCAGCATCCTCAAGCAAGATGCGAGTTGTAAAGTGTGCGGCGTAAAAAAACCGACTGCTTAAAGTCGGCTTTTTTGCGGCATCCGCACGCGTTATTTCTTAGTACGCGTACCCATCAGGTCGCGCAATTCGTTCAAATCACTTTCAATAATCGACATTTGGTAAAAGTTGCCCCCCGCTTGTTTGGCAAGCTCTAACTGTTCAATCGCACCGCTTAAATTACCTTGCCATGCCGCGCTGTACGCCAAGGCTTGGTGGTGTTCGAGTTGTTTATTTTGCGCCGCATAGGCGCGCGCTTGGAGTTGATATAAATGCGTATCGGCGGGATAACGATTGACGCGTTCCGCTAACATTTTGCTGGCGACCTCTGGCTGCTTGGCTTGCAACAACGCCTCGGCATAGGCATAGGCCAGCGTGCGATGTTGCGGATAATTTTGCACGGCGTTGCGATAAAACGCCAAGGTGTCGTCAGCGTTATTGGCTTGTTTGATGCGTCCAGCCAAGCTGTCGATGAGCGCATTATTTTTTACCAACGCCTGCAATTGCTGCATCTCGGTGGTGGCGCGTGCGATGTTTTGTACGCGCAGGAGCGATAACACCAAGCCGTAACGCTGCGCAATCGGATTACCAAACTTCGCACCATGTACCGCTTGGTCAAAGTAACTCAATGCGTCCGCACTGGTTTTTTGCGCCGCGATAAGTTTGCTGCGCACCAGTTGAAAATCGAGGCTGTCTTGCCTTAAACGATAAGGCAGTTTGCCGACGCGGTTTTCGATGTCGGCGACGCGCTCACTGGTGACAGGATGGGTGCGTAAATAATTCGGTGCGTTGCCTTCGACCAAGCGCGTGGCGTGTTGCAGACGATCTAAAAATTCAGGCATCGCGTGGGGGTCAAAGCCTGCTTTTTGCAAAGTGTCCAGCCCGATGCGGTCGGCCTCTTGTTCGTGCACACGAGTGAAGTCGAGTTGCTTTTGTACCGCGCGTGCTTGCACGCCCACGATGGCAGCGGTGGAGGCTTGCGGATTATTCCGCGCCGCTAAAATCGCCACCGCGATTGCCGCCATCGACGTTAAACCGTCGCCCTTAGTACCGTTCAATAATCGCGCGTAATGGTGTTGCGTAACGTGCGCGATTTCGTGTCCCAACACCGAGGCTAATTCGGACTCGCTTTGCGTAATCAGCAGCAAACCAACATTCACACCGACGAAACCGCCAGGCATCGCAAAAGCATTCACTGCCTCGTCATTCATAGCAAAAAACTCAAACCCCAACGAGGGCTCGCCGCTAAATTCGACTAATTTAGAGCCTAATTGATTCAGATAATCGTTGACTTCTGGGTCATCTAAAAACTGCCGACTGGCGCGAATTTGCAACATGCTTTGTTGCCCGATTTGCCGCTCCTGTGTAGGCGACAAGTCGGCTTGCGAAACATCACCCAAGTCAGGCAAACCCGCACTGAAGGCGAGTGACGAAAAACACAACAGTAGCGCGAAGGTAATTTTTTTCATGGGCGGCATAATAAAGCAGGATACGAAATTAAGGATGCGGGATTAAGGATGCAGGATTCAGTTAAAAGCAGTGCAGCGTATTTTCCCGAATCCTGAATCCTGAATCCTGAATCCTGAATCCCGAATCCTGAATCCCGAATCC
>JAVHRN010000113.1:0-1361 GCA_036171695.1 Gallionella sp.
CCCGAAATGGATACTACCAAAACCTGCTCGATTGGTGTTGGATCTTTGCAATCTCAAATACGCCAGTTTCTGGGACGATTTGCTCAGACTGGTTGCGACGCTTTGAGTGGCTTGTTGACAGCCGGGCAACTGGAGTCTCTGGTACGCCAGCATTGCCCGGATCACCGAAATCGCATTTACGCACCACTGACCACCGTGGGCCTCTTTCTTGAACAGGTTCTGGGTGCCGACCACAGTTGCCAAGACACGGTAGCGCGGAGCCTGAGCAACCGGGTAGCTCGTGACCTTAGCAAATCAAGTCTTGACACGGGTGCCTACTGTAAAGCGCGCCGACGCCTAAGTTCGCAATTACTCCCGGCACTGTCAAAGGCGCTCGCCGCGCGTCTGTGCCAAGCTCAGTCAAATTCATGGCGCTGGCGTGGGCGTGAGATCAAACTCATTGACGGCACGACCGTCTTCATGCCCGACACTGATAACAACCAAACCACTTATCCACAGAGCAGCCAACAAAAGGCTGGTTTGGGCTTTCCAATGATGCGTATTGTGGGTATCGTCTCTCTGGGCTGTGGTGCTGTGCTGGACTGGGTCTGTGGAGCCTGTGCAGGCAAACTTACGGGCGAAACAGCGATGATGCGCCAACTCGATGCAACACTAAACCCGGGCGACATTTTGCTCATGGATCGCTACTACGCGGGCTACTTCACGGTGGCCAGACTGCTTGCACGCGGGGTGGACTTTGTCAGTCGTCAACATCAGTTACGGCACACCGATTTCGAGCGAGGTCAGCGCTTGGGCAAGGGTGATCATGTGGCGCAGTGGAGTCGTCCGGTTCGACCGAAATGGATGACGCCCGAAGAATATGAAAAAGTACCGCTGAGCCTACAGGTGCGCGAGACCCGCGTGGGTGAGTGGACATTGATTACCAGCCTGAAAGATGCCAAGGCAGTCAGCCGTTTGGAACTGAACGAAATTTATGGCTGGCGTTGGCATATAGAGTTGGACTTGCGCTGCATCAAATCGGTCATGCAGATGGAGATGCTGCGCTGCAAGACACCTGAGATGGTGCTCAAAGAGGTGGCGGCACACCTACTGGCATACAACCTGGTGCGCGCGGTGATGGCGCAGGCAGCCAATAAAGTCAACTGCACGCCACGCCAGCTCAGTTTCAAGGCGGCACTGCAGCAACTTCGCGCTTTCGAAGAGCGATTGCGCCACGGTGCCTATGCAAGCGTTGTGTGCCTGTGCGAGGTGCTGATTGGGGGCATCGGTCAGGTAAAAATACCGTACCGACCCGGCCGGATTGAGCCTCGTGCGATCAAGCGACGCGGCAAAAATGTTCCGCATTTAAGGCAACCGCGTGC
>JAVHRN010000114.1:0-6087 GCA_036171695.1 Gallionella sp.
CCAGTAGCACCAGTAGCACCAGTAGGACCAGTAGCACCAGTAGCACCAGTAGCTCCAGTAGCACCAGTAGCACCGCCTGCGCCGTGGCAGACAAATTGAGTGCTGGTGATTTCTGCTAGGTCGAGAATTTTGTTGCTGTTGCTATCTAATCCCGCTGAAATTTTGTTGCCGCCATTAGCGCAATTTGCGCCTATTGGTTCATTGCTGACTATAACTAAAGTGGATAAACCATTTGCCCCTGCTGCTCCAGTGCTTGGGGTTGAACCGCCACCACCACATGCGCTAAGTGCGAATAAGGGTAAGGCAAAAAGAATGCTACTTAGCTTTAAGCGTTGTGCTGTGCTGTGCTGTCACGAGGACTCCCTGATATAGAAAAAGTTTTATTAAAAAATGCGTTATTACCATATTGTTATTGTTTTACTTTGCGTTTTTTACGCCATTCCCATGATAGCACTGGCACGGTGATTTTCTGTAACAGTTTGTAACGTGCTCTACCAAAAATGCGCGCTCGCAAGACTGATGATTGAGTGCGAGTGATTGAGTGCGAGTCAGCTTAGAACTCCGCTTGCACGCCAAATGACAAGGGCAGCACAAAAGCATAGACGGGGTCTTTTTGTGTATAGCTGGGATCGTAGCTGTAGCCGACCACGTTTTTGCGTTGATAGACGTTGTTCAATTCGAGGTAATAATTAAGCGTGTAATCGGGCTTTTTGACCGCTTCGCGTTGCAAGCGCACATCGAGTTGATGATAGGTCGGCAAGGTGCTTGAGTTAATCGCGCCATAGTTGGGAATGTTGCCGCCATTGGGATATACGCCCAGCGAGCCGTTAATCGGCGTGTACGGCGCACCTGAATGCACTTGCCATTTGCTGCCGAACGACCAGCCATCTTCCAACTGCATATTCGCTACCCAAGTGGCATTCACGGGCTGATCGAGCGCGTAGCGAAACGATGCACCAGTGAGGTCATTACGGCGCGTTGATTTGGCTAACGACACTGATAGCCAGCCCGTGACATCGCCTGATTGCGCTTGGGCAATATCCTTTTTGATCAACATTTCCAAGCCATAGGCTGTGCCGCTGCCTGCATTGATGTAGTTGAGCGTGGCGCTATCGACGGTGAGGTTGCTTAATTTTTTATAGTAGCTCTCACCCTTAATCGACCAAGCTGCATCAAGCTGTTGGGTGATGCCGATAACGCTGTGTTCAGCACGCAAATGTGCCAAGTTGGGGTTGCCGAAATTGCGCGAAATCTCTTGCCCCGTCGGCATTTGGTTATGCCGTCCCCAGCCTGCGGTATAGAGCGTTTGCGGCGTGGCTTGATATTCCACGCCTAGCCTGGGTTCGGTATAGCTGCGGCGCAAATAGTCTTCATAGCTGTAGCGCACGCCTGTGACCAAAGTCAGCGCGGGATGAATATGCCAGCGGTCTTGCAACGAGCCGTCGATGGCTTGGCTGATAAAGCTGTCTAGCAGTCGCACATTGGGCGCGTTGGTGAAATTACAGTTGGGATTGAATTGTGTGCAGGTGGTGTTTTTGATGTCGGCATTGATGTCGATTCTGCTGCGCGTCAAGTTGCTGCCGAGTGCTAATTCGTGTGTGTCGCTAACCGCAAAAATGACGCGTTCGCGCAGCATCACATCGTCCACATTCACCGAGATATTGCCCGCGCTGCCGACCCGTGTGGTAAAGCCCGAAGCGATATGTTCGACAGCGAATTTGTTGGCGGCGGAATTAAATAATACTGAATCCAAACTGGCGGCTTGCATGTTAAAGCGGTCGGACAAGGCCAAATTACCCGCCAAAATTGGGTCTTGTTGGGCGAGGTTAGAACTCGCGCCGATGTTGAGTTTGAGCGTGTCAGTCGCGCCTTGCGCATGCAGCGTAAGTTTGTGCTGGTCGTTTAATTGCGCCACATATTTGCCTTGGTAATCGGCGTAATTAGGGATTTGCACGGTGATGCCTTTTTGCTCCACTTGCTTGATGAGCAGGTCGATATAGCTGCGTCGCGCGGCAAAATAAAACGCTTGCTGGTCATTGATGGGAGCTTCGATGAGCGCGTCTGCGCCGAGCAAATTAACATTGAGTTTGCCGCCTAATTTATCGCGGCGTGGTTCGCGCAACGCCACATCAATCACTGCACCCGTAACATCCCCGTAATGGGGCGCAAATGCCGCGCTGTAGAGATTAAAGTTGCGAATTAAATCGGCGTTAAACACGCTGATGCCACTGACATGAAAAATTTTACCTATCGGTAAATCATCCACGTAATAGGCATTGTCTTGCGGCCCCGAGCCGCGCACCGCAGGCCGACCATTATTGCTAGAAACCACGCCGGGTAAGGATTGCAAGGCTTTTAGTGGATCGCCGCTAGTGCCTGCAACATGCCGCGCTTGTTTGCCCGACAGCACGCTTTTGCTGACTTGGTCGGGGCTGCGTTGCGCGGTAATGGCAACCTCAGGCAACAGCGGCGGGGCGGTTTCTTCGGCGTATGCACTGCTTGCGAATAGCAACAACAAGAGGCTGCTAGGTTTCATCGCTTAAAACTCCATCAACTAAACGTAAACAACGCGGCATGCGCGCGGCGAGGGTTAAGTCGTGCGTGACCACGATAAAGCTGGTGGCAAGCTGCTCGTTAAGCTGCTCCATCAAGTCGAATAAGGCCGTCGCGCTGTTGCGATCGAGATTGCCCGTCGGCTCGTCCGCCAATACACAAGCGGGTTCGGTGACTAAAGCACGCGCCACCGCGACGCGTTGCCGTTCGCCGCCTGATAGCTCGGCAGGCTGATGGTTTAAGCGATGTGCGAGTCCCACTTGCTCCAACATGGCAGCGGCACGCGGCTGTGCGTCAGTGCGTTTCATGCCGCGTATCAGCAGCGGCATCGCGACGTTTTCTAGCGCAGAAAATTCCGCTAACAGATGATGAAATTGGTAGATAAATCCTAAGCTACGATTGCGTAACTGACTGCGCGCCACCTCGTTTATCGCTTGCACGTCCTGTCCCAAAATTTGCACGCTGCCGCTGCTTGCCACATCCAAGCCGCCGAGCAAATGCAGCAGCGTACTTTTACCCGACCCAGAGCTGCCGACAATGGCAATGCGCTCGCCGCGCTGCACCTCTAAATTGACCTTGTTCAACACCTGCACCTCGGACTTGCCGAGCACAAATTGTTTACTCAAATCACGACAAGAAATAATCTGCATATAAACCCTTTATAAATCGTAGCGAGCGGTTCGAGAGCAAGGCGCACGGAACGCAGCGAACGAAGACATACCGAATAGGTAGGCGAGGAGCGAGTACCGTGCAACGCCGCTCTCGAATCGCGCAGTAGATTTATTCATAACGTAATGCCTCCGCAGGCTGGGTTTTAGAGGCGCGATAGCTCGGATAAAGCGTCGCCAAGATGCTAATCACAAACGACATGGCAGCGACCCATAGCACTTCGCTCCAGTGCAAATCAGAGGGCAGTTCGGTGATGAAATAAATATCTTTAGCTAAAAATTGCACACCGAATAAATGCTCGATAAACGGCACAACTACGTCGAGATTGAGTGCCAACAGTACGCCGCTGAATACGCCTAAAAACGTGCCGATTAAGCCGATGACCACGCCTTGCACCATAAAAATTTTCATAATGCTGGCAGGCGTTGCGCCTAGCGTGCGCAGGATGGCGATGTCGGCTTGCTTGTCGGTGACCGCCATCACCAATGTCGAGACGATATTGAAAGCTGCAACCGCCACAATCAGCGACAAAATAATGAACATCATTTTCTTTTCCATTTGCACCGCGCGGAAATAATTGCTGTTCTGATGCGTCCAGTCGTTGGCGTATAAGTTAGGCGGCAACTGGCGTTGCAGCTCACGCGCAATTTTGGGTGCTTGGTCGACGTCGCGTAATTTGCTGCTAATGCCCGTGACCGCATCGCCTAATTGAAATAACTTTTGCGCATCGCCAATGTGAATTAATGCCAGCGAATTGTCATACGGTGCCATGCCGATTTCAAAAATGCCGACCACGCGAAATTGCTTCAAGCGCGGCACCATGCCAGCGGGCGTAATCGAGCCTTGTGGCGCAATCAGCATCAGTTTTTCGCCTAGTTGCACACCCAGCGCGCGCGCCAAATCTGAGCCCAACACGATGCCGAATTCGCCGTTTTTTAGCTCGCTTAACGCACCTGCTTTAATTTTGTTCGGCAAATCAGTAATACCGATTTCTAGTTCAGGATGAATGCCGCGCACCATTACCCCTTGCACGCTTTGCCCAAATGACAACATGCCTTGTCCTGCTACATATGGCGCGGCAGCCAGCACTTCTGGATACGCCAACACTTGCGTGAGTACCGCTTGGCTATCGTTCATGCGTCCGCCATCGGCGACCACTTCTAAATGCGGCGATGCGCCTAACATGCGTTCGCGGATTTCTTTTTGAAAACCATTCATCACGGACAAAACGACGATGAGTGCCATCACCCCTAACGCCATGCCCAGCATGGAGATTAACGAGATGAAAGAAATAAAATGATTGCGTCGTTTGGCGCGCGTATAGCGCAGGCCGATGAACAGTTCGTAGGGTTGCAAGATAGGTAGGCAGCAGAAAATAAACGGGCGCGAGTGTGCCACAACTGCATCAAATGTAGGCGGTGTTTTGCGCGTGCGCGCAATTTTTTAGTAAGACATTTATGCTTGCTGATATATTCGAGAAGTCTAATGCGATTTATCCGAATAACATTCTTGTCTCGGTTTGCCATCATTGAAAAATAACAAACGCCCTCAGCTTTTTTCGTTCATTTTTTAATTGAGGGCTTGATTGCTGCCAATGATGCAGCCCTCGCCGCCAATAAAATCAATTGCAAAACAGACGGCACAGTCACCCAGACCGACATCCAAAATCAAGCCAACTACCAAGCCAACTACCAAGCCAATACATTGCGCGCAGGCGTGCGGCAAAAAGTTAGTGCATTTGGTGGCTCGCGAGGTTTGCTAGAGCTGACTTCAGCGGACAAGCAAAACAAGATGCAGTGTTAAACTCGCGCCCCTATGAACACTGTCCATCTTCTCCTTCCCGATTTATTCCTCCCTGAGCAAATTGCCGCCGCCGTTAGTGCGGATTTGGCGTTGCCTAATCTGCGCAAATTGTTGGCACGGGCGACGCGTATTGCTGTGCCGAATGACGCGCGCAGCCTTGAGCAAACTTTGTGTGCGGCGTTTACGCTGGCGGTGCAAAACGATGTGCCAATTGCGCCGATAAGTGCGGCATTTGATGGCTTAGCGGAAGGCATTTGGCTGCGCGCCGATCCCGTTAATTTGCGTTTGCAGCGCGATCAAATGTTGTTGAGCCTAACCACTGTGAGTGCGAGCGAGTCGAGTGAATTGTGTGCCGCGTTGAACGATTATTTTGCAGGGCAGGGCATGACCTTTGCCGCTCCTCATCCGCAGCGTTGGTATGTGCGCTTAGACCGTTTGCCCGATATGCAAACTACGCCCTTGAACGATGTCATCGGGGCGAATGTGCGCGGGGCATTGCCGCAAGGTAAAGACGCGGCGCATTGGCATCAAATTTTTAATGAGTTGCAAATGTTTTTACATGCGCATCCGCTCAATGAGGCGCGAGATTTACGCGGTGAATTGACGATAAATTCTTTATGGCTGTGGGGTGCGGGAAGCAGCGTTGCAGCTAGTGCAAATGGCTATGCACAAGTCGCGGCGGATGACGAGTTAGCGCAAATGTTCGCGGCTCATGCGCAAGTTGAGTGTGTGCCACTGGGCGCGCGCTGGCAGCCGATGCAAGGTGCGCAGTTAGTGTTGTTTAGCGGGCTGCGTGGTGCGCTGCAAAATGGCGATTTACAGAATTGGCGTGAGGCGTTGCAGCTGTTTGAAACCCACTATGCGCAACCGTTGCTGGCGGCGTTGCGTGCGGGAGAGATTCAATCTTTACAACTGGATGTTTTGGCGGGCGAGCAGTCCGCTCGCTTTAGTTTAAGTCGTGCCGCGACTTGGCGGATATGGCGGCGCAATCTCGCGTTGGCGAGCTATTCAAAAAATTAACGAGCAGGAGGACGTATGGATTTTTGGGACAGTGCGATTGGT
>JAVHRN010000115.1:0-6034 GCA_036171695.1 Gallionella sp.
TATTTTTCATGGCTATTCCTTTGTCTAGTTTGGTTTGTGCCCGATTGCACAGTGCTGAAAAACGGCTCTGTTTTCCAGTCGGTAATTTTTTGCCGATCAGGTGTATTTCGGGTGGCTGTTGGTATTGGTGCTGAGGTTGTCGCGAGCACTATCTCTCCTCGCTTGTGATGCTTGAAAAAACCTGAGGACGAACAGAAGTTGAACCGTCTGCTTCAAAATAAACACTGCTTACGGAAAATTAATTACTGAATATGGAAAGATGTGAATCCCTTTTGAACGCCCTAAAATCAGCTTTTCATGATGTTTTAACCTGCTGATTTAAAACCAATATATGTCATTTAATGGCTTTTTATTCACTCACCCAAATACTCAATAAATGAGAGGAACATGCCGACTTCCACAACAAAAAAAGGAAGTTATCAAATGGCAATTTGTAAAAAGACACAGTGGTTACTTAATGAAGGCCTGAAGAAATTAAGCCAATCGCGATCAAAACAGAAGCAGATGCACATAGATGATGCCCCAGGACTTTTCCTGGTGGTTTATCCCAGCGGAAACGCAAATTGGCGCACACGAATTGAAGGTAAAAATCCCTTATCCGGGAAAAAGTACAGTCACAACGTTTCCTTGGGGCAAGCGTCGAAGGTGTCCTATATTGAGGCGATTGCTCGCTGTGAAGAGCTGAAAAAGCGTACAGCGGAAGGCATATCGCCCGATGCGCACAATATGACGCTGGCCGAATTCTTCGACACCATCTATCTACCGTGGGCAAAACGCAACAAGCGAAGCGCACGTGATGACATAAGCCGCTTCAACAATCACATACGTGACTCAATTGGTAATCTGCGCGTATCTGAGGTGCGTCATTTGCATCTACAACGTCTGGTTTCGAGTATGGAGTCATCCAAATCGATTCCGCTAGTCAATCGCATCATCGCGTTGCTCAAAGCGAACTTTAGGCAGGCAAATCTGGCTGGACTCATCACATCCAACCCGGCAGCGTTGCTGCGTATGCGCAAAGAAAATAATGAACGTAGTCGCACGCTGAGCAAATCCGAGCTCAACACCCTCTACCGCAGTATGGAGGGTGATTCTGATCGCCTGTGCACGCTGCTGATTAGATTGCTCCTGGCTACCGGGATGCGTATATCTGAAGCACTGAATGCCAAGCACGCTGACGTGGATGAGGAAAATCGCCTTCTGAAACTGCACCGTACCAAGAACGGTAAGTCGCGCTTTGTCGCCCTGTCGGATGAAGCCATGATGGTCATGAAGGAGCTGCGTCAGCTGCGCCAGAACGACTATCTATTTCCGGGTAGCGGACAGAATGCCATGTCACGCCCGACTAATTCATTGAAGCGCATCCTTCAACGCGCGGGAATCGAAGGTGTGACCTATCACGACATGAGAAGAACGGCATGTTCGCTGTTAGTGAACTCCGGCGTCCCCCTGCTGGATGCCTCGAAATATCTCGGTCACTCCTCGGTTGCTGTCACGGCTGCGCACTATGCTGTGCTGGATAACTCGCGCCTGCATGAGGCCGCAACCAAAATCAGTGAAGTGCTGCGTCACGCGGCAACACAATGCGTAGGAGGCAGCCATGAGTGATGCAATCCAACAGTTCAAAGCAGCAATGTCTCTATACGGTGTGGTCCCACCGGAGCAGGTGTGTGTCGATGGCAAGATTCATCAATACGGGAAAAGTAAAATATGGTGGTATGCCTACTTTGCAGATGGCGTGCCTGCTGGAATTTTCGGCAAATGGGATGCCAGAGACGATGAAACATGGCATGCAGACCTTGGCCGACAGCTGACTGAAGAGGAAGTGTTGACACATCGCCAACGTATGGATGCAGCACGTAAAGAGCGCGAGTTAGCAATTGCCCTATCAGTACGTATAGCCAATAAAATCTGGGATAAGGCTAAGCCGGTTGATGATCATCCTTATCTGAAACGCAAAGGCGTGCAATCCTACGGCTTGCGGGTATCACATAAGGAGTTGCTGATTCCTCTTAAACGGGATGATGTCATTATCAGTTTGAAATTTATTAGCGAGAGCGGCAGGCGGCGCTACCTGCCTAGTGGACAAACAAGCGGCTGTTTTTACCCAATCGGGGAGCTGATAGATGCCGAAACTATCTGCATCGCCGAAACGTATGCGACTGCTGCGACTATCCATCAGGCAACAGGTTACCCAGTTATCGTGGCATTTTCTGCAAGTAACTTTAAGTCCGTTACAGGCGAGATACGCAAAGCACATCCACGGGCAAACCTGGTTATATGTGCGACTGACAATTATAGAATAGATGGCAATCCAGGACTCACTAAAGCAAGTGACGCAGCAAAACTGTATGGTGCGAAGGTGCTCATCCCGCTTTATGGTGCCATTAACTTCAACGTCATGGCAACCAAATTTGGGATTGCTGCAGTGACTTGCTATTTTCAGGAAGTGTCTGAACAGATCAATGCGATCGCCCCATCACAACTGGATGCTGAGTTTGATGAAGCATCAGCAAACTTAAACCAGACAGAGATCGCCAGCGTTGCCGGTTCCGTAGCAGTTGCTGAGAGTGGACTTCCGGCATTCAAGATTTTTGATCCCTTCAAGCTGGTCACCTCGCTGATCACTTTGATCGGTAAGTTGCTTGCGCGTGTTGGGTGCTTCGGGCCTATAAAACCTGATGGTAAAGACGCAAACCAAAGCGTAGGAGGCAGCCATGAATGATGCCATCCAACAATTCAAAGCCGCCATGTCCCAATGCGATATAGAGCCACCTGATCATGTGTACGACAATGGCAAGCTTCACCGCTTCGGCCACAACCTCTCTGGATGGTACGTATATTTTTCCGATGGCGTACCTGCGGGCTGCTTCGGCGACTGGAAGACCGGCGTCAGTGAAAAGTGGCATGCGAACATTGGCCGCAAGCTGACTTCCGTCGAAGAGTCGGCTCATCGCAAACGTATGGAGGCAGCCCGCAAGGCACGTGAGCAGGAGTTAGAAGAGTCACATGCAGAGGCGTCAAGAGAAGCCAACAAAATCTGGCAAAAGGCCGAGCCCGTCATCGATCACCCCTACCTGACAAATAAGGGGGTGCAATCCTATGGATTACGTGAACACGTGGGCAAACTGACGATTCCGCTTCAACGTAATGGTGCCATTACCAGCCTGCAATTTATTGATGGGGACGGTAATAAGCGATTTCTGCCCGGCGGAAAAAAGAGCGCCTGTTACTTTCCTATAGGCGAGATAACCGACGCTGAAACCATCTGTATCGCTGAAGGGTATGCGACTGCGGCCAGCATTCACGAGGCCACGGGATTTTCTGTTGTCGTAGCCTTTGATGCGGGGAACTTGAAGTCCGTCACTGAGGTGATCCGCAAAGCACATCCGCTGGCAAAACTGATACTCTGCGCGGATGACGACTATAAGTCCGACGGTAATCCAGGACTCACCAAGGCAAATGAGGCAGCCAAACTGTATGGTGCGACATTGGTCGTTCCACAGTTTGGTGCTGATCGTCCCGATGGGGCAACTGACTTCAACGATCTTGCATCCCACCTCGGGATTGATGCTGTAGCTGACTGCTTTCAGGATATTGATGGCCAGCCTACGGCGACAAGCCCATCAATACTTGAAGCTGATATTGATGTTCCCTCAGAAAACTTGAAGCAAAATGCCGTTTCCAGCGTTACAGAAGTTGCCAAACCACGTTGTGTTACGGTTTCTGATAGTGAGATTCCTACGTTCAAGGTTTTTGATTCCCTCACGAAGGTCGCCTCACTGGGTAAGCTGCCTGCTGGTGTTTGGTACTTCGGCCCTGGCAAGCCTGATAGTGAAGATGCAAACATCACTGCGCGCTTCATCAGCTCTCCCATACATGTGGAAGCTGTCACACATGACGGGCATCAGAATAACTTTGGGCGCATGCTTCGCTTCCAAAACACCCTTAGCATCTGGCGTACTTGGGCTATGCCCATGGAGCTCCTGCGCGGTAGAGGTGAGGAGCTGCGCGGCGAATTGTTGTCCATGGGTGTGTTGATCGATCCGTCTGCGCACCAATTACTAGGACGCTACCTGCAAGACAAAACGCCAGAGCGCCAAGTGCTCTGTGCGTTACAAGTCGGTTGGTGTGGCAACAACTTCGTCCTTCCCGACGAGGTGATCGGCGAGAATGCCTCTGAGGTCATTTTTCAGTCAGGTGAGCGTACCAGCGGTGATTACACGGTGGGCGGTACGTTCGAAGGATGGCAGTCTGGAATTGCCACTCCTGCCATTGGGAATCCGTTGTTGATTCTTGCGATTTCTGCTTCGTTTGCCGGACCTATCCTCAGCAAATGCAATGCAGAGGGTGGGGGGATCCATTTTGTCGGTGACTCTTCGACCGGTAAGACGACTGCCATTCAGGCTGCTTGTGCAACATGGGGCAGCAGCGATTTCAAGCGCAGCTGGCGTTCGACCTCAAACGGCATGGAGGGCGCTGCGGCGATGTTCAATGACGGACTATTGGCGCTCGATGAAATTTCCGAATGCGACCCTCGCGAGGTCGGGGCGATTATTTACGCACTCGCCAATGGTCAAGGAAAGCAGCGGGCAAGCAAATCTGGCGCAGCACGTCGCATCACTCGCTGGAGATGCTCCGTCCTTTCAAGCGGGGAGCGCACCATTGAGACCACGATGAAGGACGGTGGGCATCGCACCAAGGCGGGACAGGCCATTCGCCTACTGGACATTCCAGCTTCGCGCAAATTCGGCGCATGGGATAATTTGCATGAATTCCCGACAGGTACCGCACTCTCCGATGCGATCAAACGTGCCGCTGCTACTCACTTTGGTCATGCTGGGCGCGCATTCCTGCGCAAGCTGACCCGTGATGATCGCGACTTCAGCGAGTATCTTGAGCGCATCAAAGCCTTGGCAAATTTTCGTGCTGAAGATGGCGAGGGGCAAGATAAACGAGCCGCAGCACGCTTTGCGTTGCTGGCGCTGGCCGGTGAACTTGCCACCGAATACGGCATCACTGGCTGGCCAGAGGGAGCTGCAATTGAAGCCGCCACCATTGGCTTCGACTTATGGCGTGGCGACCGTGGTACCGGCAACGACGAACGCCGCAAAATTGTCGAGCAACTGAATGCCTTCATTGATCGCCATGGAGACTCGCGATTTTCTGAACTGTCGAAGGAGTATGACATTACCGTGCGTGATCGCGCCGGGTGGTGGAAAGAAGATGGATCGTCACGGGTGTATTGGTTTACCTCCGAGGGTTTGCGAGAGGCACTCAATGGTTTTGATTTCAAGCGAGCTCTGGATGTACTGCAGGAGGTTGGCTTGCTCCCTGCCAGTAAGTCTAGCGGCGAGCGTGCTCAGGCTCAGCGTGTCGCCGGACGGGTAGTCAAAGTCTACCCCATCCATGCTGACAAGTTGGGAGGTTAATTATGGGGCTGAATTCACTGCTGAGCCGCCTAGAGTCAGATATTGTAACGCCCGAAACGCCAGTAAAGATGGCAGACGTTACTTGCTCTCCATTGATTAGTAAGGAAGAAACGCCTGAAACGCCCGTAACGTCAAATTCAGACGCACTGCAGAAGACTTACAATATCCCGTATGAGCGTAAAACCGAGGTTGTTGCCGTACCTTCAATTGCGGTTCGTCACTATCGCCTGACCGTGCAAAGCGCATCAACTCAATATGAGGGTTTTGAATGCACGTGTTGTCAAGAGCTGACCACCAAGTTACAGGTCGCCACTCCAGGTGGACGGCGTTTGTTCCAGTGGGTTTGCAAGTTAGGGCATCTTCCATTGTGCGCGGCGTATGGGGGCGAACGCGTGATGGTTGCACCGCCAGAATGTCAGATGAACAATGTACCGAACTCAATGGGGCGCTAGCTGCCATAGACCTTATATATATGTGCAGGGTAGATTCCTTGCACGAAATACATGATAAATTTATTTATTGAAGCTACAATAATCACATGGGCACACGATACACATGGAAAGAGACCAAACGCAAAGCGAACATCGTCAAGCATGGTCTCG
>JAVHRN010000116.1:0-1321 GCA_036171695.1 Gallionella sp.
GAAGGCGAAACCCTGCCCAAACTGCGCTTCCCCGAGTTTCTGGATGCGGGGGAGTGGGAGGCAGGTAAGCTAATTACATTGAGCAATGAGCCACTGAGCAATGGCGTCTTTAATGATCCAAAAAAAGTTGGGGTCGGCTATAAGCTAATCAACGTCTCGGACATGTATATCGACACGGCAATAGACGAAGGTCGTTTGTCGTTACTCGAACTCGCACAGTCCGACTTCAATGCGAATCAGGTGAAACACGGCGACATATTTTTCACTCGTTCGTCTTTAGTTAAGTCAGGAATCGCCGTATCGAACATATATCTTGGAAGTTCCAGTGACGTGACTTTTGATGGTCATCTAATCAGGTTCAGAGCTAACACCAACAAGGTTGTCCCGCTGTTTGCTCACTATCTTTTCAAGACTACGCCGATACGTGCACAACTAATTGCACGAGGTAAGTCAGCAACGATGACTACAATCGGTCAAACAGACGTTGCAAGCGTGGAGCTTTTCTACCCCGAGAAGGAAGAACAAAAAAAAATCGCCGACTGCCTCGCTTCCCTCGACGACCTCATCACCGCCCAAACCCAAAAGCTCGCCAAGCTCAATATCCATAAAAAAGGGCTGATGCAGCAGCTTTTCCCTGCGTTGGAATCCGATAGTGAGGTAAGCCATGGATAAGCAGCTACAAGCCTTGCAGCACAACCTTGAAGCTGCCGTGCAGCGCGCCGATGCCGAAGGCATTGAATTCTGGTTTGCCCGCGATCTGCAAGCGCCGCTGGGTTACGCCCGATGGGAGAATTTTCAAACCGCTATCCAGCGCGCTATGGAATCCTGCGAAGCCTCTGGCCATAAGGCTTCTGACCATTTTCGTGGCGTCACGAAAATGGTCGACCACGGCAAAGGCCGTAGGTGTGAAGTGAATGACGAGGCAACCCAATGTGCGCATTGACCACATTTTACGCCGACATCAAAAACATCCTCGAACAGGGAATTTGCTACACAGTGTGTTGCAAATTGAGCTGGAGCCACCTGCGTTTGATTGAGGGGGGCGCATGACACGATTGGCAATGGCGGCAACTGACAAGGAATCCTTGTTAGTTCAGATTCAAGCAAACGATAACTCAACTACCGAGGAATACTCGGCAGCTCATGTGAGCGAATAAGGCAAAAATGACCGAACAAGACCAAAAACAACTGGGTACCACGCTGTGGGGCATTGCCGATACCTTGCGCGGTGCGATGAACGCGGACGACTTCCGCGATTACATGCTGTCTTTCCTGTTCCTGCGCTATCTGTCGGACAACTACGAGGCAGCGGCGCAAAAAG
>JAVHRN010000117.1:0-5916 GCA_036171695.1 Gallionella sp.
CTCTAGGTCAATAGTAACCCTATCGAGGTGTCCTTTTTTATTAGACCACTACAGCAGCTCGGCATTGAGGCCGCTGGTCGCACTAGCGTGCTCAAGGTGAATTACCGCAACACCGCGCCGATATTGCGCTTCGCACGCAAGTTTGCTGCCGATGTGATTGGCGCACCAGGCGTATGCGCGGGGGATGAAAGCGCAATTTTGCTACCCGAAGATGGCGGGCGCGAAGGGTTAGAGCCACTGGTGCGTGCGTGCGTGAGCTATGAAGGCGAAGCTCATGCGATTCTCGAATGGTTGCAGGGGCGCAAAGCCGCTGGTTATGAATGGGGACAGATGGCAGTTTTGTATCCACGCCATTTCATCGGTGAGCGATTCGAGAAAATTTTGCTGCAAGCGGGCGTGCCAGTGGACGTGGCAAGAGCGCATGGCAACCGCATTGAAATTAAGCGCGACGCGGTGCGCTTTCTCTCCATGCACAACGCCAAGGGGTTGGAGTTTCCCTGCGTGGCAATCGGCGGCTTGGGTGAGCTGAAGAAATCCGAAGACATCGACGACGACATCCGTCTTACCTACGTCGCCATCACGCGCGCCACGCATGAGGCGTTGGTTACATATTCAAGTCGGTCGGAGCTGGTAGGGCGGTTGGTGGTGTAGCCGTGTGAGCTACGCGCGCTGTGAATCTCGCCAATGCGCAGCAAAAAATCGTAGCATCGGTTAAATTAGCCTCCCCCTTGAGCGGGGGATTTAATCCAAACAGGAGAACACCATGATTAGCTTGATATTGATTGGCTTCATCGCAGTGGCCGCGTCTTATTTAATTGGGCTTTACAACCATCTGGTTAACGTCAAACACGCGGTGGCTAAAGCGTGGGCAAACATTGATGTTTTGCTTAAGCAACGTCACGACGAGTTGCCCAAGCTGGTTGAGGTTTGTAAACAATATAAACAGTTTGAACAGGACACTTTGCAAAAGGTGATTGCCGCACGTTCGCAAGTACACGCCGCCCGCGAAACACAAGATATGGATGCGCTAGGTCATGCGGAAGGCTTGTTGCGCGCAGGCTTGGGGAGTCTTTTCGCGGTGGCCGAGGCGTATCCTGAGTTGAAAGCCAATGAGCACTTTATGCAATTGCAAAATCGCATTACCTCATTGGAAAACAGCTTGGCGGATCGGCGTGAGTTGTATAACGAGTCGGTCAACATCAACAATGTCCAAATTGCATTATTCCCTAGCAATGTGATTGCCAAGCTGTTCAGTTTTGGCGAGCAACCGTTGTTGGAATTTTCCGCGAATGAAAAATCTGACCACGACATCAAGCAACTTTTTAATTAGTCGCCATGCTGTTTTCGTTGCGCCGTGAATACGCGCAACTGGTCACTTCAGGTGCTCAGTTGCTGCTGTTATTTGCTGCGGTCGGGCTACAGTCGCGCACCGCTGCCATTGTTTGCTTGGGGCTGATGGCGTTGATTAGCATCCCCGCATGGCTATCGGCACTCAAACGCTGGCGGTTAATTGGTGCTACGCCCACTTCAAAAATCATGTCTGCCGCGCAAGGCTATGTTGAGCTGATGGGACGAGGGAAAATCTTTGGCGATTTACCGCTGCACTCGCCGCTCAGGCAACTACCGTGTTTATGGTATCGCTACACTGTCGCACACCAAATTAAGCGTAATAAATGGGTCATCGAAGCGCGCGGCGAAAGCAATGATTGTTTTGTGTTGCGTGACGACAGCGGCAGTTGTGTCGTTGATCCTGAATATGCAGAAATCAGCACGCTGCATCGCGATCAATGGCGTGTGGGCGATTATCGCTATACCGAATGGACGCTCATCGCTGAGGATAAAATTTACGCGCTAGGTGAATTTCGGACGCGCAGTCTTGCGCTGGAATTTGATAGCCATGCCGAACTCAGTCAGTTGCTCGCGCAATGGAAGCAAGATATGCCTAGGCTGCATCAACGCTTTGACTTGAATAATGATGGCGAACTAAGCCTCGATGAATGGCTGTTGGCAAGACAAGCAGCCAAACGTGAAGTGGCTAAAAAACTGCGCGAGCTGCACAACGAAGCTGATTTACATACTCTTAGTCAGCCGACTACAGGTCATTTATTTCTGATTAGCAACCTCACGCCAGAGAAATTAGCGCGCCGTTATTTGCTCTGGACGTGGGCACATTTGCTGATATTTTTTGCCAGCCTAGCGGGCATCGCTTACTTATTAAACTAACCGCGCGGATGATGCTGTTGATGGAGTGCTTTAAGGCGTTGGCGCGCGACGTGGGTATAAATTTGCGTGGTGGAAATATCGCTGTGGCCGAGCAGCATTTGCACCACGCGCAAGTCGGCACCGTGATTCAATAAATGCGTGGCAAATGCGTGGCGCAAAGTGTGTGGAGATAAGGGTGATTGCACATCGCCTTGGCGCGCATATTTTTTAATTAAGTACCAAAACATTTGCCGCGTCATGGCATCGTGACGGTTGCTCACAAACATCGCATCGCAACTTTTTTTCCCCAACAAAACAGGACGACTATCGGCGAGGTAGCGGCTGAGCCAGTCCAGCGCAACTTCGCCTAAAGGCACAACGCGGACTTTGTTGCCTTTGCCCAACACCCGCACAAAGCCGCCATTAAGTTCCACTTGCGTGACCAACAAACCTACCAGTTCGGAGACGCGCAAGCCTGTTGCATACAGCACTTCTAGCATGGTGCGGTCGCGCAAGCCCAACGGCGTTTGGCTGTTGGGTGCATTTAACAATGACTCCACATCCGCTTCCGTCAAGCTCTTGGGTAAATTGCGCGGCAGCTTAGGCGTGTCGATTTTTAAGGTGGGATCAACGCTGATTTGATGCTCGCGCAGCAAGTAGCGAAACAGTCGCTTTAGGCTCGACAGGGTGCGTCCCGCCGAGCTGGTTTTGGCATGTTGTTCGAGAAATAAATAAGCTAGATAGCCTTTCAAATCAGCTTCGTCGGTGTCGCGCAACACCTTGCTATGATTGGCTTGTAGCCAGTTGGCTAGTTTTTGTAGATCGCACCGATAGCTATCCAAAGTGTTGCGCGACAAGCCATCTTCTAGCCACAGCGCATCGCAAAATTCGTCGAGTAGGGCGGTGTTATTCATAAGGCGCCTTCATGGGTGAGCAGCCAGCGTTTGATGTTGAGTTCATCGCCCTGCGCATGGCACATAAAGCCGCCCAAACCCGTTTTACTGATTACGCGATGGCAAGGAATAATCAGGGCAATCGGGTTCGCGCCACAGGCTTGCCCAACCGCTTGCGCAGCTGAGCCCAGTTCGTTGGCCAGCTCGCCATATTGCCGAGTTGTGCCGCGTGGAATTGTCAGCAATGCGCGCCAAACTTTTTGCTGATGAGCCGTGCCATGTGGCGCGAGCGGCACGTCAAATACGGTGTCGGGATGACGCAAATAATCGCGCAATTGCGCGCACACTTTTTCGGCGATGGCATTCGTCGCGGCTTGCGCTGCGACACTCAACGGCAAAAAATTTAACCCCAGCAAAGCCTCGTCGTTGCAACGAATCGCGAGCATGGCAAAGGGAGTAGTGAGGATGGCTTGATAGCGCATAAGGCGCGCATCTTAACGCAATAGACAATAAAAAACGGGAGCCGTAGCTCCCGTTTTTTTCGTACCGAAAAACCTATCGCGATTACGCGCGTACTGCCAGCTTTTAGCTTCGGCGTAACGCCTGCATACGCAGGCATGAGCCTTCACTGAAAACTTATCTTACGGCAAGTTTTTCTTTGATACGTGCTGACTTACCTGAGCGTTCACGCAAGTAGTACAACTTCGCGCGACGTACCGCACCGCGACGTTTCACTTCGATAGAAGCGATGATCGGTGAGTAAGTTTGGAAGGTACGTTCTACGCCTTCGCCTGAAGAAATTTTACGCACGATGAAGCCTGAATTCAGACCACGGTTACGTTTTGCGATGACTACGCCTTCAAAAGCTTGAACGCGTTTGCGTTCGCCTTCGACCACGTTCACGCTAACAATAACGGTGTCGCCAGGTGCGAATGCAGGAATGGTTTTACCCAAACGTGCAATTTCTTCTTGTTCCAAAATATCAATCAGATTCAATTTACTACTCCTTTTTATCGGAATCTTGTTCCTTCTGAAACAGGGTCAGAAGCCGAGATTCCTCTTTAGTTAAGCTGCGCTTTGCCAATAAATCGGGGCGGCGCAACCACGTTCTGCCCAACGACTGGAAAAGCCGCCAGCGTTTGATGTCTGCATGATTGCCAGACAACAACACCGGGGGCACGGCTTCACCATTAAACACTTCGGGGCGGGTGTAGTGCGGGCAGTCTAATAAACCATCCGCAAACGAATCTTGTTCGGCGGACTCGGCATCACCTAATACACCAGGCAGTTGCCGCACCAAACTATCTATTAACACCATCGCCGCTAATTCACCACCCGACAACACATAGTCGCCGATGGAAATTTCTTCATCTACATATTGGCGTATCAGGCGTTCATCTATGCCTTCGTAACGACCCGCCAATAAAATCAAGCCTTGTTCGGGCTGTGCAACTAATTCTTTTACTACTGCTTGGCTGAGCTGCCGACCTTGTGGCGACAAATACACTACCCGACTGTTGCGCATTCCTGCTGCGGCTTGACGTTGTTGCGCCGCGTTTATCGCCGCGCCCAACGGCTCGCCCAACATCACCATGCCAGGGCCGCCGCCATAAGGTCGATCGTCTATGGTGCGGTATTTGTCAGTCGTAAAATCACGCGGATTCCACGTCTGCAAAGCAAAGCGTTGTTGTTCAATGGCGCGCCGCGTAATGCCATAGTGCGTGAGCGCGTCGAACATCTCAGGAAACAAGGTAATTACATCGAAGTTCACTTCAAGTAATCCGCCGCCCAATCAACCAAAATGGTCTTGTTTTTAATGTCCACTTGCTTAATTGCGCTCGCCACAAACGGAATCAAAATCTGCCCGCTCGCGCCTTGCACCATCAACACTTGATTCGCGCCTGTTTCCAGCAATTGCTCGACTTTGCCTAAGTTTTCACCCGCTGTGTTAATCACGCTGACACCGATTAGATCCGACCAGTAATACTCGTCTTCGGCTTGCTCAGGTAACTGATTGCGCGGCACACCTATTAGCCAACCTTTGAGCTTTTCCGAGGCGTTGCGATCAGGACAATTAGGCAGCAACGCAGCTAAAGTTTTGTGATGCACTTCGCAGTGCAGCACCCGCGCTTCTTGCCAAGCACTGCCTTCACTCGGCGTAATCCACCAGCTCGGAAAATTTGCCAGACTGTCCACATAATCGGTAAAAGGCTGGACTTTAATCCAGCCTTTTATGCCATGTGCGGAAGCGACACGCCCCATGATGACCATCGCGTTATCAGTCATCGGGTAGCCTTGTTTAGGCAGCGGCTGCACCTGCGCGCTTAACCAACTTAGCTACTGCGTCGCTCAATTGCGCGCCTTTGCTTTGCCAGTGAGTAACGCGTGCCAAATCTAAACGCAAGGCTTCTTGCTTTTCAGTCGCGATTGAATTGTAGAAACCGATACGTTCGATAAAACGACCATCGCGACGATTGCGTGAATCAGCAACGACTACGTTGTAGAAAGGACGATTTTTAGAACCACCGCGAGAAAGACGAATAATAACCATGACTAACCTACCTAAAATTAAAGAAGCAAAGCACAAACCACAAGGGTCTTAATCATCAAAACAGCGAGCAAAAGCCCATTTGTTTTGACTAAAAGGGCGCGGATTCTACGCGCATTCCTATACTTAACGCAAGTGCGACAAATTTAATGGCGGCGCTCAGTCTGTTGCGTTGAAAGTGCGGGGGTGTGTCGCTTGGCTAAGTTGACTTTGTCAACGCCAAATAGAAATGTCCGCTTGGTCGTTTTTTGTTACGCCGTCACAGCGTGAGCT
>JAVHRN010000118.1:0-1305 GCA_036171695.1 Gallionella sp.
CCCTGTTCAGCAGTGCCGACACCCCGCCGGAAGCGTGGGGCAGCGCGCACGCACAATGGAGCGGGTTCACCGCCACCAGCACTGCGGTGGGCGGCTTTGGCGGATTGGAAGCGGCCAGCCAAACCTACAACGGCATGCTGTCCTACCTCGACCAACTGGTCGCGCAACAGCAAGCCGTCAATCCGAGTTTCGGTCTCGGCGTCATCGCCAACCGTCTGCCTTCACTTAACTACCGCAACTACAGCGGTTACAGCATCACCGACATTGACCCGCTTACCGGTGTGCAAAATGCTCCCGGTACGCTATATGACCTGACCGGCCGCCCCTATAACGCCCCGGCAGGCTCGCCACAAGCCTCGCAATCGCTCACCGAACGCATGATCCGCGTGGCTTTGGCGCGCGGCGCCATCGCACCAACATGGGAAGTAGAGACTGCTGCCCTGCAAACATTGGCAGGCGACCCGATGGCAGGATTGACCGAAGAAGAACGGGCAGGTCGCGCCGGTAAACTGGCTGCGCCGCTGGCTGCCAACGCCGCCAGCCAGACCTTCCGCCCCGTCGCGCTCGATCTCAACGGCGATGGCGTGCAAACCACTGCTGCGCAAACCGTCGCCTTCGACGTGGACAACAGCGGCTACCTCAAGAACACCGCCTGGCTTAGCAACAGCGACGGCTTCCTGTTCCTCGACCGCAACCTCAACGGCCAGATCGATGCGGGCAACGAACTGTTCAGCAACAGCGTCGTCAGCCTCGGCCTGCGCGGTCTTGCCGGTATGCGTTGGGTGGATTCCAACTATGACGGCAAACTTTCCGCGCTCGACCCGGTGTGGAACGAACTCAAAGTGTGGCAGGACGTCAACGGCAACGGCGCGAATGATGCGGGCGAGGTGAAGAGCCTTGCGGCTTTGGGTATCAGCGCGCTGGACTATGCGATGGGGATCTTCACGCAAAACGGCCAGATCAAACAGATGGCCAGCCCCGACCTGGTTGCCGACACCGCCGGTACGCGCACACATATCGTGCCGGAAGGCATCATCATCCAGACCAGTCAGGGCCAAACCAGCCTGCTGGTCACGCAGATCGACGACAAGAGCCTGCTGGAAGCCAACCGCGACGGCATCACCAGCTATGAAGACACCGAAACCATCATCAGCGCCGCCGACCTGCTGGCGAACGACACGCTGGCAGGCCTGTCCGGCAGCAACCTCAGCATCACCGGCGTATCCGGCTTTACACACGGCACGGGATTTCTGGATGCCAACGGTTTTATTCACTACACGCCGGATGCCAATTATTTTGGGGCAG
>JAVHRN010000119.1:0-27409 GCA_036171695.1 Gallionella sp.
CAGCGGACATTTCTATTTGGCAGAAAGCGGACATTACTACTTGGGGCTAACACTTTCGCAGCTCAGCTATTTCGTCTCGCCGCTTATACAGATTATGATGGGCGCTGTGTTCTAACTGTCACTAATGACATATGCCCGACCCAGCATCTATCAATAATCTTCAAGCTGAAAATGCCAGGTTAATTGCATTGCTGGAAGCCAATGGAATTGAGTGGAGGCTTCCTGTTGTACCGAAACCTGCAACGCCTCAACCACCTGCCCTCGAACCAACTCAATCAAGATTGAGTGCTGATCAGCGAGTTAGTCTGTTTCGCCAGCTATTTCGTGGGCGAAGCGATGTGTATCCAGTTCGATGGGAGAGCGAAAAATCCGGCAAGTCTGGCTATGCCCCAGCATGCGCGAATGAGTGGCGTCCGGGTATATGCCATAAACCCAAAATTAAATGTGGTGACTGTAATAATCGTCTGTTGAGGCCGGTAACAGACAGCATTATTTACAACCACCTGACTGGTGATCACACAGTAGGCGTGTTTCCCTTACTTACTGACGACACCTGTTACTTTCTTGCTGTCGATTTTGATGAGGCGGAATGGAGGGATGATGCCAAGGCGTTTGTACAATCCTGTCGTGAGCTTGGCGTGCCGGTCGCATTAGAAATATCACGCTCGGGTAATGGTGCGCATGCCTGGGTATTTTTTGAACGCAATGTTCCAGCACGCGATGCTAGGAAATTAGGTACCGCCATCATCAGCCACACCTGTGCGCGAACTCGGCAATTGAAGCTTGCTTCCTATGATCGGTTATTCCCTAATCAGGACACTATGCCCAAAGGAGGGTTCGGCAATTTGATTGCCCTGCCATTACAAAAGAAACCCCGAGAGAACGGTTTTAGTGTGTTCGTCGATGATTCGTTGCAACCATATCCAGAGCAATGGGATTTCTTATCTTCAATCCAGCCCATGTCTGCTGAAGATATTGAACCCACCATATTCCGCGCGACTGGCGCAGTACATCCACTGGATGTGACTTTTATAGACGAGGAGGACCATAAGGAGCCGTGGAAGCGTACCGCGCCAGTGAGCAAGAAGCTGGTCGGCAGCATGCCTGACTCGCTCACGGTAGTCCTGTCCAACCTCATCTATTTTGAAAAAGCGCAGTTGCCGCAAGCATTAGCAAATCGCCTGATTCGGTTGGCAGCTTTTCAGAATCCCGAGTTTTATAAAAATCAGGCTATGCGCATGTCGGTTTGGGACACGCCGCGCGTTATATGTTCAGCAGAAAACTTCCCGCTTCATATTGGTTTGCCACGTGGCTGCATGGATGCCGCTCAAGCATTACTTCAAGAAAATGGGATCCAGTGTGATTTGCGCGATGAACGATTCACTGGGAAATCCATCGATGTTGCATTTGCTGGGACACTTCGACTGGATCAAGAGTCGGCAGCAGCAGGAATGTTGCATCATGATGCAGGTGTTCTGTGCGCACCCACTGCCTTTGGAAAAACCGTGCTCGCAGCGGCGATGATTGCGAAGCGTGGTGTGAATACCTTGGTTTTAGTGCACCGAACGGAATTGCTTAAGCAATGGCAGGAGCGGTTGCAATCATTTCTAGGTGTCGGCAAAGGGATAGTGGGTACGATTGGCGGCGGAAAAGCCAAACCAACTGGCATCATCGATATTGCCGTGATGCAGTCGTTGTCACGTAAAAATGAGATCAATGCGCTAGTTGAAGACTACGGGCATGTAATCGTCGATGAATGTCATCACATCGGCGCAACTTCTTTCGACGCAATCTTAAAACGCGTCAGGGCAAAATACGTCTTGGGTCTAACGGCCACACCGTTTCGGCGTGATGGACAGCAAGCGATCATTTTTATGCAATGTGGACCTATCCGTTATACGGCAGCCAAACCTGAGAGCGCGCCACATGATCTTGAAGTGGTGCCGTATTCCATAAATAGGCACATCGATCTGCCCACGGATGCAAAGATTCAGGACGTGTTCCGCCACATCGCAACCGATCCAGCTCGAACAGATATGATCGTTGAAGAAATCGAAAGTGCATATAACCAAGGGCGTAAGTTGCTGGTGTTAACTGAACGCAACGAACACTTGGATGCAATTGCGGCCACCCTAGAAAACAAAGTTCAGTCGCTTTTCATATTGCATGGACGGATGTCCAAGAAGCAGCGGTCTACACTGATTGAAACTCTCAATGAGTTGCCACCGGATGCTCCTCGTGTCTTACTTGCTACGGGCAAGCTGGTTGGTGAAGGATTTGATCATCCGCCGCTGGATACACTGATTCTTGCGATGCCAGTTTCATGGAAAGGAACCTTGCAGCAATATGCAGGGCGTTTGCACCGCGAACATGCAAGCAAGACGGATGTGCGCGTTGTTGACTTTGTGGATTATGGGCACCCTGCATTGATGCGCATGTGGGAGAAGCGGCAACGAGGCTATCGAGCGATGGGGTATCGGATTAAGAATTAGACGCGTAAAGGCATTTACGACTTTTCATTAGCCAGATTAGATTTTCCCTGTCTTGGAAGCCGCGCCAAATGGTGACCCTAATTTACGACTTTAATTGCTCGGAATATCTGTAGCGGCGTAAGCCCGTGTTAGCGAGGCTCGATTGCGGCAAGGTGTTTGGACACCGACAACCACGCACCTAGCCAGCCTAAATATAAAGAAAACAGCAATAACGACAGACTATCGCTCCAACTTAAGCCATGCAGGGTAAAGCTGCTTGCATAGAGCTGGGAGAGCGTCGCTAAGGGGTAATTAAGCAAGAACACACTCACGCCAATCAGCAGATAGGCGGCGATACCACCCAGCAAGCCCTGCACTGCACCAAAGTACAGGAAAGGACGGCGGATAAAACGATTCGACGCGCCGATGAGCTTGGATACTTCGATTTCGTCGCGTTGCGTGAGGATTTGCAAACGGATGGTGTTGAAGGTGATTGCGACTAGCGCAAGGCTGAGCAAGCTCGCCAAAATCAACACCGCCAACTTGGCGAATTTGAGTAAGGCCGCCAGTTTGTATGCCCAAGCCGAATCGAGTTGCGCGATTTCAATGCCGGGCAAGTTGGCCAATTCCGCGCGCAGTGCATTGAGAATGTCTGGCTCATTGCTGTTGGGCTCAATCAAAAAAGCATCGGGCAAAGGATTTTTTTCCAGACCGCTAATGACATCGTCTAATTCCGTGTTTTGTTTAAGCTGTTGCAGCGCGCTGTCACGACTGACAAAGGTGATATTGGCGATGTTGGGGTGGCGCGCTAATTGTTTTTGTAGGGTGTCGATGTCTGCGCTGCTGGCGTTGAGCTTTAAGAACACACTCAGTTGCGGAGTGGTGGAAAATTGCTGAAGTAACCCTTGTGCATTTTGTAGCAGCACATACATGCCAGCGGGCAAACTTAGCGCGATACCAATCACCATAATGTTGAATAAGCCTGCCATCAGCGGGGTAAAGATGCGGCGCAAGGCGGCGGCTAAAATCAGACGATGTTGCATCAACCAATGTTTCATAGCTTCCCTGCCGAATTATCTTGCAACACGCCTTGTTTGAGATTGAGCACGCGCACTTTGTCGTGATGGTGTAGCACCCCTGCATCGTGGGTAGAAATCAGCAGCGTGACCCCGACTTGATGAAATGATTTGAAAATTTCCATAATGTCTTGCGCGTAGTCCGCATCTAAATTGCCCGTGGGTTCATCAGCCAACAAAATGGTGGGGCGATTGACGATGGCGCGCGCGATGCACAAGCGTTGCTGCTCACCGCCAGACAGTGCAATTGGGTTAGCTTTTTCACGCTTGAGCAGACCAACTTTATCCAGCGCGGCGCGCACCCGTTTGGCACTTTCTTGATGCTCAAAACCACAGATTTGCAAAGGCAGTAACACGTTGTCGAACACGTTGCGGTCGAATAGCAGTTTGTGATCTTGAAACACGATGCCCAAATTGCGGCGCAAAAAAGGCAGAGCACTGGCTTTGAGCACGCCGACATTTTGATTGTTGACTAACACGCTGCCAGAGTTGGGGCGTTCGATGCCTGCTACCAATTTGAGCAAGGTGCTTTTACCCGCGCCAGAATGCCCCGTGAGAAAAGCCATTTCACCTTGCGCAATTTCAAACGAGACATTGCTCAGAGCCTCGTGTCCACCTGGGTAGCGTTTGCGTACATTGTTAAATTTAATCATGGCGCAACCCCAGTAGTGCCTCGACAAAATCATGCGCATCGAAAGGACGCAAATCTTCTAGCGTTTCACCCACTCCGATAAAGCGCACGGGAATCGGATGCGCTTTGGCAATCGCTGCAATCACGCCGCCTTTGGCCGTGCCGTCTAATTTGGTGAGGATTAAACCCGTCACGCCGAGCGCGGCATCGAAGGCTTTGACTTGACTCAAAGCGTTTTGTCCCGTGTTCGCATCCAGCACCAGCAACACTTCATGCGGCGCGTCGGGAATCACTTTGGCGATGACACGTTTGACCTTTTTGATTTCTTCCATCAAGTTTAATTGCGTGGTTAAACGTCCAGCCGTGTCGGCTAGCACCACATCAATTTTGCGTGCTTGCGCGGCGTGTATGGCATCAAACATCACCGCCGCTGCATCGCCACTTTGTTGCGCGATAACCGCAACATTGTTGCGCTCACCCCAAGTAATGAGTTGTTCGCGCGCCGCCGCGCGAAACGTGTCGCCCGCCGCCAGTAAAACCGATAAGCCTTGGCCTTGCAGATATTTGGCTAATTTGCCGATAGAGGTCGTTTTGCCTGCGCCATTCACGCCCACCATCATAATCACGAAAGGCTGATGAGCTGTGGCTTGCAGCGGTTGCGCGAGGGGTTGCAATAGTTTGAGTAGGCAAGTGGCGAGAGCTTGTTTGAGCTCGGCAGCTTCGGTGAGTTTTTGCTCTTTAACGAGGTGGCGTAACTCGGCGAGCAAGCTGCGCGTGGCATCCATGCCAACATCTGAAGTAATCAGAATAGTTTCTAATTCTTCATACAGTTCATCGTCGATTTTGCCGCCGCGACTGAATAACTCGCCAAATTGCGAACCCGTGCGCGCCAGCCCTGAAGTTAAGCGTGCCAGCCAACTATTGGCGGCGGGGGCATCGGCGGAAGGGGATTTTTTTTTGAGGAAACTAAACATCAATTCAGGATGGACTAGGCTAGAAATTGTCGGATAATGCGCGCGGCATTTTATTCTGAATAACCCCCTTGAGGCGATAGTGATGAAAATTCTTTTACTCGGCTTGTCCGCGTTGTTGTTAAGCGCGCCCGCCGCACAAGCAAAAATTTATGAACACACGCTTAGCAATGGCCTAAAAGTAGTGGTCGATGAAGATCATCGCGCCCCCGTGGTGGTGCAGCAAATTTGGTACAAAGCGGGCAGCATGGATGAGCAAAGTGGCACAACGGGTGTCGCGCATGTTCTGGAGCACATGATGTTCAAAGGCACGCACGCCGTACCCGTGGGTGAGTTTTCCAAGCGCATCGCAGCGGCAGGAGGGCGCGAAAACGCCTTTACCAGCAACGATTACACCGCGTACTTTCAGCAATTACACAAATCAAAATTACCGTTGGCGATGCAGTTAGAAGCCGACCGTATGCACAACTTAAACTTATCTGCTACCGAGTTTGGCAAAGAAATTAAAGTGATTATGGAAGAACGCCGCTGGCGCACCGACGACCAAGCGGCGGGGCTGATGCAGGAAAAAATGATGGCGGCGATTTATCAAGAGCATCCCTATCATCATCCCGTGATTGGTTGGATGAGCGATTTGCAAGCGATGACGGTCGCCGATGCACAAGCCTGGTACAGCCGTTGGTACGCGCCCAATAACGCCACGCTGGTGATTGCTGGCGACGTGCAAGCAGCCGAAGTGTTCGCTTTGGCGCAACGCTATTACGGCAAAATTCCTAAACGGGTGTTGCCTGCGCGTCGTGCGTGGACGGAACCCGCGCAGCTCGGTGTCAAGCGCATGGTGGTCAAAGCTCCCGCTGAATTGCCACAACTGGTGATGAACTATCACGCGCCCACTTTGAAAAATCCTGCGGCGGAAACTCAGCCGTACGCGCTCGAAGTGTTGGCAGGCATCTTGAGCGGCAACGATTCGGCGCGCCTAAATAAGCACTTGGTACGCGAACAACAAATCGCCAGTGCAGCTAATGCGGGCTACGACTCTGCGGCGCGCGGCCCTGCGTTATTCACGCTGGAAGCCACACCTTCAACGGGTAAAACGGTGGCGGAATTAGAGACTGCGTTGCGCGCTGAAATCGCGCTGCTGGTTAAAGACGGCGTAACCGCAGAGGAGCTGCAACGCGTTAAAGCGCAAGTCATGGCGGGCGAGGTGTACAAGCTCGATTCGACGTTTTATCGCGCCATGCAAATCGGTCAAATGGAGAGCATTGGCTTAGGCTATCAAGCGATTCCGTTGATGCTGAAAAAAATCCAAGCGGTGAGTGCAAGCGACGTACAACAAGCAGCGCGCGACATTTTGCAAGACGATGCACTCACTATCGCGGTGCTCGATCCACAACCTTTGAGTACCCAAGCTAAACCTGCGGAAGGAAATTTCCATGCTCACTAATGTACTGAAACTTGCTATCGCCGCGCTGTGTGTCGCAACCACTCAGGCGTTCGCCACGCCACACATTCAGACTTGGCAAAGTGCCAGCGGCGCAAAAGTGCTGTTGGTTGAAGACCACGATATTGCGATGCTCGATGTCGCGGTGAGTGTGCCAGCGGGAAGTCGTTTTGATCGCGCGCCCAAGTCTGGGGTGGCGGCACTGACGCATCACTTGTTGGACTTAGGTTCGGAAGGCTTGAGCGAGGACGACACCGCGCGTGGCATGGCGGATTTAGGCGCGCAATTGGGTGGCAGTTTTGACCAAGACCGCGCCAGTATTGCGCTGCGTACCTTGAGTGAGCCTAGCGTGCGCAGCAAGGCGTTGGCGATGATGGCGCAGGTGTTGCAGCATCCTGTCTATGCTGAGGATATTTTGGTGCGAGAAAAAGCGCGCGTGATTGCGGGGCTCAAAGAAGCGGAAACCAAGCCTGAAAACATTGCTGATAAAGCCTTCCAAAAAGCGGTGTTTGGCGCGCATCCGTATGCGCTGTCAGTGTCGGGTGAAGTGGACACGGTGGCGGCGATTAGCACACAAGATTTGCAGAATTTTTATCGCAATCATTACAACGCGCGGCGCGCCGTGGTGGCAATGATGGGCGATGTAACGCGCGCTCAAGCCGAGGCTATTGCGCAACAATTAACCGCAGATTTACCGCAATCGGATGAGCTGCTAAGCCTGCCCGAAGTGAGCAAAACGATAGCCGCGAGCGAGCAACGCATTAGCCATCCTGCGACGCAAAGCCATATTTTGATTGGTGCGCCAGGCATGTCGCGCAGCGATCCAGATTATTTTGCGTTGTATGTTGGCAACTACATTTTAGGGGGCGGTGGTTTTGTGTCGCGGCTGATGAATGAGGTGCGCGAGCAGCGCGGTTTGGCTTACAGCGTGTACAGCTATTTCATGCCGCTCAAACAAACTGGCGCGTTTCAAATTGGACTGCAAACCAAAAAAGAACAAGCCGATGACGCGCTGATTTTGGTGCGTAAAACCTTGGCGGATTTTGTTGCCAAAGGACCGACAGAAAAAGAATTGCGCGCGGCACAGCAAAATATCGTGGGCGGGTTTCCACTGCGCATCGACAGCAATCGTAAAATTCTCGACTACCTGTCGATTATTGGTTTTTACGACTTGCAACTGAGCTATTTGGATGATTTCTCTGCGCAAGTGGACAAGGTAACCGTGCCACAAATTCGCGCTGCATTCCAACGCCATATCGACCCACAACACATGGCGACGGTTATTGTTGGCGCACCACAAGGAGCGGCAAAATAAATAAAGTTCGCATCAATGGCGGCGAGTTACGCAGCCGTGTCATTACCTTTCCCGATGCGCAAGGCTTGCGTCCCACGCCCGATCGGGTGCGGCAAACGCTGTTTAATTGGCTGGGGCAAACGCTGCACGGGCGCAGTTGTTTGGATTTGTTTGCGGGCAGTGGTGCGCTGGGTTTTGAAGCCGCCTCGCGCGGTGCAGAACGTGTAACGATGATTGAAAGCAATGCCTTGGTGTGTCGTAGCTTAAAAGCAAATATTGAAAAATTAGCCTTGCGTAACGTTTCCGCCTATTGCCAAGATGGGCTAGAATTCGCGCCCCGCGATAAACAGCAATACGATATTATTTTTATCGACCCACCGTTTCAAAGTGATTTTTTAGCGCGTTTGTTTGAAATTTTGCCCGCGCGTTTAACGGCTGACGGCGTGCTGTATGTTGAATCAGGTGCGCCGATTTGCGCGCCGACTCCTTGGCAGCTATTGAAAGCTGGCAAGGCAGGGCAAGTGCATTACCAATTACTGAAAGTTCAACAATGATTAAGGTTGTTTACCCTGGCACGTTCGATCCAATAACGCGTGGACACGAAGATGTGGTACGCCGCGCCGCTGGCTTATTCGGCGAAGTGGTGGTGGCAGTGGCGGCCAGTCGCGTCAATACCTTGTTCAATTTGCAAGAGCGCGTGGCGATGGCGCGCGAGGTGTTTGCTAATCATCCTAATGTGCGTGTGGAAGGCTTTGATGGACTGTTGATGAGTTTTGTGCAAGCGCAAAATTCGCGTGTGGTGTTGCGTGGTTTACGCGCCGTGTCTGACTTTGAATACGAATTTCAATTAGCGGGCATGAACCGCAATTTGTATCCCGAAATGGAAACGTTGTTTTTAACGCCCGCCGAAAAATATACGTTTATTTCCGCCACGATGGTGCGCGAAGTGGCGCGATTCGGCGGCGATGTGAGCAAGTTTGTATCACCTAATGTAGTGGAAAAATTGCAGCAAAAATTTTTAAGCAAAAAATAACCGCCCGATGTTGATGGGAAATTTTTAATCATGGAGAAGAGTACAAAATGTCACTGCTAATTACCGATGAATGTATCAACTGCGATGTGTGCGAACCTGAGTGCCCAAACGATGCGATTTCGCAAGGCGACAGCATTTATGTGATTGATCCAAATAAATGTACGCAATGCGTGGGACATTACGACACACCACAATGCGTAGAAGTGTGCCCAGTGGATTGCATTCCTTTGGATGTGAACAACCCAGAAACCGAAGAGCAGTTGCAAGTGAAGTATGAAAAGTTGATGGCGGCAAAAGGCAAATAAGTACTTTGAACGCTCAACAAGCCACGCCTAGCTGCGTGGCTTTTTTATGGTGCTAACAGCAAGCTCAAAGCGATGACAGCGGGCATCGCCTGTAGCCAAAATATTTTTTTAGCCACGCTAAATGCGCCATAAATTCCAGCCACAACGATGCACGCTAACAAAAAAATAAGCATCGTTTCGCCCGCTCTGCCTTGTAACAATCCCCATCCTAATCCCGCCGCAAGAAAGCCGTTGTATAAGCCCTGATTGGCGGCGAGTTTTTTGGAGGCGTGTGCGAACTCAGGCGTGAGCGCAAAGGTGCGCAAGCCCAATGGACGAGTCCAGAAAAACATTTCTAGCAGCATAAAATAGCCGTGCAGCAAAGCGATTGCGGCAATGACAAGATGCGTGAGTGTGGACATATTGTCTCGCTAGGAATGGTGGTGAAAATTTGCAATCACGGCGGGTAATTTTTTGGGTGCGTGAATACGCAATTGTTTATTTACATTGCGTTCGCCAAATACCACCGTAATGTCACTGCGTGACACATCAAATTCTGCGGCCAAAAAACGCACCATATAAGCCGTCGCACCGCCCAGTTTCGGGATGGCTTTTACCGACACCTCTAATTGATGACCGATGACGCGACCTATCGCATCACGCTTGGCGTTGGGGCGACCCAAAATGTTCAGCACCAGTGTGTCTTGCTCCCAATGACAAAATGGTTGGTCTTTTTTAGAAGATTTTTTTTCTTTGTTTTTCTCAGTCAAGAGCGGCATGGTTAATGTCCCTTCCAAATGTTTTCGATGCGCGGTGCCGAGCTCGTCGCTCCCAGCATCGGCAGTTTATAAAAATCCAATACAGTGCGTAACACGCTGTAATGGTCGAGGTGTTGCGTACTCGCGCCGACCTTGACCATCGGCCCGATTAACAATGTTACAACGCGATTATTCTCGCTGCCATCGTCTTCATCCCAAGTCAGAATCAACAAGCTATTGTGCTTAAATGCCCAATCAACATAAGACTCAATGTGAGTTTTCAGCCAGTCATCCGCTGCCTCAAAACTACCATCGTGCATATCGTTATTTTGATTAGGAATCACCAACGCCACCGTCGGTAGCTTGGCAAAATCTTGTGGGAACGCACTAAACGGTTGGTTCATCGTGGCGGGCAAACGCGTACCTTGCCAATTACTCATAGGATTATGTTTGCGCTGATATGCGCCGTTTTGACACGCCAAACTGCCCGTTTCAGGTAAACCTTCGGCAAAACTAGTGAAGCTCAAACCCTTGTCCAGCAAGCGACTGGCGAGCGTGTCGCTGTTGAAACTATAGCCGCACGCATTGCTAGTCACCCCTTGCAAATCGCCCGCGAATAACGCCAAATAATTTGGCTGGCTAGGGTGCGTCACACCATACGATTGCGTGAACAACATACCGCGTTTCGCCAGCGCAGCGATGGTGGAATTGGCGTGCTGCATATTCAAAATCTGCGAGAAACTTTTGTTTTCTTCGATGACGATTAACACGTGTGCAGGGCGCGGGAGCTGCTCGGCTAACGTGTTCGCAGGGAAAGCGTTGCTCAAAACAGCCGCGCATAGCAAACCAATCATTTTCATTTTTGACAATCTCCGCAGTAAAAACTCGACCGTTGTCCTTGCTTAATTTGCAGGATTTTTGCCCCGCAGCTGCGACACGCTTCATTGGCTCGGCCATACACAAAATAGGTTTGTTGAAAGTAGCCGCTGCTGCCGTCGCTGTGCACGAAATCGCGCAGTGTACTGCCGCCTTGTTCAATCGAGGCGAGCAGGGTGGCGCGAATTTCTGTGACCAATTTTTCGCAGCGTTTTAGGCTGAGTTTTCCTGCCGCGAGGGTCGGTTTGATACCGCTGCGAAACAGTGATTCATTGGCGTAGATGTTGCCTACGCCGACTACTAAATGATTGTCCATGAGCGCTTGTTTAATACTGACGCTGCGACCGCGTAACGCGTGATGCAGATAGCGCGCGTGGAAATTTTCTTCTAGCGGTTCGGGGCCGAGGCTGGCTAATAAGGGATGCGAGTTGAGGTCGCCCTCATGCCATAACACCGCGCCAAAACGACGTGGGTCACGCAAGCGCATGAGCTTGCCGTTATCTAAAATTAAATCGAAATGATCGTGGATGGCGGGAGGGTCGCAGCGTAGCTGCGGGGACACCCCGGACATGCCCCCTCGCTCAAAACAAGAAGTGTTTGTCACGACTATGTTTTGAGGCGAAGACCCCTGCGGTCTTGCGGGTAATGCGGGCGGCGTGCCGCTAGGCAAAATGCGCAGGCTGCCCGACATGCCGAGATGCAAAATCAGCGTGCCGTTGCCGCACTCCAGCAGCAAGTATTTGGCGCGGCGTTTTAGGCTTTTTATGACGCAGCCTTGCACGGGCAAATCAGGTATCGGCCAGCGCAGTTTGGGATTACGCACCACGACATTTACGATGGTTGCGCCGACCAGATGTTCTTCCAGTCCGCGTCGCGTGATTTCAACTTCGGGGAGTTCGGGCATTGCTTGCTTTCGTGCGGAGGTAAAGGAGGTCTGAAGAAATCAAACGCTACGGCGACGTTGCCACCACAGCCATCCGCCCCAGCTCGCGAGCAGCACTGGTAACACTAGCAAGAAGCCGATACCGATTGTGCCCATCTGGTTTTTGCTTAAATTCAAATTGCTGTCTTTGCTGCTGCGCGGTTGCACGGTGATGAGGTGTTCTTCGCTCGCCAGCCAGTTGAGCATGTTCACGCCCATGTCCACATTGCCACCGTTGCCCGCGAAACTATTAGCGAGGAACGCGCCATTACCGACCACGACAATGCGTTGGTCGCGGTCGTTGATGTGGCGTTGCAAGGCACTCGCTAAGGTCACAGGGCCTGGGGTGTCGTGCGCCTTGTCAAAATTACCTGTGCCGCTACGACTGAGCCATGCGCGTGAGCTGGTTTCAATTAGCGTGTGGCGTTGCCAATCGCTGCTTTCGTTCCACGTCAGTCCGCGCGCTTTGGGGAAGGCGGTGATGAGATTGAAATTTTGCGTGATGGCGTGTGGGGTGTAGGCAGCAGCAATCGCCCAGTTAGCGGGGGCGCGCAATTCGGTGGCGGCGGGGTCGATAACGATACCTGGTGGCAACACTAAATCGAGCTGTTCGGCGAGACGTTCCAAGCCGTGCAGCGGCTCTGCGTCGATGAGCCACAGCAGGTTGCCACCTTGCGCGATATAGCTGTGCAGCTTATCGACTTCGCCAGGCAGCAAATCCACTTGCGGTTGGGTAATCACCAAGGTGCTGATATTGCTCGGCACGGCTTGAGCGAGGACTAAATTTAACGGGCTGAGGGTGTAACCGTTTTGTTTGAGCTTCGCGCCGAACGGCGTGCCCAAATCAAAATTTGCGATGCCGTCCAGTTGCCGCTCGCCGTGTCCGCTTAAAAACATCACTGCTTGCGACTGCGTATGTGCCAAGCGCAGCAAGGTGCTGGTAATGACTTGCTCATTGATTTGGCTTAAGTGTTCGGCGCGGCCTTGATATTCAATCACCATCTCGCCATTGAGCTTAATGTTCGCCGCGCGGGTTTTTTCAGGCTCTTGTTCAGGGTCGATAAAAATTAACTTCACATCACTTTTGTAGCGTTGATAGCGCGACACCATACCGCTGATAATTTTGCGAATATCGCCTAAGCGCGCGTCTTGTAAGGTGGCATACACGGTGATGTTGACGGGCTGATTGAGCTTCGCCAACACCTCCACACTGGCAGGCGACAAGCTGTTGCTGGCGGTAAACGTAACGTCACGCTGCACGTGATAACGCGCCGCAAAAAATCCCACTGTCGCCGCGCAAGCCAACAGTAGCAAGGTAAACAGGCTACGACGTAACAATGGATTGGTTAAAAATTTATTCAACATGGTTTATTTTTGCAGACGATGAGAACTAAGACGTTGTGCGGACAACAGCAAACACACGCCGCTGACCAACACAAAAAAACTGGCATCGCCGCTATCGAGCAAGCCGTTACTAAAATTTTGAAAATGGTAAAGCGGCGAGACTTGATGCCACGGCGAATCGAGCGCGCTGCTACTCATGTCCGCCAGCCAGCTGCCTAGCAAAATGCCTAAGGTGCTGATGGCAGCGATGATGGGTTGCGCGGTGAGCGAAGACATATAAAGACCTATGGCGGCGTAGCAACTCGCCAATAAAATCAGTCCGAATAGATTGCTGCACAACAAGCCAAAATCGAGCGTTGTACCAAGCTGCAAGCTCAGCAACATTAGCGGCGTGGTGCTCATCAACAGCAGTAAAAAGACCATCAACCCGATGAATTTTCCCAGCACAATTTGCCAACTGCTAACGGGTGACGAGAGCAGCAGCGTTAAGGTTTGATTGCGGCGTTCTTCGGCGATGAGGCGCATGGTGAACATCGGGGTCAGCATCATCAGCAGCAAGGCGGCGACATTGCACACGTCGCGCGCGATGCTCGCCGTCACGCCGGGTGCGTTGGCAATCTGTGCGAGTTGCGGCTGAATTTCTAAGAACGCATCCAAGCGCGTGAGAAAAATCCACGCCAACATAAATTGCAATCCTGCCAACACCCACCAAGTTGAGGGCATCGACAACAGCGCGCGCAGTTCGCGTGTGGCGATGAGACGTATCATATTTTTACCTCCGTCAAACGGATGAAGTTTTCCTCAAGCTGCCCTGCTACGCCGTTTAATTTATCCAGCTCCGTCGGCGTGCCGCCATACACCAGCGTGCCGCGCTGCAAAATTTCCACGCGGTCGCAAATGCTCGCCACTTCGCTCAATAAATGCGTCGATAAAATCACGCTGTGCGCAGTGCCTAGCTCGCGTATCAGGGTGCGAATTTCGCGGATTTGCGCGGGGTCTAAGCCCACCGTTGGCTCATCCAAAATAATCACGGCGGGCTGATGGATGATGGCTTGCGCAATGCCGACGCGCTGTTGATAGCCTTTAGAAAGCGTGCCGATGAGCGTATGGCGTTGGTCGTGCAAGCCGCAGCGTTGCAAGGCTAGATCGAGAGCAGCGTTTACCTCATTCGCTGTAATGCCGCGCAGTCGCGCAGCAAAAATCAAATAATCCTGCACGCTAAATTCTTTATAGAGGGGCGGCGTTTCGGGCAAATAACCAATATGCGCTTTCGCCAGTGTGGGCTGGCGTTGCAAATCAAAACCGCAAATTTTAATCGTGCCGCTATTGGGTGCGAGACAGCCCGTGAGCATCTGCATGGTGGTGCTTTTCCCTGCGCCGTTATGCCCCAGCAAACCCAGCACCTCGCCGCGCTTTAGTTGCAGTGACACATCGTGAATAACAGTTGGCTTGCCGAAACTGCGCGTGAGGTGCGTGGCTTCGAGAGTGAGGGCTGGCGTTTGATTAGGCACAAGAACATTCGCGTAAAAAAATGAGCGCGGAATATAACCGAATATCGCCGCGCAGATTAAAAAACACTAGATTGACAGCGCGCAACGATGGCTTACGCTTAAATTAATTTATCTTGTGTGGGGACTACGCCATATCGTACTCGCGCAAATTTGAGTAGTTCAACCATGCCCGCTGCTTTGTCGCGCCATTCATAAAATGCTGATTCGCCCAATAAGACGTAATGCCACTCGCGCCCCATTCTGTCTTCCGCCTTTAGTGTGTTCACCCGTTCGCACCAAGCCGCAGCCGACTTTAATTTGCGCTGCACATTGGCAGAGTGAACATCTTTTTGCGCCTTGGTTTCCACCAGAAAAATCTCTGTTTCGGTCTTGACCAAAAAGTCCGGCGAATACATGGCGGGCAGCCCGTCATCCTTGAGATAGCGCAAGCGACAGAAGCTGTGCTTGGTTTCATTGATTTTGCAAAATGCCTGCACCAAGGAATCTTTTTGCGCCCATTCCATAAAGGCTTTTTCCAATCCGCCGTTACGCGACGGGAAAGGTTGCCGCTCGTAAATACACTTGCGTGTGGGAATGGAAAATTCATCGCGCATTGGTAATTTTTCGACTTCCGACAAATACCGTTGCGCCACTTCAAAGCCGCTGATTTGTTCCGACTCTTCCGCGCGCAAAATCGCTTCGGCGAACACGCGGATGATGTGTTGCAGTAGCGGGTCTAGCAGCAACAAACGCCAGTTTTCATCCACCAGTGGATTGAATGGCTCGCCGAATAAATGCTTGCGGATATAGTCATCCAGAGCTTGCACCAAACTCACCGTATGAATTTGCAGATAGGGGAATTTATTGACACCGCCGCCGCTTTTACCCGTCAGCGGCTGATTCAACACTTGCGACAAGCGCGCTGTCATGCGGCTTAGATACTCGTTGTAACCCGTCGCCGTCATCACGCCGCCTTGCACACGGTAGTCGCCAAAGCGCGTGCCGGATTGCACATCGTGCGAGGCGAACACATCGCCTTTGCCCAGCATGTCTTTGAGCTGTTGCTGCGTGTAGCTGCTGAATTTTGGGATGTCTTGCACCGCCACATTCAGCACGCTCAACTCCTCGTTGTCCTCACTCAAAATGAACGGAATAGCGAAGTCGTACTCCTGATAGCCATCAACCAAACCCACCGAAATCAAATCGCCAATGCTGCTACTCCCGTCGTCACCGCCCTCGGTTGTACCCGCCAAACCTTCTTGCATCAGCTCGTTATAGAACGATTGAAAGGCAGGATGCTCGATGACTGACAGCACATCTATCATGCTGTTCGGCTCTTGCCCGTTGTGAATGCGCGCGCGATTTTCTTCTTTGATGTCGCTGTACTCGTGGTCGCGCCACATCAGCCGCAAGCCGCGTCCGATGGTTTGCTCCAGCAAAATCTGTGCGCCAGTAGTGCGCAGCGGCACGATGACGCAGATGTTGGATACGTCGAACCCCTCGCGCAACATCAACACGCTGACCAACACACGCGGCGTTTGATGCTTGTCCACATCGAACAATCGCTCACGCACTTTCGCCCATTCGTCTGGCTTGAGTTCGCCCTTTTTGCTGCTGTCGATTGCCATCACCTCATCGGCGTGCAGCCCTTCATCCATGAGGAATTGCGCGACTAGCGGCGACACCGTGGTGTCCTCGCAAACCACCATCATTTTGGGATAACGCTGTGGTGCGATGCGCGCAAAATCCGCCTCCAGTTTCTTCAGCTTGGACAGCCCAGCGCGCAGCATCACGCGCTGCCCTTCCGCCAACATCGCATTGCCTTCCGCATCGCGCTCGGCTTTGAATTCCAGCGGCAGCGCGCCGATTTCTTTACGCTTGTCCAGTACCAGCGATTTCACCAAACCTTGCCGCATCGCCGCCTTCAAATCAAAGTCCACCGCAATGTGCGGGAAATATGCTTTGCGGGTTTTTGCGCCTGTGCCAATCTGGTTATACGGCGTAGCGGAAAAGTCCAGTTGCAAAAAACGCGCACCTTTTTTCTCGGCAATTCTGCTCAAACTTTTTTGCCATTCAACTTCGGTTTGTTCGCCTTCTTTTTTCAACTCGTGAATGTGGTGCGCCTCATCGTTCACCACCATCAAGTCAGGCAGGTCGGCGAGAAAATCCAGCACGCCGCCGCGTGCATAACGTCGGTCTAAAACATCCAGCGCGTTGCCCGTTGCACGCCCCGGAGTCAAAGGCAATAAGGCATTCAGCACCTTGATGGGGTCAATGTCCGCGCCTGGTGTTTCGATGGCATCTTCCTCGTTCAGCTCTTCGCCCGCTTCCGCCAGCAAGTGCCAATTGGTGACGGCAATCAAGCCGCCGCTAGTGGCTTGGCTGCCGATATTCTCTTTGTTGCACACATTGGTTTGCACAAAGCGAAACACTGTATCGCGGTGCATCTCTGGAATAAACAAGTCGGCATATTGCGTGATGTCGGATGTCGCAAAGTCGCGCTCGCCGTTTTTCAGCTTGCCGTTAAACGCATCCAGCAAACGGTCATACACAATCAAGCCAGGCGCGACCAGCAGAAAGTTTTTGGTAAAGCGTTTGTCGTTCGGCTCGGCGAGTTTGTTTAACAACTGCCACACTAGCAAGGCTTGCAGCACCCACGTTTTGCCCGTGCCTGTCGCCATTTTCAAACAGTATTTCGGATGGCGATGTTTGGCCTGATCGACCTCCAGTAAGCGACCACCTTCCAATAAATCTTCCGCTGCGACTTGCTCATACAGCCCGCGCAAGCTGGTGACACCCAACACCTCATGCGCATAAATCACATTCAGAATCGCCTGCCGCTGTCCCGCATGAAAGTTGAAACTACGCATCGCGCAATAGTCAGCTTGAAACCACCACTTCAATAATTCCGCCGTGGTGGGCGTGACTAAATCGAGCAAGTCAGCAACACCGTCTTCAAGACCGATACACACGGCATTGGTTTTGGCGGTGAGTCCGGCGGCGAGTGGCAGGGGTGAATTCTTCATGCCACCTCCTGCATCACTTCAGACTCAAAGCCAAACACATCCACCGCCCGCACACACACGCGGCGCGTCCCCGCCACAGCAGGCACACTCAACACCGCGCGGGTTACGCAGCGCAAGGCGTCTTCATCATTGGCGGTGTTGCCGCGATAGTCCTGCCACACGGAGCGAAACGTCACGCCGTCGTAAGCGGGATCAACCGCCCAATACTCAATCAACGCCAGCGGCTCGTGGTTAATCACCTGCTGCAATTTGATGCGATTCGCTTCATCCAGATTGATCGCATCGGGGGAGAGCAGCACATAGTTGTCCAGCTCTATGGTCAGGGTTTCGCTCCCCTCGCCATCTCCGCGCTCCACACTTTCGTCATTCCCGCGCAGGCGGGAATCCAGCGTTTTTATCAAAAGGGCATCTAGGTTTTGTTCCCCGCCATGCGGGGAAGATATTTGATTAACTGGATTCCCGCCTGCGCGGGAATGACGGCTACGCGTCACCGCTTTCACCGTCAGATATTGCAGCGTAGAAAAGCGTATCTCTTTGCGCAATTTATCCAGCGCGCCTTTCTTTTTCAGCCTGTCCAGCAAGTCGGGAGGAATGACCAGCACTTCCAGTTGCGTATCGTTCAAGGCTTGTAAGTCATGCCCAATCGCTGGGTCAAAATTCCAGCCCAACACCAGCACCTTGTCCCAACCGCCCAGCAAAGTATCGCGCAAAGCGATGGCTTTTTTCAGCGTCGCCAGCCCCGTCATCTTGGCGGGCGAATCCACCAACACCAGCGTTTTGCCTTCGGGAATGCGCCCCAGATTGCGATTCGGATTGTCTTCCGCCGCCAACGGCAACGCGCCGTAAAGCTGCAACACAATCTGCGACAAATCGCCCACTTTGAACTTACGCCCCAGCGTGGTCTTGGCACTTTCCACTTGGTAATCGCCAATGGCTTGATACAAGAACGGCTGCGCGTTTTGGTCGATCAGACGCTTGCGCATCACCATGCAAGCAGGTTTGCCAAGGTCGGTGGTAATCCAACGCCGCCCCAACTTTTCCGCCACGGCAGCGGTCGTGCCTGAGCCACCGAAGAAATCGGCGACGATGCCGTTTTCGGGGCAAGAGGCTTGAATGATTCTCTCTAATAGTCTTTCGGGTTTTTGTGTGGCGTAGTCAACACGTTCATGTCCGACGGGGTTAATCATTGAAATGTCCCACACATCTGGCATGGGAACACCTTTAGATTCCTCATCGGTTAACGTTGACCTCCGTATGCCATCCTCGCCAATTACACTAATCCAGGCTTTACCATTACCGCTTGATTTTTCAGATTTTGGTATGTACAGCTGATTGAAGGTGTGAGTACCTTTGTGCTTCGTGTATACAAATATATTATCGTGATTTCTGGCAAATGTTGTTCCTGCAATATTCCATCTCCGGTAGTACCAAATAACTTCATTTAGCATGTTCGTTTTACCAAAAATCTCATCCATCACAATCTTTACGTAATGCCCGACATGCCAATCTAGATGGACATAAATCGAACCGCTATTGCTCAATAGTTCACGCATCAAAATCAAGCGCGGGGTAATCATCGCCAGATACGAAGCTGTGCCGTCACTCCAAGTGTCGGAGTAAGCGAACTGCTCGATGACGGTGGGTTTTTGTTCCAGCTCCATGCTGACCGTTCGTAGTGAGCTTGTCGAACCACCTGCTTGCGCTTCTTGCCCTTCGACAGGCTCAGGGCGAACGGAGGGAGGTTGAATGGCTGGGAGGATCACCTTGGTGCGGTAGTCGGCTTTGGAATCGAAGGGCGGGTCGATGTAAATCAAATCCACTTTGCCGCGCAAGCTGGGCGTGTGTTCGTCGCCCGCCAACAACGCCGCAATCGCCAGTAAGTTGTCGCCATAGATCAGGCGGTTGCTCCATGCGCCGTCATTCCCGTGAAAACGGGAATCCAGTGGGTTTATTGAAAGGGCATTGGGGTTTTGTTCCCCGCCTTGCGGGGGATTTGCTTGACTGTCTGGATTCCGGCCTGCGTCGGAATGACGGGCGGGTTGGCGCAGCAAATCCTTTTGCACTGCGTCCTTGGCGGGGAACACCATCTCGCGGGTTTGCAGCGTGACGCGGTGACGGCTTTCCAGATTTTCTAAAACACGTTCGGCTTCTTTGCGGGCATTGCTGACGATTTCGGGGAGTTGTTCGAGTAGGGTTTTGGACATGGCGAATCTGGGCTTTTGCGAGGGCGCAAACTTTACCATTAGTTACGTTAATTACGTAATTTTCTATTAAGCCGCACGTTACCTTTGTAAAGGCTTGTGCCAGTAATTTCGCGGCATGGAAAAATCAAGTGAAAAATTTGCCAAACGGTTACGTGCCGCCATGCAAGCATCCGGTTACGAAGCCAAGCCTTCTGTGCTGGAGCGCGAGTTTAATCTGCGCTATCTGGGTCATCCGATGACGTTGCACGGAGTGCGTCGCTGGTTGTTGGGCGAGTCCTTGCCGAAACAGGATAAGGTCGAGGTACTTGCAGAATGGTTACGTATTCCACCGCAGCAGTTACGTTACGGCGCGGAAATAGAGCAGCGCATTCAGCAACAAAAAACGCGTTGGGAAGAAGGTGTGGGCTATCAAGAGCGCGAAGTATTCGAGGCGTTTCTCGCTTTGCCCGCGCCGCAAAAGAAAATCGTGCGCGAGGTGATTCAAACTTTCGCTAAGGCCTATCCCGCCAACTCTACAATTAAATAACGCCCTCTCCCCTCAAAATCCTCAAGCAAAGCCGCAAACTACAGACGCGTTTTAGCGTTCGCTTGCTGCATCAATCGGCTTTGTTCGTTGCGACATCACATCGCTAGCGTGTTTTTGCTAAGATGCGCGCCCGTTTGCAATCCTGACTTCTTATGAATGCTGCTAAATATCTTTTGCTGTTGTCGCTGACTGCGTGCGCCCATGCGCCGCTGCCTGTTGCGAGTGTTGCTGCGCATCCTGTTGATCCTGCGCAAAAAGATGTGGTTGCCGAGGTGGCTGAAGAAAAGTTGCCCGCCAATTTGCCTCGTCAGGCGTTGACCAATGAGCTGCTCTACGAATATCTGGTGTCAGAAATCGGTAATCAGCGCGGTTACAAGCTGTTGGCGGTGAATGGCAGTAGCGAGTTGGCACGCAAGACGCGTGATCCGCGTGTGGCGAAACGTGCGGCGCAGTTGGCGTTTGAGTTGGGCGATATGGAAAAGTCGATTGCTAGCCTGCGTTTGTGGCAAGCGTTAGAGCCTGACGCGCCTATGACTTCGCGCTTGTTGGCAAGTGTGTTGTTGCGCGGCGGCAAGTTAGAGCAGGCGCAAGCCGAGTTCGCCAAAGTGTTGCAAAACGACCCTGCGCATGCGGGCGATAATTTTTTGCAAATCGCACAAGCCTTGGCGGCGTATCCCGATAAAGCAGCGGCACTTAAGATGATGAGTGCGTTGGCGCAGCCTTATCCAAAAGTGGCGGAAGCGCATTGGGCAACAGCAGAATTGGCGCGATTAGCAAATGAAAAAACGCAGGCGTTGAGCGAAGTTAAGCAGGCGCGCAGCGTGCGTCCAGAATGGGATGTTGCGGTCAGTTTAGAGGCAGAGTTGTTGCAAAAAACTGAGCCGCAGCAAGGCTTGGCGGTGTTGCATGAGTATTTGGCGAAGTATCCGAATGCCTATCAAATTCGCTCGCAATATGCGCGCGCGTTGTTGGAGCAAAAGCAATATGCCGCGTCGCGAGATGAATTTACTGTGCTTGCCGAACACAGTCCCGACAATCCTGATTTAGCGTTTGCGATTGCGTTGATTGCTTTGCAGATGAATGATTTTTCAGGTGCGGAAACGCAGCTCAAAGCCGCCTTAAATAAAGGCAAAAAAGATCAGGATACTGTTCAGTATTACTTGGGGCAATTGAGTGAAGCGAAGAAAAATTCGACTGAGGCGATAGGCTATTACCAAGCGGTAAAAGGTGGCGAGCAGTTTTTTGTGGCGCGCTTGCGCATTGCCGCCTTGCTGGCGGAACAAGGCAAATTGAATGAGGCGCGGCAGGTGTTGCAGCAACAACAAGCGGCGAATAATCAGCAGCGCGCGCAGTTGGTTTTGGTGGAAGCGCAGGTGTTGCGTGAGGCAAAAGATTATCCAGCCGCGTTGCAAGTGTTAGAGCAAGGCTTAGAAAAACTGCCTAACCATAATGTGCTGTTGTATGAAGCCGCGATGATGGCAGACAAGGTCGGTCAGTTTGAGTTGGCGGAACAACAGTTACGCAAATTGATGCAGCTCAATCCGCAAGATGCCAATGCTTATAACGCGCTCGGCTATAGTTTTTTAGAGCGCAATGTGCGCGTCGCTGAAGGTGTCGCCTTGGTAGAAAAGGCTTTGCAGCTTGCGCCTGATGACGTGTCGATTATGGATAGCGTGGGCTTTGGCTATTACCGCAGTGGCAAGTTGGATGACAGCATTGCCTTGTTGCGCCGAGCCTATGCGGGCAATCCCGATCCTGAAATCGCTACGCATTTGGTGCAAGCGTTGTGGGCGCGCGGCGATAAAAAAGAAGCACAGCAATTATTGCGAGACAACCTAACAGCGCATCCTGATAACCAACAGTTACTCGCCGCGCAGCGCAGCCTCGCTGAATAAATGCGCGGGATTATTTGCCTTGCGGTGTTGCTGCTCAGTGCTTGTGCGCATTCCCCTAAACCGTTGCCAGCCTTGCCGAATCAGGCGCGCGAGGTTGCCGCGTTTAATTTGAATGGACGCATCGCGGTCAAACATCAGATGGCGCGCCATAGCGGCGGGGTGCGTTGGCAGCATCAAGCCGCCCGCGATGAGGTGTTGTTGCAAGGGCCGCTAGGTATCACGGGCGCACGTATTGTCAGCGCAGCGCAAGCGGCGAGCTTGGAGCAGGGCGGCAAAATTTATCGGGCGCACGATGTTGAAACTTTGATGCAAAACGTATTGGGTTGGAGCTTGCCGCTGCCCGTGTTGCAGCAATGGTTGCAGGGGCGGGCGGATGACGCAAGCCCCGCCGAAATTGAACGCGATGCGCAAGGTCGCATCGCGCTGCTGCTGCAAGCTGGCTGGGCGGTGCGCTATTTGCGTTATGCAGATGAGCAGCAAGACAGTTTGCCAACGCGTCTCACGCTCACGCATGACGATTTATTCATACAGTTATTTATTGATGAATGGGAATTTAATCCGCAATGAATATAACTTCTTTAAGCTGTCCCGCTCCCGCCAAGCTCAATTTGTTTTTGCATGTGACGGGGCGGCGCGCCGATGGTTATCACTTGTTGCAAACGCTGTTTCGTTTTATTGATTTGCACGACACGCTGCATTTTGCATTACGCCAAGATGGTGTGGTGCAGCGCAGCAATGCCGTGGCGGGCGTGGTAGAGGACGATGATTTGTGCGTGCGTGCGGCACGTTTGTTGCAGCGCGAAACAGGCTGCCGGTTGGGCGTGAATATCAGTTTAGAAAAACGCATCCCGATGGGCGGTGGTTTGGGCGGCGGTAGCTCAGATGCCGCCACCACTTTGTTGGCGTTGAATCGTTTATGGAACTTAAAATTATCGCGCGAAAAACTCATGGAATTGGGGTTGCGCTTAGGTGCTGATGTCCCCGTATTTGTGTTTGGCGAGAGCGCGTTTGCCGAAGGCGTGGGCGAAAAATTGCAAGCATTTGCACTGCCTGCGACTTGGTATGTGGTGCTCTTTCCAGACGTGCATGTGCCCACTGCAAAAATTTTTACGCATTTAGAATTGACACGCGATTCGGTTTCTATCACAATGCGCGCCCTCTCGAACTGGGAATGCGCGAAACACGCTGCAACTCCTGATTCGACAGGGTTGCAACTGCGCAATGATTTACAAGCTGTTGTGTGCAAACTCTACCCAGAAGTGCAGCGTTATTTGGATTGGTTAGCAGGCTATGCAAAGCCGCTAATGACAGGTTCTGGAGCGTGTGTGTTTGCCGAATTCGCGAATCGTGATGTGGCACAGCAAGCGTTGGGAGCGTTGCAGCAAAAGTATCAAGTGCGGGGTGTAGTCACGCAAGGTTTAGTTAAGCATCCGTTGCAGCATTGGGTGTAAAAAATAGTTTTGCAGTAAAAGTTTTTGGGGAGTCGCCAAGTGGTAAGGCAACGGGTTTTGATCCCGTCATTCGTAGGTTCGATCCCTACCTCCTCAGCCAAATTCGTAGTATCACTTAAGTCGCATCACAGCGCGACATAAGTTCATTCTTGGGCGTGTGCCCGCAATGTCTTGAAAGGAAGCACACGTGTCCAACGACAGCTTGATGGTATTCACGGGCAATGCCAATCCTAATCTCGCTGAAGCAGTCGCGCAGCATCTCAACATTCCACTGGGTCGAGCTTCTGTCGGACGTTTCTCCGATGGCGAAGTGATGATTGAGTTGTTGGAAAATGTGCGCGGTAAAGACGTGTTTGTTTTGCAATCTACCTGCGCACCGACCAACGATAGTTTGATGGAAGTGATGGTCATGGTGGACGCGCTTAAACGCGCTTCGGCTGGGCGTATCACCGCTGCGATGCCGTACTTTGGCTACGCACGCCAAGACCGTCGTCCCCGTTCTGCACGGGTTGCAATTACGGCCAAAGTGGTTGCCGATATGTTGACGGGCGCAGGTGTAAATCGTTTGCTGACGATGGATTTGCACTCCGATCAAATTCAAGGTTTCTTTGATATTCCCGTCGATAACATTTACGCCAGCCCAATTTTGTTGGCGGACTTGGTGACACACAATTACCCAAATTTAATCGTGGTGTCGCCTGACGTTGGCGGTGTGGTGCGCGCGCGTGCTTTGGCGAAAAAGCTGGATGCCGATTTAGCGATTATCGACAAGCGTCGTCCCAAACCTAACGTCGCAAAAGTAATGAACATCATTGGTGAAGTGTCGGGTCGTACTTGCATCATCATGGATGACATGGTCGATACCGCGAACACTTTGTGCGAAGCGGCGCGCGCTTTGAAAGAACGCGGTGCGGCAAAAGTTTTGGCGTATTGCACTCACCCAGTTTTGTCGGGCTCTGCCATTGAACGTATTACGGCTTCCGATTTAGATGAATTAGTGGTTACCGATACCATTCCTTTGAGCGCGGCATCACGCCAATGCAAGAAAATTCGCCAGTTGAGTACGGCGGCATTGTTGGCTGAAACCATCCGCCGCATTAGTGATGAAGAGTCGGTTAGCTCGTTATTTGCTGAATAATTTGATGTAAAAGTTTTCGCGGCAACCGTTTTGGTTGTCGCTTTTTTGTAGCTGCTGGTCGCGGTGGCTACTATTTTTGGAGAAGTAAATGACTATCGAAATCAACGCAACAATTCGTAATACGCAAGGTACGGGTGCGAGCCGCCGTCTGCGTCATGCCGGCCGTGTGCCAGGTGTGGTGTATGGCTTAGGCGATGTCGTACAAATCGACATGGAACACAATAGTTTGTGGCATCAATTGCGTTCAGAAAAATTCCACGCATCGGTGTTGGATTTGGTCATCGACGGTAAAAAAGAACCTGTGATGTTGCGCGCCTTTAACATCCATCCATTCCGTCAACAAGTCATGCACATTGACTTGCTGCGTGTTGATTTGAAAAAACCTATGCACATCAATGTGCCTTTGCATTTCATCAATGCTGACACCGCTCCTGGCGTTAAAGCTGGTGGCAAAATTAGCCATGTGAAGACTGAATTGGACGTTGTGTGTTTGCCTAAAGATTTGCCAGGTTCTATCGAAGTTGATTTGGGTCACATGACTTTAGGTCACTCAATTCACATTGCAGATTTGGTATTGCCTAAAGGTGTAACGCTGGCTGCACACGGTTCGCACACTGCTGAAGCCGTTGTGGTAACGGTGCAAGTGCCGCGTGGAGCAGTTGAAGCCGCTGCTGAAGCAGAAGCTGCCGCTGCTGCACCTGCCGCCGCCGCTAAACCAGCCGCTAAGAAGTAATTTTTTAGTCTGTGTTAAACCCGCCTGTGCTGAAAAGCAAGGCGGGTTTTTTTATGTAGGTATCTCGTGAAATTCAAATCGCATCGCGATGATGTTTGATTAACAACTATGACTGCAATCCGTTTAATCGTGGGGCTGGGTAATCCCGGCCGCGAATATCAAGACACCCGCCACAACGTCGGATTTTGGTGGGTGGACGAGCTGGCGCGCGCGCATAAATTTAACTTTAACGCGGAAGCAAAATTCCACGGGCTAACCGCGCGCGGCTGTTTGCATGGGCAGGACGTGTGGCTGCTTAAACCGCAAACTTTTATGAATGTGAGTGGTCGCGCGGTGGGCGCGTTGGCGCAGTTTTACAAAATTACGCCCGCCGAAATTCTGGTGGTGCATGACGAATTGGATTTGCCTCCGGGCGTGGCACGCTTGAAAAACGGCGGTGGGCACGGCGGACACAATGGTCTAAAAGACATCATCGCGCAGCTCGGCAGCAAGGACTTTTGGCGGCTGCGCATCGGCATCGGACATCCAGGTGAGCGCAATGAAGTCAGCAATTATGTGTTGAATAATCCCCGCCGCGAAGAACGCGAGCTCATCGACGAAGCGAGCAATAAAGCATTGCACGTCGCCCCCTTGGTGATAGAAGGAAAAATCGAAGCTGCGATGTTAAAGCTACATAGCGCGTAGCTTCTGATGGCAAAAATATGCGCTTAATTCTTGCTCCGATGGAAGGCCTCGCCGACCAAAGTTTGCGCGACATTTTGACGCGCATCGGCGGCATAGATTTATGCGTCGCGGAATTTGTGCGCGTCACCCATCACCTGCTCACTGAAAAGTTTTTGCTGCGCACCGTGCCTGAGTTGGCGACCGGTGGTTGCACGCGGTCAGGCGTTCCTGTGCGCGTGCAACTGCTCGGCAGCGACCCTGTGTGTCTCGCGGAAAATGCCGCCTTCATTGCCAGCTTGGGCGCGCCGGGCATCGACATCAATTTTGGTTGCCCCGCGCCGACGGTTAATAAGCATGGCGGCGGCGCGTCACTGCTGGAATTCCCCGAACAAATGCACGCTATCGTAGCGAGCGTGCGCCGTGCCGTGCCGTGCCATATTCCCGTCACCGCCAAGATGCGCTTGGGCTTGAGCGACACCTCGCAAGCTCTCGATTGCGCGCGTGCGATAGCCGCAGGTGGCGCGGATGAAATGACTGTTCATGCACGCACCAAAGCCGATCAATATCGTCCGCCTGCTCGCTGGGAATGGCTGGCGTTGATACGCGAAACTGTGAATATAAATGTCATCGCCAATGGCGAAGTGTGGACTCCTGAAGACTGTGTAAACCTGCGCGCAGTAAGCGGTTGCGAGGACGTGATGATAGGGCGCGGCGCGATTCTGCGACCTGATTTAATGCACCGAATTAAATCAGGAAATGCCGCGCTGCAATGGCAAGAATTACAACCGTGGGTGGCAGATTTTTTCCAACAATTACGCGACCGCATGGAGCCACAACACGCCCCGAAACGCCTCAAACAATGGCTAGGAATGTTGCGCACTGCCTACCCAGAAGCCGAAGTTCTGTATCAACAACTACGCGCCGAACGCGACCCCGTGGCGGTGGCAAAAATACTCGCGATGCAGGGTTTTGTTGATTGCTCCGATAGCATTTTGCAGTATGGAAAACCTAACCTTGGATAAGATTCATGAGGATGTGAAGCTAGCGGGATAAGGTCGAAGTCTTTTTATAAGACTAGCGATGGCATCTGCTCCTGAAACTTTTGCAACTAAACCCACTGCCCAGTGGGCTTCATGCTTAAGTTGACAGTTACGGCAATCAGCCGTACATTGTTAAAAAGGA
>JAVHRN010000120.1:0-5681 GCA_036171695.1 Gallionella sp.
GCCAACCCCAACCCCAACCCCAACCCCAACCCCAACCCCAACCCCAACATTGAGCCAAACCACTACGGCAGGGGCGAACGGCGGTTCTGGTACGGTTTCGGGTACAGGTTCAATTATTATTGACAATACGCCTAACCCTGGTACGCCAGGGATTAGTGCCAATATGAGCATTAATGCTGGCGGCACAACCATCGGTAGTACGCCTTGTAGTGGCACGAAACAATATGGCGTGTGCAATAGTTTTAGCCAAGCCTCGATACAAGTGATGCAACGTGTAACGTATAGCCCCAAACTAATGGATGAGGTGGGACTTACCCAAAACACTTGTAATGGCACGTGTGACGGCAGCATGGCGTGTACCGGCAGTGCAAAAGACGCCACCACGGGTTTAGTGATGATTGACCCTATTACAGGCGTTGCTATTCCTGCTTCTGGGGTTTGTACTAGCACCCAAGCGGGTAATTTTGGTAATGTGAATAAACGCACTAATTATTTTGCCAACGGTCAACATTTGTTTGATTTGGATCGCTTGCGCAATGCGGCAAATTATTTATATGACTATCGCACTGGGAGCAGTGCGGCAGGTATTGCCGCTTCAACAACCCACCCTGTTGGCACTTACGGCACGATTAGCTGGGCGCAATTTATCGGTAACATCGCCGCCGCGCGTCCTATGTATGGCATTACCCGTGTGCTGATTCCGCTGCAATTAGGCACGGCTGCTGGGACAAGCTGTGCAGGCGGCCCTACTGGATTTGCCTCGGGCGTTAAAAATGCCGTGTACAAAACCGTGTACTTGGATGCCAATGGTGTGCAAAAGACCCATTTGGAATGTGTGCCAGCTGCTTCGGTGTTTGGTTTCTGTAAGACGCTTTCTGCTGCTAGTATGTGCAACTCAGCCCCAGGCACAGGCGGTACGACCATTGGAGCAGGCAGCACCATGAGTGGGATTGCGGTGCCGAGTACGGGCGCATTGATTGTGTATGGCTCATTGATGTTTGACTATGTTGCCGATCAAAACTACCCTACCCTGCTGCATACCGCAGATGGACTTAACTATGCGAAGGGTGCGTCGTATAAGCAAGGTGATGCGATTGATTTAGATCACTTACATTTTGATGCCAAAGCGTGGACCTATATCAAGGTACAAGTGCCGATTAACGTCAACCCAGCTAATGATCACTGTGTCAACACAGGGAATGTGATTACTAATTATGCAGGGTGTACTGCGAGTACCACAGGTGATGGTGCAATGGACAATATGGAGTACATTGACCATTTAACTGCGGCCACCTCAACTACGACAGGTAAGTATGCGTTTAGCAGCACGATAGATTATGCGCAAGTGCCACAAGAAGCCAAAGACAGTTACCTGTTTGAGTTTGCTAAACCGTTAACTGCGACCGAGTTTGCCACGCTAGATTTAGCCAATCAATATCATTTATTGATGCCATCAGGCTACGAAGCGGGTTGGATCAAAGCCTTTAACGAGTTGGGAGTGACGGCTAGCGTTTGGTCTTCGCAAAACATGGTGGGTAGCGACAATGCGGGCAATCCGCGTCCCGTGTTCAAAACTCCTGCTGCCAGCGCGTCGAATGGCATTCTGACTATCAACGAAGTGCGTGGTAATGTGTTTGAAGATATTCCTGTGTATTTGTATTCAGGAGGCTTGGTGGATATGCACTATCACACCAACATTTCAGGCTTGGTGTATGTGCCACAATCGCTAGAGCTCGAAGCGCGTAACGAAAGTAGCGGAAAAGGCACGGGCTTTGGTGGCGGTAACTTAGGCTTAATGGCTCGCCAGTATGTGTCGGGTGCGGTGGTGATGCGCGATGGCTTCTATATTGAGTCTAAAGCGGGTGCACCAAGTACCATTACCGTGTTTAGTAGTAATCCACAAAGTATTTCTAACATCCGCGTGTTAGTACATTCAGCGGCTTATACCTTGACGGCGACCACCACCAGCAGTGGTGGCGGACGCTTAGGTGGTGCAACAGGTGTGGGCTTGCCGGGCGGAACGGGTTCAACAGGTGGCGCACCATGCGTAGGTTGTGGTGGTGCGGGCGGTGGAGCTGGCGGCGGCGGTAGTGGTGCATCGACCAATTTAACCCCAGGTGAAAATCAATGGATTTTTATTCAACCTAAATAAGTTTTCTTCATCCTAAAAGAGCGACCTACGGGTCGCTTTTTTTATGACGGTGCAGGCAGAAAAGTTGGGTTTTTAGGATTTTGCATTTATAATCCGCACCCTCCGAGGGGTGCTGCAACGGTTAAACCGTCAGGCTCGGACTATCCAACGTAACTGCACCCATTCTTAAATCAACTTTTTTGAATGGAGCTGCTATGAATGCTTTAAGTAATGCTGCAATAAATTTCACCGACTATATCGTCGCCGACATGTCTCTCGCCGCTTGGGGGCGCAAAGAACTCGCCATTGCTGAAATCGAAATGCCTGGCTTGATGGCTATCCGTAAGGAGTACACCGCCAGCCAGCCGCTCAAAGGCGCGCGCATTACGGGCTCGTTGCACATGACGATTCAAACGGGCGTGCTGATTGAAACCCTGACTGCGCTTGGCGCAGAAGTGCGTTGGGCTTCTTGCAATATCTACTCCACTCAAGATCACGCTGCTGCCGCGATTGTCGCGACGGGTACGCCTGTGTTCGCGGTCAAGGGCGAGACGCTGAGTGAATACTGGGATTACACCCACCGCATTTTTGAATGGGCGGACGGCGGCTATTCCAACATGATTTTGGATGACGGTGGCGATGCGACTTTGCTGTTGCATCTGGGTGCGCGCGCGGAACAAGACGCGTCGTTATTGAACAATCCCGCGTCCGAAGAAGAGATCTGTTTGTTCAATGCCATCAAAGCAAAATTAGCTGTTGATAAGACTTGGTACTCAGTGCGTCTGGCTGCAATCAAGGGCGTGACGGAAGAAACCACCACGGGCGTGCATCGTTTGTATCAAATGTTTGAACGCGGCGATTTGAAGTTCCCTGCGATTAACGTCAACGATTCGGTGACGAAATCTAAGTTCGATAATTTATATGGTTGCCGCGAATCTTTGGTCGATGCGATTAAGCGCGCCACTGATGTAATGGTGGCGGGCAAAATCGCGGTGGTGGCGGGCTATGGCGACGTGGGCAAAGGCTCGGCACAAGCGCTGCGCGCCTTGTCCGCACAGGTTTGGGTGACCGAGATTGATCCGATTTGCGCGTTGCAAGCGGCGATGGAAGGCTATCGCGTGGTGACGATGGATTACGCTTGCGAATACGGCGATATTTTCGTCACATGTACGGGTAACTACCATGTCATCACCCACGACCACATGAAGAAGATGAAGAATCAAGCCATCGTGTGCAACATTGGTCACTTTGATAATGAAATTGATGTCGCTTCACTCAAGCAATACGCTTGGGACAACATCAAGCCACAAGTCGATCATGTGATTTTCCCCGACGGTAAAAAGATTTTGTTGTTGGCGGAAGGTCGTTTGGTCAATTTGGGTTGTGGCACAGGTCATCCGTCCTATGTGATGAGCTCTAGTTTTGCCAATCAAACCATTGCGCAAATTGAGTTGTTTACCCGCACCGCAGATTACCCAATCGGCGTGTACACCTTGCCTAAACACTTGGACGAAAAAGTAGCGCGTTTGCAACTAACCACTTTGAATGCGCAGTTGTCTGAGCTGACCGACGTGCAAGCGGCGTACATCAGCGTGGATAAAAATGGCCCATACAAAGCGAATCATTACCGCTATTAACCGCGCAGTGGCATAGCTAGCGCATTAGCTGTATGGCCTCCGCACCTAACGAATTTTTAAGTTATGTGCTGGAGGCCATGTCGTATAGTGCTTTTTAGCTATCAAACTAAGGTGCTGCGGCTAAAACGCATATTGCAGCTCCCGTAGAATGTTTAGCGTCGCCTGTGGCAATGAGTGACTGGTGTCATTTAGGCTATGCAGCAGCACAGCGCGCAGCAACACTTCGAGTAAGGAAATACCATGAGATTGTTAATCATCTGGGCATTAAATGCCTTAGCACTCATCGCCGTGGCGAATTTTGTGCCAGGCATCCATGTGGATGGCTACCCCGCCGCCCTGCTCGCCGCATTTTTATTGGGCTTGGTAAATGCGTTAATTCGCCCGATTTTGCTGTTGCTAACGCTGCCGATCACTTTGCTCACGCTAGGATTATTTATTTTTGTGATTAACGGCTTGCTGTTTTGGTGGGTCGGGTCAAGCCTTAGCGGATTCAGTGTGGATAGTTTTGGGCACGGCGTGTTAGGCGCGGTGCTGTACAGTATTTTTACTTGGGCACTGTCCGCAGCAGCTCAACAGTTATTAGGAAAAAAATGAGTGCAGCTAAAATTAGTTTTGAGTTTTTTCCACCACAAACGCCCGAAGGGATGGCGAAGCTGGTTAGCACGCATCAGCAACTCGCCACGTTGCAGCCCGAATTTTTTTCGGTGACATTTGGCGCGGGCGGCTCGACGCAAGCGCGTACTTTAGAAGCGGTCACACATATTCAAACGCAAGGTTCGCAAGTTGCGCCGCATCTGTCGTGCGTCGGCTCAACGCGTGAAAATATCCGTAACTTGCTGCGAACCTATCAGGCGCAAGGTGTGCGCCGAATCGTTGCGCTGCGTGGTGATTTGCCATCGGGCATGGGCAGCATCGGCGAGTTTCAATATGCCAACGAGTTGGTGCAATTTATTCGCGCGGAAACGGGTGAGCATTTTCATATTGAAGTTGCCGCTTATCCTGAAGTCCATCCGCAAGCCAAATCGGCGCGTGATGATCTGCTTAACTTCAAACGCAAAATTGACGCGGGTGCGAATGCTGCGATTACCCAGTATTTTTACAATGCCGATAGCTATTTTTATTTTGTCGAGCAGTGTCAAAAATTGGGCGTGAGCGCGCCTATCGTGCCAGGCATCATGCCGATTATGAAGTTCTCGCAACTGGCAAGGTTTTCCGAAATGTGCGGCGCAGAAATTCCGCGTTGGATGCGTAAGACGCTGGAAGGTTATAACGACGACACTGAGGCGGTGCAAGCCTTTGGGCTGGATGTGGTAACGGCTTTATGCGAAAAATTATTGGCGGGCGGCGCACCGAGTCTGCATTTCTACACATTGAATCAAGCCATACCAAGTATGGCAATTTTGCAACGACTGGGCTTATAAAATGAAATCACCCGAACTACTGTTACCCGCTGGCACGTTAGAAAAAATGCGCACCGCTTACGCCTTTGGTGCGGATGCGGTGTATGCCGGTCAGCCGCGCTATTCATTGCGTGCGCGCAACAACGAATTTACTTTGGAGAGTTTGCAAATCGGTATCAGCGAGGCGCGCGCTTTAGGTAAAAAATTATTTATCGCCAGCAACCTGATGCCGCATAACGCCAAGCTAAAAACATATATGGCGGATATGGAACCAGTCATCGCCTTGCAGCCCGACGCGCTCATCATGGCCGATCCAGGCCTCATCGCGATGGTGCGCGAACGCTGGCCTGAAGTGGCGATTCATTTATCGGTGCAAGCCAATACGGTGAACTATGCGGCGGTAAAATTTTGGAAGTCACTGGGGCTCACGCGCGTGATTTTGTCGCGCGAATTATCGCTGGATGAAATCGCCGAAATTCGCCAAGAGTGTCCCGACATGGAGCTGGAAGTGTT
>JAVHRN010000121.1:0-5523 GCA_036171695.1 Gallionella sp.
GCGTGCGCAATAAATCGTTTTCGGTGTACTGAATCAGATCGCCAATGTAGTGAATACTTTGTGCTTTGAGGCAGTTTGATGAACGTGGGGTTAATTCCAAATCATCTACTGGACGCAACAACACAGGATCAACTTTAGGGGTTTGTACTTTTTCGACAACAGGTTCAGTGCCTTCCAAAGCTGCAAAGACTGAGAATTGATCAACCAAAATACGCGCCGCATTGCGGATGGCTTGTTCTGGATCAATCGCACCGTTGGTTTCAATGTGCATGACCAATTTATCTAAGTCAGTACGTTGTTCCACACGCGCGCTTTCGACTTCGTAGCTGACGCGACTCACGGGGCTGAAAGACGCATCTAAAGCGATGTGACCGACTGCACGAGTTTCGTTAGGAACTTGACGAGAGATTGCTGAAACGTAACCACGGCCTTGTTCAACCTTGATTTGCATGTCCAACTTACCGCCCGCTGTCAAATGCGCAATAACGTGTTCAGGATTAACGATTTCGACATCTGCGTTACCGCTAATGTCGGCTGCCGTAACGACACCTGCGCCCTCTTTTTTCAAAGTCAGCAAAATTTCTTTGCTGTTGTGCAAGCGCAACACCACGCCTTTTAAGTTCAACAACAAATCAACCACGTCTTCTTGCACGCCATCAATCGTTGCATATTCATGCAACACGCCCGCCATCTTGACTTCGGTGGGAGCTGCACCCGCCATAGAAGACAACAAAATACGGCGCAAAGCATTGCCTAAAGTGTGGCCATAACCGCGTTCAAAGGGTTCCATCACCACTTTAGCTTGGGTGCTAGAAATTCTTTGCACATCAATGATGCGCGGTTTCAAAAATTCATTTTTAGACATTCGCTACTCCGCGTGGATTACTTGGAATACAACTCAACCACGAGCTTCTCGTTGATGGTTGCAGGCAATTCGGAACGCTGAGGCTTCGCTTTGAACGTACCTTTGAAAGCCTTAGTGTCCATTTCCAACCATTCTGGGAAGCCGCGTGATTCAGCCGCAGCCAAAGCTGCTTTAATACGCAATTGAGCTTTAGACTTTTCAGCCACTTCAACCACATCGCCAGGACGCACTTGGTAAGAAGGAATGTTCACACGATGACCATTCACTAACACTGCGTTGTGACGAACCACTTGACGCGCTTCTGAACGCGATGCGCCGAAACCCATACGGTAAGTCACATTGTCTAAACGTGATTCCAAAATTTGCAACAAGCTTTCGCCTGTAATGCCACGTGTTGCAGTCGCTTGCTTGTAAGTCAAGCGGAATTGCTTTTCCAATACGCCGTAGATACGACGTACTTTTTGTTTTTCACGCAACTGAGTGCCGTATTCTGACAAACGGTTATTTTTCTTTTGTCCGTGTTGACCAGGTGCATAAGCACGACGTTCAATCGAACATTTATCGGTAAAACATTTTTCGCCCTTCAGAAACAGCTTCTCGCCTTCGCGACGGCACTGACGGCATTTTGGGTCAAGATTTCTAGCCAAGATGTACTCCTAGTAAATTAGATACGACGCTTTTTAGGCGGACGGCAACCGTTATGAGGCACCGGGGTAATATCAGAAATGCTAGTGATCTTAAAACCAGCAGCATTCAATGCACGAACAGCAGACTCGCGGCCAGGGCCAGGTCCTTTGATGCGCACTTCAATATTCTTAACACCGCATTCAGCAGCGGCTTTACCAACTACTTCAGCAGCAATCTGAGCTGCAAAAGGCGTACTCTTACGAGATCCTTTGAAGCCTTGTGCGCCGCTAGTTGACCAAGCCAAGGTATTACCTTGACGATCAGTAATGGTAACAATGGTGTTGTTAAATGATGCATGAACGTGAGCAATTGCTTCAGCAACATTCTTTTTAACTTTTTTGCGTACTTTCGTAGCTGGCTTAGCCATAATCTATTCCTCTAATGCGTTATAGCGAATTACTTCTTAGCACCGGCGATAGCCTTACGCGGACCCTTACGAGTACGAGCATTGGTGCGAGTGCGTTGTCCACGGCATGGCAAACCACGACGATGACGTTGGCCACGATAACAACCCAAATCCATCAATCGCTTGATGTTCATCGTGGTTTCACGACGTAAATCACCCTCAACCGTAAACTTGGCTACTTCGTCGCGAAGTTTTTCAACTTCTGCGTCGGTCAAGTCTTTCATCTTGGTGGTGGTCTTCACGCCAGCCGCTGCACAGATACTTAGTGAGCGAGTGCGTCCGATACCGTAAATTGCAGTTAAAGCAATTACAGCGTGTTGATGGTTGGGGATATTCACCCCTGCAATACGTGCCATGCAGCTACCCTATATTTGAAAAAACAAAGATTATAACACCGAAATTGGCTAACGCCGAATTAACCTTGGCGTTGCTTATGACGTGGCTCTGTGCAAATCACACGAACCACACGCTTACGAATAACAATTTTGCAATTACGGCAAATTTTCTTAACTGATGCTTGAACTCTCATTATTTTCTCCTAACTGAACTATTTGGCGCGGAACACAATGCGCGCTTTACTCAAATCATACGGGGTCAACTCAACTGTTACTTTGTCGCCGGGCAAAATGCGAATGTAATGCATACGCATTTTTCCAGAAATATGACCGAGTACCACATGACCGTTTTCTAACTTAATCCGAAAAGTTGCGTTGGGTAGCGACTCTTCGATTTCACCTGCCATTTGAATCACATCTTCTTTTGCCATTAGCGTGTAATCCCAGCTTTGAAGTTAGCTTTCTTTAATAAATTCTCATATTGGTGAGTCATTAAATAAGACTGCACTTGAGCCATAAAGTCCATCGTAACCACTACTAAAATCAACAGCGAAGTTCCACCGAAGTAGAATGGCACATTAAATTTGACCACCAAAAATTCAGGCAACAAACATACCAAGGCAATGTAAACCGCTCCTACCATAGTCAAGCGCAACATGATTTTCTCGACATATTTAGCAGTTTGATCACCAGGACGTATGCCAGGTAAAAATGCGCCGCTTTTCTTCAAATTCTCAGCCGTTTCTTTTGGGCTAAAAACTAATGCCGTGTAGAAGAAACAGAAGAAGAAAATTGCTACTGCATAAACCATCACATAAATCGGCTGACCAGGTGACAATTTATCGCTAATGTCTTTTAACCAATTCATGCCGTGACCTGTACCAAACCAACCCGCAATCGTCGCTGGGAAAAGAATAATACTAGAAGCAAAAATCGGAGGAATCACACCAGCCATGTTAATTTTCAATGGCAAATGGGAGGACTGACCACCATAAACCTTGTTGCCAACTTGACGTTTCGCGTAGTTGACCAAAATTTTACGTTGACCACGCTCGACAAATACCACCAAGTAAGTCACTGCTACCGCACCGACAAACAGGAACATCACCAGCGGAATCGAAAATGCACCCGTTCTAGCTAATTCTAAGGTGCTACCAATCGCGCTTGGCAAACCCGCCGCAATACCTGCAAAAATAATCAGCGAGATACCATTGCCAAGACCGCGCTCAGTAATTTGCTCACCAAGCCACATCAAAAACATAGTTCCAGAGACCAGAGTAATAACGGTAGTCATCTGAAACATAGTACCTGGGTTAGGCACTAAACCTGGCTGGGCTTGCAATGCAACGGCAATACCGAGTGCCTGGAAAATTGCCAAACCGAGCGTGCCATACCGTGTGTACTGAGTAATCTTGCGCTTACCCGCTTCACCGTCTTTTTTCAACTGTTCAAGATGTGGCACGGCAATTGAAGCCAGCTGCATAATGATAGAAGCCGAAATGTACGGCATGATTCCTAAAGCAAAAATGGCAAATCGAGACAAAGAACCGCCAGAAAACATATTGAACATACCCAATATGCCATTCTTTTGCGATTTGAATAAATCAGCCAATACCGCAGGGTCGATACCAGGAACAGGGATATGCGCACCAATCCGGTACACCACCAAAGCCCCCAGCAAAAACCACAAACGCTGACTTAAATCACCGTACTTACCTTTAGTAACACCCTTGGCTGCTGTGCTCACGGCGATCCTTACTCAGCGATGCTGCCGCCGGCTGCTTCAACTGCTGCGCGCGCACCCTTGGTAATCAGCAAACCTTGCAATGTAACTGCACGAGCAATTTCGCCACACAAAAATACTTTTGCTTGCAATGCATTAGCATGAACGATGCCAGCTGCTTTCAAAGACAATAAGTCGATGGTGGCGATAGGCATAGCTTGCAAATCAGACAAACGCACTTCAGCTGTGTCGTTGCGTGTCAATGACACGAAACCACGTTTAGGAAGACGACGTTGCAAAGGCATTTGACCGCCTTCAAAACCGACTTTATGAAAGCCACCTGCACGAGATTTTTGACCTTTATGACCGCGACCACATGTCTTACCCAAACCAGAACCAATGCCACGACCTACGCGACGTTTGGAATGTTTAGCACCTGCGGTAGCTTGTATCGTATTGAGTTCCATCGTTACGCTCCAACCTTAACCATATAAAACACTTTGTTAATCATGCCACGTACGCATGGTGTGTCTTCTAATTGAACTGTGTGGTTGATGCGACGCAGACCCAAACCGCGAATTGTCGCGCGATGAGCTTCAGTCGTTCCAATCAAACCCTTGACTTGCGTCACTGTAATTGTTTTGGCTTTAGTCATTTCTTACCCCAAAATTTCATCAAGATTCTTGCCGCGTTTCGCTGCAATTTCTGATGGTGAATTCAATGCTTGCAAACCGTTTAATGTTGCGCGAACAACGTTGTAAGGATTGCTAGAGCCGATACATTTAGCCAGCACATCTTTAACACCAACCGCTTCAAACACCGCACGCATCGCGCCACCAGCAATAATGCCAGTACCTTCTGAAGCTGGCTGCATCAAAACTTTAGCTGCGCCGTGTTTACCGATAACGGTGTGATGCAACGTGCCGTTCTTCAAATTGATTTTCACCAAATTGCGACGTGCTTCTTCCATCGCTTTTTGCACCGCAACAGGAACTTCTTTTGACTTTCCTTTGCCCATTGCAATACGACCATCGCCGTCACCAACTACTGTCAGTGCTGCGAAACCCATGATACGACCACCTTTAACGACCTTGGTGACACGATTCACAGCGATCATTTTTTCGATCATGCCGTCGTCGCGTTCTTCTTGCTGCTGATTCTTACCTTGTGGCTTAGCCATTATTCAACTCCAATTAGAACTGCAAGCCATGTTCGCGCGCTGCATCTGCCAACGCTTTAATGCGACCATGATAACGATTACCCGAGCGGTCAAACGCCACTTGAGCGATACCAGCAACTTTAGCTTTTTCAGCAATGCGTTTACCAACAACAGCTGCCGCTGCGGTATTACCACCATTCGCTAAATCTTTACGGACTTCAACTTCAGCAGAAGACGCGCTCGCCAAAATCTTGCTACCGCAAGCAGAAATGATTTGTGCGTAGATGTGCAAATTGGTGCGATGCACAGCCAAACGAACTGTTTTCTTTTCAGCAATGCGGGCACGGG
>JAVHRN010000122.1:0-5510 GCA_036171695.1 Gallionella sp.
CAGCTTGCCCACCCTACCAACTTAACTTTGCTATAAAACTCAGAGTGGGCAGATACAGCTTGCCCACCCTACCAACTTAACTTTGCTATAAAACTCAGAGTGGGCAGATAGAGCTTGCCCACCATCAGCGACTAGCTTAGTTCCCCCTGCAACATCGCCAATCCCCATGCCACGCCGAAGCCTGTTACTTCGCTCTCAACCGCGCCTAATCCGCCTGGGCAACGGCAGGTGGATAAATCGACGTGTAGCCACGGTGTGTCGTGTTCGATGAAGCGCAGCAAGAAGCGCGCGGCGAGGATGTGGTCGGCTTCGCCGTCCGCTGCGCATTGTTTGATGTCGGCGACTTTGGATTCGAGCGGGGCTTCGTAATCCGCATCGAGCGGAAAGGCGCACAGCCGTTCGCCGCTGAGCTGTCCCGTGGTTAATGCGCGCTGTAACAGCACGTCACGATTGCCCAACACGCCTGCATAACGATGTCCTAGTGCCGACTTCATGCTGCCTGTCAGGGTGGCGAAATCGACCAGCAAATCTGGCTGCGCGCGCGAAGCTAAAGTCAGCGCGTCCGCTAGCACCATGCGACCTTCGGCATCGGTATGCACGATTTCGATAGTCGTGCCGTTCAGCGCGGTCACGATGTCGTTTTGCTTGAAGGCTAGCGGGCCGATGTGGTTCTGTGCGATGGCGAGCCAGCAGTCGATATTCACCGCTAATTGTTGTTGCGAGGCCGCCAACAAAATGCCGAGTGCGACCGCCGAACCGTTCATGTCGGTGTGCATGTTGTACATGCCGCGCGACGGTTTGAGATTGTGTCCGCCCGTGTCAAAGCAAATGCCTTTGCCCACCAATGCCACGGTTTGCTTGGCTTGCGCGTGATGATAGGCAATGTGCACGATGGCGGCATCGTCCAGCGCGCTGCCTTGCGCCACTGCGACAAACGCGCCCGCACCCATCTGGCGCAACGCGCTCATATCAAACTCTTCGACCGTCCAATGATTTTGTTGCGCGAGGCTTTGGATGCGCTGGCGATACGCGCTAGGGGTTAATTGATTGGGCGGCAACACGGTTAATTCGCGACACAATAAATTGCCTGCTGCTTGCGCCTGTATCGCGTTGAAAGATTGCGCTGCAAGCGGTGAATTGGCTAAACCGTATAGCTCGATTTGTTGCAGCGCGCGGCGGCTATCTTGTTGCTGCGTCACGGGCAGCAGCGCGCCGTTCAGCCAAGCGCAATACACGGCAAATTCGGCGGCGCGCTGGCGTTGCACGGCATCGCCGCACAGCTCAATGGACAGCGTGTGCGGTTGCTCGTTTAGCAATAGTTGCATTGCCTTGCGCGTGTGGCTGTGTAGGGCGAATGTGGCGTTAGCAAAATCCAACATCGCCCATACGATTAACGCGCCGTCGGCGGTGTTGGCGGCAATGGGCGATTTGGCTAAGTCGCTTATTTGTAGTCCACGGCGCAACAGCACCGCGCTTAATAATTTGGCGTGCGGACAGTCTGTTGCGAGGGTTGCGGCGGAGGGCAGCAACACCAATAAATGCGTGGGCTGGCGGGGGTTATCGGCGGGCGAGATAAAGTTAAGTTGTGCTAGCATGGCGACCTTCAAAATTCAGGAAAACCGTGATTATACGGGCTGGTGATGCGTCAATACTTAGACTTAATGCAGCATGTGCAACAGCACGGCACTTACAAATCCGACCGCACAGGCACCGGCACGACCAGTGTGTTCGGCTATCAAATGCGCTTCGATTTAGCGCAAGGTTTTCCGCTAGTGACGACCAAAAAATGCCACCTAAAATCTATCATCCACGAACTGTTATGGTTCTTGCAGGGCGACACCAATATCGGCTATCTCAAAGAACATGGCGTGCGCATCTGGGATGAGTGGGCGAATCAAAACGGCGACTTAGGACCCGTGTACGGCAAGCAATGGCGGTCGTGGCAAGCCGTGGATGGACGCGTCATCGACCAAATCAAAGTTGCTGTTGAACAGCTCAAAAATAATCCCGATTCGCGGCGCATTATCGTGTCGGCATGGAACGTCGGCGAGCTCGACCAAATGGCACTCGCGCCTTGCCACGCGTTCTTTCAGTTTTATGTGGCGGACGGAAAGTTGTCCTGCCAGTTGTATCAGCGCAGTGCCGATATTTTCTTGGGCGTGCCATTCAACATCGCCAGCTATGCCTTGCTCACCATGATGATGGCGCAAGTGTGCGGCTTGCAATGCGGCGAATTTATTCACACTTTGGGTGATGCGCATGTGTATGCCAATCATGCCGAGCAAGTCGCGCTGCAACTGTCGCGTGAACCGCGCGCGTTGCCGAGCATGAAAATAAATCCTGATGTAACAGACATCCTCGCTTTCAAATTTGAGGACTTCACGCTGACAGGCTATGAGCCGCATCCCGCGATTAAAGGCGTGGTGGCGGTATAGGTGGCAGGATTCTGGAGCAAGGATTCAGGATACGGGAGAGATGATGAAATATAGTGATCTGGTCGTTTGGCAAAAAAGCATGGATTTGGTGACGGAAGTTTATAAATTCGCTAACAACTTTCCTAGCGATGAACGCTTCGGCTTATGTTCACAAATACGGCGTGCTGCGGTTTCCGTGCCGTCGAACATTGCTGAAGGGCATGGGCGAAAAGCTACTGGCGCGTATATCAACCATCTGTCTATAGCACATGGTTCTTTAATGGAACTTGAAACTCAAATACAAATTGCCTTGCGATTAGAATTCGTTGAGCCGAGCGCAGCGTTGGCTTTGATCGCTCAAAGCAACGAAATCGGCAGGATGCTCAATGCACTAAAAAATTCATTAACCAAACAAGCCGAATAGCCATGCCACAACGAATCTCGCATCCCGCATCCCACATCCCGCATCCTGAATCCTTAATCCCGAATCCTGTTCCCCGCCTTTCCCTGATTGTCGCGATGGCGAGCAACCGCACTATCGGCATCAATAACACCCTGCCGTGGCGGTGTCCTGAAGACTTAAAACACTTCAAAACCTTGACCATGGGGCATCACATAATTATGGGGCGCAAAACTTTTGATTCCATTGGCAAGCCGCTGCCAGGGCGCACCACGGTGGTGATTAGTCGCGATAGCGCATTAAAAATTGAGGGCTGTTTAGTTGCTCATTCGGTGCTAGAAGCCATCGCCTTGTGCGGCGATGACAACGAGATTTTTGTGGTTGGCGGCGCGCAGATTTATGCGCAAACTTTGCCGCTCGCGGATAACTTATACATCACCGAAATTCAGCAAGACGTAATCGGTGATGCACACTTTCCTGACTTTGATAAAACCCACTGGCAAGAAATTAAACGTGAGCCGCGCAGTCAAGATTTGCCGCACCCCTTGCAATATCATTTTGTGCAATACCAAAGTAAATTGCTATAGCATAATATGCTTATTTTCTATTGACTTAGGTGTGTGTAATAATCTGGTAACGCATGTGTTGCAAAATGCGCAACTAACTATAGGGAGATGAAAATGAGCTGGTGGAAAGCAATTTTTGGTGGCGCAGAGGTTAAAGAAGCTGCTGGGGCAAAAGCTGATGCAAGTGAAGAAGTCGGTGGTTTGAATTTTAAGACTGCTCTTGAAGCGCATATCAAATGGAAAGTGCGCTTAATGGGCGCGGTGGATGGTACAGGCACAGAAGTGCTCGATCCACGCGTGGTTGCGGTTGATAACCAATGCGCTTTGGGTAAATGGATTTATGGTCAAGGCGGTAAAGACTTTGGCACAAATGCCGAATTCAAAGAGCTGGTTGCGGCACATACCAACTTTCATAAATGCGCAGGGCATGTGTTGGACTTGCACTTAGATGGTAAATCTGGCGAGGCAAAAAGCGAAATTGAAGCAGGTTCATTTGCCAAAGCTTCACACGAAACCTCGCGTCATCTGATGCGGTTATGGCGTGCATTAGGTATCTAAGTTAGTTTTAAGTTGACATAAAAAGGGCAGAATTTCTGCCCTTTTTTTATCGCTCAAAATTGCTTAAATGTTAGCGCACGCAATCTACAAAATAGCGTTTTTCGCCGTCTATCATTTCCGCTACTAGCCCATGCACATCGGTCTCGAAACCAGGAAACTTTTGGTTGTAGTCGCGCGCAAATTTCACGTAATCAACGATTGTTTTGTTGAAAATTTCGCCAGGAATTAACAGTGGAATGCCGGGCGGATAAGGCGTTAGCAACACCGCAGTCACGCGACCTTCGAGATGATCAATCTCTACGCGTTCAATTTCGTCATGCGCCATTTTGGCAAACGCATCGGACGGTTTCATCACGGGTTGCATGTCGGACAAATACATTTCAGTGGTCATGCGCGCGACGTTGTGCAGCTTGTAAGTTTCGTGGATGCGTTGGCATAAATCGCGCAGGCCGACCTGCTCGTAACGTGGATGCGCCGCCGCAAATTCGGGCAGGATGCGCCACATCGGTTGGTTCTTGTCGTAGTCATCCTTGAACTGTTGCAGCGCGGTGAGCAGCGTGTTCCAGCGACCCTTGGTGATGCCGATAGTGAACATGATGAAGAACGAATACAGTCCGCATTTCTCCACAATCACACCATGTTCGGCCAGATATTTGGTGACCATCGCGGCTGGAATTCCTGACTCAGAAAATCCGCCATCCACATCCAAACCTGGCGTAATGATGGTGGCTTTAATCGGATCGAGCATATTAAAACCGCTCGCCAAATTACCGAAGCCGTGCCACTTGTCATCGGCATTCAGCACCCAATCTTCGCGTGTGCCGATGCCCTCCTCGGCGATGTTCGCAGGCCCCCAGACCTTAAACCACCAGTCGCTTTCATACTCTTCATCGACCTTGTGCATAGCGCGGCGGAAATCCAATGCTTCGGCGATAGATTCCTCTACCAGCGCAGTACCGCCAGGGGCTTCCATCATTGCCGCCGCCACGTCGCACGACGCGATAATCGCGTACTGCGGCGAAGTTGAGGTGTGCATCAAATAGGCTTCGTTAAAAATGTGTTTGTTGAGTTTTTTCGCTTCGGGCTCGCGCACCAAAATTTGCGACGCTTGGCTCAAGCCCGCCAGCAATTTATGCGTCGATTGCGTAGCAAAAATCATCGACTCTTTCGCGCGCGGACGGTCTTTGCCGATGGCGTGCATATCTTTGTAAAAATCATGGAACGCTGCGTGCGGCAACCATGCCTCATCAAAATGCAAGGTGTCGATTTTTCCGTCCAACATCTCTTTGAGCATCTCGACGTTGTACACCACACCGTCATAGGTGCTCTGCGTGATCGTGAGGATGCGCGGCTTCTTGGTTTTGTCTTTGATAAACGGATTCGCGTCGATCTTGCGCTGGATGCTTTCCATTGCAAATTCAGACTTGGGAATCGGTCCAATAATGCCGTAGTGATTGCGCGTCGGCGTGAGGAACACTGGCACTGCGCCAGTCATCATAATCGAATGCAAAATCGACTTATGGCAGTTGCGATCCACCACCACGATGTCATCCGGCGCGACCGTCGAATGCC
>JAVHRN010000123.1:0-26200 GCA_036171695.1 Gallionella sp.
TGTTGCGTTTCTTTTTATCTGCGGCATGCTGGCGATTACAGTATCGAAAATGGATACAAAATCAAAAATGATTCCATCTTTACCCAAAAAGAACAACTTTGATTTGTTGCGTTTCTGTTTCGCATTCACCGCTTTTTGGTTCAAACCATGCTCTCAGCTTCATTTCTGTTATGGCACCTGATTTAAAAGTCATTTTTATGCAAATCCTCTCATTATGTTGGGGTTAATCATGAGTAGATTATTGGTTACTGGTGCCAACGGTTTTGTCGGACAAGCATTGTGTGCTGTGCTGCGTGAACGTGGGGAAGTTGTGTGTTCGGCGGTGCGAGTGGCGTGCGGAGGAGAGGAAATTGCGGTGGGTGAGATTAACGCAAATACTGATTGGACGAATGTTTTACAAGACTGTGATGCGGTGATACACCTCGCCGCGCGCGTGCATATGATGTGTGATACATCGTCTAATCCGTTAGAAGAATTTCGCAAAGTCAATTTACAGGGTACTGAAAATTTAGCGCGGCAAGCGGCGGCAGCGGGTGTTAAGCGTTTTGTCTATGTTAGCTCTATCAAAGTGAACGGCGAGCAAACGACGGATGAAGCTTTCTCGGGAAGTGATACTGCCAATCCGCAAGACCCTTATGGCGTTTCAAAGTGGGAGGCGGAACAGGCGTTGCATCGTGTCGCACAAGAAACGGGTTTGGAAGTGGTGATCGTGCGCCCGCCGCTGGTTTATGGTGCTGGTGTGAGGGGTAATTTCATCAGCCTGTTTGCGGCGATAAATCAGGGCTTGCCACTGCCCTTGTCAGGTGCGCACAATCTCCGTAGTTTGGTTTATGTTGGCAATTTGGTGGATGCGCTCATCACTTGCGCCACGCATCCGAATGCCGCAGGCAAAACATATTTAGTCAGTGATGGCGAGGATATTTCGACAGCGACGCTGGTGCGTGAAATAGCCCGCGCTTTGCAGCGCAGCAATCGCAATTTTTATTTTCCGCCTGCGGTATTGCGTTCAGTTGCGGGGTTGTTAGGCAAGTCTGCACAAGTGGATAGATTGTTCGGCTCGCTGCAAATTGACAGCCAAAAAATCCGCACGGAGCTAGGCTGGACACCGCCTTACACGTTGCAGCAAGGCTTACAGGCGACCGCCGACTGGTATCGCAACGCCCATCTTCGCTAGGCTAATGAGAGCTATTACAGTGGCGCGATAAGTGCTGAGCTTTAGGTAGCCACATGAAGCATACTGCGACGAGCAATTAAGCTAGCTTCAAAACGACCGTGGCTTGCGAAGCTAACCGCTATTAGGAAAAACGTCGTTTTAACTCGCTGCGGATTTTTTGCCAGCGCAATTTGCGCGTGTCTTCTGGTTCTTGCAACATCAAGGCTGTCGCCACGCTACCACGACGCAAATAGTAATGATCGAATACCGATTGGCGCATTCCCCATTTGTGCAAGAACATTTTTCCGCCGTCGTTCTTTTTCACTTTGCCCGTCGATTTGCATTGAAAGTGATACACCAGCGAGTCGCCTACCCCCATAAAGACACGACATCCGACTTGCCAGAGTTTCATGGAAAAATCATTGTCGCTGCTCATGCCCGGTGAAAATTCGCTGCTGTAACCACCCACTTTATGCCACCAGCGGCGACTCACTAGCGTCGGTGGCCACGTTGCACCATTCCAATCGGCTTTGCGATGCTGCGACAACTCGGCGAGTAATTTTGCTTCGTCAAATTGATCCGCATCCGTACCATAATTTTTTACAAGCACACACGGATTACCCGTATCGCGCGGCTCGATCATCGTCCCCGACAACATAAATAAATCAGTGTCGAGCGACTTGGCTTTATTGAGCAGCGCGGTGTCCCAGCCAGGGCAGCAATACATATCATCGTTCAAATACACAATGTAATCTTGCGTGGCGTGCATCGCCGATTCATTGACGGCCAAGCAGATGCCGATGTTTTCTGGTGAATGGCTATACGTTAGCCCTTGCGCTTTTACCCACGCCAGCGAGCCATCGCTGCCATCATTGACATGAATAATAATTTGGTGGGGATAGGCAGAGTTTTCGCGGATGCTGCGCACGCACAGTTGCAGTAAGGCGAGATTATTCCAAGTGGGAATGAGGATAGAAAACATGCTGAGTCCGATTCAATAAGAGTGATGCGCAACGTCCAGAACACGCCGTGCAAACGGTTGGGCTTGTTATAATCGCAACCTTTGCGATTTGGTCGTAGCGTTTAAGTGCGCATTCTAAACGACCCCCGATTGATTACAGAGGCAGGATGAAAATAATACATATCGTGCGTCGTTATGGTCCAGTCGGCGGCATGGAACGCTACGTTTGGGAAACTACGCTGGAGCTGGCAAAACGTGGCCATCAAATAACGGTGATTTGCCAGCGTTGCCATGTGGACAAGCCCGCTGGAATAACAGTAGTTGAACTCGGCGAAGTCGCGCTACGTCCGCGCTGGATTGCCTCGCTGCGCTTTAGTTATCGTGTATCGAGTTGGTTGAAAAAGCATCCGCAAAATGATGCCTTAATCCACAGCAACGAGCGCGTCAATGTGCAACACATCAGCACCATACACGGCCCGCCGTTTGCAACCGTGCGCGAAAAGCCGTGGTGGAAACGTGTCTCGCTACGCGTTGCGGCGCAATTGTTTTTGGAGCGGCGCGAATTGCGCAATGCACGCATCATCATTCCCAATTCAGAGATTATTCGACAACAAATCGCGCATTACTACCCAGAATATGCACAGAAATTAACTGTGCCAATCTTGCCTGGCGTGAATGCCAGCGCGATTCGCGAAGCGCGCCTTGTGCCTCGTGATGGCGGGGTAATTGGTTTTGTCGGGCAAGAATGGAAGCGTAAAGGCTTGGCGTTCGCAGTGAAAATCGTCGCGCAATTACGCCGCACGCGCCCTAACTTAAAATTCATCGTCATCGGCCCGCCTATCCCTGAAATACAGGCTTTATTTGCCGATTGGAATGCGGGCTATGAATTGATGGGCTGGAGCAAACAAGCGCGTTACGACGAATTTGATGTGTTGCTGCATCCCGCCAGTGCCGAGCCTTACGGCATGGTGATTGCAGAGGCGATGGCCGCCCGCGTACCCGTGGTCATCTCAGATTTATGCGGCGCAAAAGCACAAGTAGGTGTGAAAGCTGGGGCGGTGCTGCCGCTTGCTGCACCAATCAGCGATTGGCTGAGCGCAGTTGAACAACAGTTGCAACGCAACACCCCCGTCCCGCAATTCGTGCACGGCTGGGACATTGTGGCAGCGCAACACGATGTGATTTATCGCACTTCCCTTCATTAAAATATAATCGCGCCCTTGCGTAAGAATGGACGACACCATATGAATTCATATACAAGTTTTGCAAATCGTAGCTTACCAACCATGCGTATCAGCGCGGCTCTAATTGGTTTGGCTGTACCCATTTCTACAGCAATCGACAACCTGTTGCTCGCAATACTTCTAATCGGTTTTGTGTTTAACGCACCAACCGCTTGGCAAATTATAAAAAACAATTCCGTAGCACGTGCCGCCGTATTGCTGTTTGGCTTTTTATTGTTAGCAACGCTATATGGGACAACACCAATCGGTAAAGCATTCGGGGGCTTAGGCAAATATGTAGATTTGGCTTTTATTCCATTACTGATTGTTCTATTTACTGAAGTTAAAAATCGTCAATTAGCAGTGTACTTTTTTATGTTCGGAATGGGGCTAACGTTACTACTTTCGTATCTGTTAGGTTTTCAGGTGATTGCGCCACAGAGCTGGTTTTCCGAAATGGGGGGGGTGGATAACCCCGTTATTTTCCATAGCCACATTACGCAAAATAATATGATGGCATTTGCCGCCTTCCTCGCGCTTTTGCAAGCACGAGATGCGCTCACTAACAAGCTGCGTATGGCGTGGGGGGCGTTTGCAATACTCGCGATTTGCAACGTACTGTTTATGGTGCAAGGACGCACGGGCTATTTGATTTTATTGGTTTTGCTGGGCTGGTTTGCTTGGACGTCTCTGGCGCGCCTCGCGTTACAACGCGGTAGAAGTTGGGGTTGGGTGCAAAGTATTGGGGTGTTGTTACTGTCGATTGCCGTGGTTGTTAGTGCATATTTTGTGTCGCCACGCCTACATGAGCGCGTCAGCTTAGTGGTGAGTGAAGTAAAGGCATGGCAACCCAATCAAGAAAATCAGAGTTCCTCTGCTGGCACGCGTCTAAATTTTTATTATAACGCGGTACAAATTGTTGCCCAGCATCCTTTACTAGGCATTGGAACAGGAGGATTTGAAGCTGCATTTACTGAGCAAATTAAAGGAACGAACTTACTGACGACGCCCAATCCACATAATGAATTCCTACTCATTGCGGCACAAATTGGGTTACTTGGATTCGCCGCGTTACTTTATTTATTTATGAGCTTATGGCGAGCTGCACCATCGCTTGAATCAGCCTACCTACAAGATGCTGCAAAGGGTTTGGTCTTAGCGACACTCGTTAATTGCGCATTTAACTCGGCGTTACATGACCATGCGGATGGATTATTTTTTGCGTGGATGACAGCACTGTTATTTGCGACATTATCGAGAACTGCCCGCCCGTAATTACAGGCGAGTGAAAAGCTAGAAACTAGCGCGCCTGTTGTATCGTTTGATAAATCGCCGCACCCATTAGTAAGTAGCCTGTAGTGGAAAAATGCGTGTTGTTGGCGGGATATAAATCGACGGTTTTATTAGCGATGGCGTGTTGATTTACACGCAATAAATTCGGGGCATTAAAGCGTTGCTCGGCTTTGCGCCAAAACTGTTTATCAGGATAAAAATACGTCGTCGATTTGTTCGGTACGAATGCCCAAATTGGGGTGATGCCAGTTAAGCGTTCGTTCAATTTAGCCACGGCGACTAAATCTTCTTCCGCCAAATCTTCCCTCTTTTCTCCCGTTAAAAATAACGCGGAGGCACAGCGGCGATGACTGAATAATGCGCAACCATTTTGCACTTTCGCCAGCGTCGCACCATTGTCGAGCGCGCGTGACTGAAAGTCTGCTGTATCGGTTAATTTTTGGTAGCGCGCAGCATTCAATGCCGTCTGTAAACCAATCGACATCCGTCCGCTACGATTCGCCGCATCAGGATTAAAGCTGCTCGCAGGCGGCTGACGCGGACGGTCGGCGGCAATGTTGGTGTGCGTATCCATCACCTCACAAGCGAGCGATTTTTGTAGTCCATCGTGGATATTGCGCTCGATGATTTCCAGTACCACGAACTTGCCCTTAAAGCCTTGCGCCGTGAGCCACGGCATAAAGTCACTGCACACCCCGCGTAGCGTATCCCATGTTTCGGTGCGAACTTTTAAGCCTGATTTGACGAGCTCGGTTTGCCAAACGTGATCAACTGAAAAACTATCACCTATCACCAACACATCCGCATCCGCCATCGCCGCTTGGCTAAATAATTTTGCCTCGATAACAGGTTGATTTTGTCGTTGTCCATATTGGCTTTCGGGCAGCAATGCTAGCCGCGTTAAATCACCTTGAAACCCCGCGAGGGTTAAAAAATAAAAGCCCAGCGCACCATAGCTGAGGAGCAAAACAAAGCTAGTGATGACAAAAAATTTAGCGTGTTTCATATCAAAATTGGAAATACAAAAATGGACTGTAAAAGCCAAAATGGTCGATAGCAATGAATAGCATGGTCAACAGCAAAGCTAATTGCAGCAAGGTATAGAGCGCGTTGCTCGCAACGAAATGTAAGCGCGTAGCGTTTGGCAACAACCACACCCACAACAAGCTAGGCAGCAAAATTTTGAGCAGGTCACGTCCCGATAAATCGGTAAGTAACAGTAAATTGCCATGCAGCACTGCGTCAAAACTAATCGCTCGATAGTGCAGGCCGAACATGGCTTGCAGCATCACGCCAGCTTGCGCGATGGTGTCGGCGCGGAATACCACCCAGGCGGCGACCACCGCGATGAAAGTCAGCGTGCCGCCCGTAATTGCGCCTAGCCAGTTGGGTATCCAGCGCAGGTATTTTTCTGCGATAAGTTCGCGCCACAAATGATTCAGCGTGAGATAAAAACCATGCAGCGCGCCCCACACCACAAATGTCCAACCCGCGCCGTGCCACAAGCCACCGAGCAGCATGGTGGCGAATAAATTGCCGTAACGGCGCAACTTGCCGTGGCGATTGCCACCCAGTGGGATATACAAATAGTCGCGCAAGAAAGTGGATAACGTGATGTGCCAACGTCGCCAAAATTCGATGATGCTGGTGGCTTTGTACGGCGAATTAAAGTTAATCGGCAAGCGGATATTGAACATCAGCGCGATGCCTAATGCCATGTCGGTGTAGCCAGAGAAATCAAAATAAATTTGCAACGTGTAAGCCAGTGCGCCCGACCACGCCTCGTAAATCGTCGGCACTAAACCGCTTGCCATGCCGTGTTGCACACCGCTGAAAATCGCCGTGGCGAATGGCGCAAGTTCGTCCGCTCCCAAGGTTTTTTTACACAGCCCCAGTGTGAATAGCAACAAGCCCGTCGCGACATTCAGCCAGTGGATGCGATACGTAGCGGGGTGCGCGAATTGCGGCATCATGTCTTTATGGTGCAGTACTGGACCAGCGATTAAATGCGGGAAATAGGTAACGAATAAAACGTAATGCACAAAATTAAATTCGCGCACTTTGCCCTGATAGGTATCGACCAAAAAAGCGATTTGCGTGAAAGTAAAAAACGAAATACCCAGCGGCAAAATGATGTTCGCCATCTGCCAATTGGCGCCCGTCAGGGTGTCCACCGAAGCCAAGAAAAAGTTGGCGTATTTGTAATAGCCGAGCAGCAAAAGATTGGCCGCAATCGCGAAAATAAGTAGTTGCTTCTTACTCAAGCTCGAACCGACTTTACTGAATCCTGAATCCTGAGTCCTGAATCCTGCCTTCCCTATCCACATGCCGAACACATAGTTGCAGCCTATCGAGAGCAGTAACAATCCCACATACGCAGGATTCCAATAGCCGTAGAAAAACAGCGAGCAAAGTGCCAGCCAAGCGGCGGCGTAAGCCTGATTGAGTCGCGCCAACTGGAAAAATCCCAGCAAGCTGATAGGCAGAAATAAGAAAATAAAGGCGTAAGAATTAAATAACATAGGGTTCGTCCATTTACATAGAGGCCGCGACTAAAGGAATCAGCAATGCCGCACCCGCTGGACTAATGTGGTTGTTGTCGGTGTACAAAACATTGCCGTTGGCGCGCGTAAGACATGCGCCTGTGCCGCATAGCGTGGGGGTTGGATCAATGACGCGCAGGTGCAATTCCGCCGCGTGAACACGCGCAAATTCGGTCATAAATAAATTCTGTTGTTGCAGTTGTGCCAGCGGCACAGCATAGTTTTCGGGCAAGGCTTGAATCACTTTCGGCAGCACCGCCACGCTATGCACCAGCACCACTTCGATATTGAATGATTGCAGATAGTGGATGGTGGCTTGCAGGTGCGCGCGCATTACTTGTTGGCTGCTGGCGCGGTCATTCGCAGCGATGTGCGTATCGGAAATAAAGTGGTTGGGTTGATTGTTGGGATCACCTTCGGAATACATGCTCCAAGAGGCGAGCAAATACACTTTATTGAAGGCGCGCGTTTCAATCAACGCCTTGATACGCGCATCAAATTTTTCTGCGCAGATGTTTTGTGCGCCATCCAAACTGTATATCTCAAATAGCGGCGGACAGCCGGGCTGGGTTGCGAATACGCCTTGGGCATGGCGTGCTCCAGCAGCCGCTTGAAAGGCGGGATACCACGCTGCAACATGCGAATCGCCGACCACCAAAAAGCGTTGCGATGCGTGTAAATCACCAAACGCGCAGTTGCGCAAAATCGCTTGCGGGTCGTCGCCTATTGCGCAACTAGCGGGATATTGCAGGGTTGTTCCCGTGGCGGTTTTGAAGTCAAAACTGTCCAGATTATTTTTGACTTTTACCCAGTTTGGAAAGCGATTTTCCATGCCGCTTTGCGCATAAATATAGCTGCCGATACTCACGCAAAAAATCGCAAAAGTGAGTGTCATGAGCCCTACTTGCCATCCCGAAAAACGCTCGCGATTTTTGCGGAGCGGCTCTTCCACATATCGCCACGCCAGATACGAAATGACCAACGTGAGGGCGAACAACAGGCTGATTTGCTGTGCGTGACTGCCCGAAAAATCACCGTTGTGCAGCCAGACCAACAACGGCCAATGCCACAAATACAGGGAGTAAGACAGGCCGCCGACAAAAACAAGGGCGCGCGTACTTAATAATTTTTCAGTCAGATGCGTGCCGCTGCTGAGGATAATTAAAGCCGTGGCGAAACACGGAATAATCAGCAAGCTACTGGCGTAAGGAATGCTCTCGTCCAAGCACACTAAGCTGGCAATAATCACCGCAAAACTAGCCAGCGCGATGCTGCCTTGATTGGCTAAGCGTGCTTTGATATTGGCTGGCAACAACACGATGAGCGCGCCTATCACAAACTCCCAGACGCGTCCCGCGAAAGAAAAAAAGCCTTCAGTCGGCAAATGATTTTGCTGGTAGGTGTAACGCACCCAAAAAGACGCGAGTGCAATGACGCTCAAAATCACCACACGATGTTGCTTAAACTTGAATAGCAAAATCAGCAGCAGTGGGAAAATTAAATAGAATTGCTCTTCGATGGATAACGACCAGGTATGCAGCAAGGGCTTGGCTTCGCGCGACATATCGAAGTAACCTTGCTGGCGCGCAAACACCATATTGGTGAGGTAAACAGCGGAAAATTGCAGGCTCTTGGCATACTGAAAAAAGTCATACGGTTTCAACACCAAGTAGCTAATGAGCACCGAAACAATAATCATTAAAAATAAATTTGGTAACAATCGCACCACACGATTCTTGTAAAATCGGCGGATGTTGAAAGTGCCGCGCGCCAATTCGACGCTAATCATTTGGGTGATTAAAAAGCCCGATATGACGAAGAAAATATCCACGCCGATATAACCGCCTGCCAGCGTTTTCCAACCAAAGTGAAACAAGATGACTGCGATAATCGCGACCGCGCGCAGCCCTTGGATTTCTGGATAGAATTTTTTGTCGATGGCGGGCATGGGCGGCAGAATGAAGCAAAAGGGCGCGCATTTTATCAGGAGTTATTGTGGCGATATACGCGATAGGCGATGTGCAAGGCTGCTATGCCGAGCTGCAAAATTTAATGCTTGAGATTGGCTTCAATCGCGAGCAGGACACGCTGTGGCTGGTTGGCGATTTAGTGAATCGAGGCCCTGATTCTTTAGCGGTGTTGCGCTTGGTGAAATCTTTAGGCGATGCCGCGATTACGGTGTTGGGCAATCACGATTTGCATTTATTGGCAGTGTCGGCTGGGGCGGCAGAGCTGCATCGCGATGACACCTTAGACGAAATTTTAGCTGCGCCCGATTGCGCGGAGTTGCTCACTTGGTTGCGTCATCAGCCGCTGCTACATGTCGAAAATAATTGTGCCTTAGTACATGCGGGCCTGCTGCCCAACTGGTCACTCACTCAAGCACAAGCCCTCGCGCACGAAGTAGAAACAGCGTTACGCAGCGACGATTACGCTAACTATTTGGCACACATTTATGGCAACACTCCGAATGCCTGGCGCGATGATTTGCACGGCTACAAACGCTTGCGAGTGATTACCAATGTGCTGACGCGGATGCGGATTTGTACCCCGCATGCCGAGATGGAATATAAGTTTAAGGGCTTGCAAAGCAACATCCCTGCGGGATATATGCCTTGGTTTGAGTTGGCGAATCGGCAAACCAACCATGCCACGGTGATTTTTGGGCATTGGTCGGCGTTGGGTTTAATCGCCGAGCCCAACCTGATCGCCCTTGATACGGGCTGCTTGTGGGGCGGGCCGCTGACGGCGATACGCTTGCAGGATAGAAAAGTTTTTCAAGTGCCCAGCGTGAATCCTGTTGCGCCCAATCACCACTAATAAACCACGCTATGCCACCAATCCAAGCTCTCGCCGCACGATTTTTCTACACCCTGCTGCTGTGTTTATTATTTCCGTTTATCTTTTGCAAATTGCTGTGGCGCGCGCGTTTGCAGCCTGAATACTTGCAGCATGTCGGCGAACGTTTCGGTTTTTATACGCAAACTTTTAATAAGCCAATTCTTTGGCTGCATGCCGTGTCCGTTGGTGAAACCCGCGCCACGGTCAGCCTCGTTGAGCAGCTATGTCGCGATTATCCGCAGCATCAAATTTTGCTCACTCACACCACACCAACGGGACGCGCAACCTCCGCGCAACTCTATGGCGAGCGCGTGCTGCGCGTGTATTTGCCTTACGATTATCCGTTTGCGGTGCAACGCTTTTTGCGCCATTTCAAACCGCAATTAGGCATGTTGATGGAGACCGAAATCTGGTTCAACTTAATCCACGCCTGCGCAAAAAATCATGTGCCGTTGTTGTTATTAAATGCCCGCATGTCAGAAAAATCAGCGCGTGGTTACGGCCGTTTTGCCACACTCACGCGCCACGCTTTACGAGCTTTAAGCGGCATTGCCGCACAAACCGCAGCCGACGCGCAACGCTTGGCAGCATTGGGTGGAACGAACCTTACGTTGATGGGAAATTTGAAATTCGACATCGCGCCGCCGCACGAAATGTTAGCTTTGGGCAAAGTTTTGCGCGAACAATGTGGCGCGACACGCAGCGTTTTTTTGGCGGCCAGCACCCGCGAGGGCGAAGAAGAAGAATTGTTAGATGCTTGGCAAGCCGCGTCGCCGCAAGCCTTGTTAGTCCTTGTGCCACGTCATCCACAACGCTTCGATACCGTTGCCGAACTAATGAAAAATCGTGGCTTAAAACTACAACGGCGCAGCGCAAATAAAACCGTGCCGCACGATATTCAAGTGTTGTTAGGCGACAGCATGGGCGAGATGTTTGCTTATTACGCGGCAGCGGATTTGGCTTTTATCGGCGGCAGTTTATTGCCTTTCGGCGGACAAAATTTAATCGAGGCTTGCGCGGTTGGCACGCCTGTTTTAATTGGTGCGCACACTTTTAATTTTGCCGATGCCACACGGCTGGCGGTAGATGCGGGCGCGGCACAACGCGTGCGTGATGCTACGGAATTAGTCCAAGTTGCGACAAATTTATTGCGCGATGCAGAGCGTTTATCTGCCATGCGCACAGTGGGATTGCGCTTTGTCGCCAGCCATCAAGGCGCGACCGACAAAGCCATGCAAATCATCACGCGTATTCTTGCATCCGTATAATCGCGCGCTATGATTTTATTCAGCAGGTCGCCATGAAACGCACTAAAAATTTCCTGCCATGCCTGATGTAAGCCTCGCCGAACGATTAGCCAACGGCGGAGCGCAATTACTCGATTCAGGCTTTGTGTTCGAGAGACAGGATTAAATCGAACTAGCGAAAATTAAATAAGGATGCCCATGAACCACCACTACACCCTCACCATTTCCTGCCCAGACCGCTCTGGGATTATCGCCGCCGTGACGGGGTTTATCGCGCAGCACGGCGGTTTTATCGTCGAGGCGAGTTATCACACCGAGCAAGAAGCGCAGCGATTTTTTATGCGCCAAGAAATCCGCGCCAACTCACTGCCATTCGACGCGCATGAATTCCGCCGCTTGCTCACGCCACTGGCGACCGAGTTCAATATGACTTGGCAACTCGCCGATTCGGCGCAGAAAAAACGCTTGGTGTTGCTGGTGAGTAAGCAAGACCATTGCCTCGATGATTTGCTGCATCGCTGGCGCAGCGGCGAGTTAGAGGTGGATATTCCTTGCGTGATTTCTAACCACGAAGATTTGCGCAGCTTTGTCGAATGGCACGGCATTCCGTTTATTCATATTGATATGCAATCCGACAAGCCGGCCGCATTTGCAAAAATTGCCCAGCTATTCGATGAGTATCGCGGCGATACCATGATTTTGGCGCGCTTTATGCAAATCCTGCCGCCCGCTTTTTGCCGAAAATATGCGGGGCGCATCATCAACATTCACCACAGTTTTTTGCCATCGTTCGTCGGTGCGAAGCCTTATCACCAAGCGTATTTGCGCGGCGTAAAACTGATTGGTGCGACTTGCCATTACGTTACCGACGAGCTGGATGCGGGGCCGATTATTGAGCAAGACACGGTGCGTATCGACCACGGCGACACGGTGGATGATTTGGTGCGCTATGGGCGCGACATCGAGAAAACCGTGTTGTCGCGCGGCTTGCGCTACCACGTCGAAGATCGCGTTTTAGTGTGCGGCAATAAAACCATCGTATTTAGATAATCGGCTTCACGCCACTTGGGAGCATCTATGTCACACGCTATACACACCCAACGACGGACATTTTTGAGCACATTAGGTGGCTTAGCATTCGCCAGTTTGACGGGCTGCGGTGGCGGTAGTACGAGCCCTAGTACACCTGTTTATAAAACACCGTTACTGATACCCGCTTACTTTTATAACGCGGCATTGTGGCAACAGTTTTTACCCGCGCACACGCCCGCACACACCATTATTGCCAATGTCGCAAGCGGCCCAGGTGTCTTGTTTGATTCTTATTGGGTAGGAATTTTTGCGCAAGCGCGCGCCAGTGGACAGCGGCTTTTAGGTTATGTCGCAACGACCTTTGGGACAAAGCCTGTGGCAACGGTATTGCTTGAAATCGCAGCATGGAAAACGCTGTATGGCATCACTGATATTTTCTTCGATGAGGTCAATGCGACTGCAAATAGCTTGAGTTATTACACGGGATTAGTGCAAGACATTCGTGCAGCAAAGCCAACAGCGCGCGTTGTACTTAATTGCGGCACGTTGCCTGTGGTGGATTACTTCCTGATAGACGCGCTCACCGAAGTGGTGGTATTTGAAAATACTTGGGCAGCTTTTCAAATGCAGAGCTTTCCCATTTGGCTGAATCTGTATTGGGAGCGTGCTCACATCATCGTCAATAGCGCGCCGCTTGCAGCATTGGCTAACGTCAATAATTTTGCCAACGCGCATCACGCAGCGGGCTATTTCGTAACTGATATGAGTACGGGTTCATACCAATTAACTCTGCCGAGTTATTGGTCTAATGAAATACAACTTTAGCGTAACGATTCAATGCACATTTTGCTGTAAAAAACTCACATGACCACGCCAATCCGACTAGGGAAATACTCCATCGTCAAACAAATTGGCGTAGGGGCAAGCTCAAATGTGTATCTGGCAATTTCGGATAAAACTTTTGCCTCTGTGGCGATTAAGCAGTTGCGTGCCGAACGGCTCTCAGCTCCGTATCGCAGTTTGTTGGCCAACGAAGTCACGACCGCCGCCGAGTTTGAGCACAAGAATATCGTGCGGCAAATTGATGCCGATTTACGCGAAGTGAGTGGGCCGTATTTAGTGTTGGAATATCTCAATGGTGACTCGCTCGACCATCACCAAAACACCGATAGCTTGTTGCCGATTAACACCGTGTTGGCAGTTATCGAGCAAGTTGCAGAAGCCTTGCAATATGTGGCGCAGCAAGGCGTGGTGCATCGCGATGTGAAGCCCGAAAATATCATTATGTTGCCCAATGGTTTGGTCAAACTAATGGATTTTGGGTGTGCGATTAAGACGGGTGAGGCGAGCAAAATGGTGGCGGGCAGCTTGGCGTATATGTCGCCAGAACAGCTTGATGGCGTGCCGCTCGATGAGCGTGCAGATATTTATTCTTTGGGGGCGACGCTGTATCGGCTGCTGACGGGAAAAAACACTTTCACCGCCGACAATCCCTTTGATGCGCGTATCGCCGTACTGAATTTCCCTGCCACACCGCTCCAAAAATATCGCCAAGAATTGCCTGCGAACTTAACCGCCTTAGTGCATAAAACTCTGCAAAAAGAAGCCTCGTTGCGCTATGCAAATTGGGCTGAATTTATCTTGGCATTTGGTAACGCGGCACATGAGGTGCGCATGTCGGTGCAAGATTTTGACGTGTATCGCGGCTTCACCCGTCACACACAATCGGCTATCTATGACCAGCTTTCCGCGTCGCGGCAATTTTCGCGCAGCGGCTTTTCGCGCAGTGCGATGCCAGGCGAATGAGGACTAACTCACCAGCCAAACGGCTTGCAGCAACAAAATCGCTGCGATGAGTAACAACAAAGAATTGCGGCGGCGTTGCTGCACCAGCAATTGCTGCATGGTGTTGTCGAACTCGCTGCGCGAATTTTTTTCGTGCAGACGTTGATGCAGCAAACGCGGTAATTGTGGCAACAAGGTGAAGTAATGCGGAGCTTCGGCGCGCAACGATTTAAGCAGACCGCGCCAGCCGACTTGCTCGCTCATCCAGCGTTCTAGCCAAGGTTTGGCGGTTTGCCATAAGTCTAATTCGGGGTCGAGTTGGCGACCTAAGCCTTCGATATTGAGCAGCGTTTTTTGCAACAACACTAATTGCGGCTGAATCTCGATGCCGAAGCGGCGCGAGGTTTGGAACAAGCGCAGCAACACTTTGCCAAACGAAATTTCGCGTAACGGCCGATCAAAAATCGGCTCGCACACCGCGCGTATCGCCGCCTCTAATTCATCCACGCGCGTGTCGGCGGGAGCCCAGCCAGATTCAATATGCACCTCGGCAACGCGTTTGTAATCGCGCTGAAAAAACGCTAAAAAATTCTGCGCAAGGTAATGTTTATCGGTGTCGGTAAGCGTGCCCATGATGCCGAAATCCAAAGCGATATAACGCCCATCCGCCGCGACTTGCACATTGCCAGGGTGCATGTCGGCATGAAAAAATCCATCGCGAAACACTTGCGTATAAAAAATCTCTACCCCATCCGCTGCAAGTTTAGGAATGTTTATCCCTTCATTGCGCAGCTTCTCAACTTGCGACACGGGTGTACCCACCATCCACTCCATAACGATGACGTTTTGGCTGCAAAAATCCCAGTACATCTCAGGCACGAGCAATAATTTTGAACTAGCAAAATTGCGTTTGAGCTGACTGGCATTCGCCGCCTCGCGGGTTAAATCGAGTTCATCGCCCAGATATTTTTCAAACTCATTGACCACTAATTTTGGCTTCAAACGCCGCCCATCAGCCCACAATTTTTCCAGCAAATCAGCGGCGACTTTAAGCAAGGCAATGTCGTGTTCAATGATGGCGGCGATGCCAGGACGCAAAATTTTCACCGCTGCTTTGCGACCATCAGGCAGCACCGCACAATGCACTTGCGCGACCGACGCGCTGGCGATGGGGCTGGCCTCAAAACTGGCAAATACCTCGCTGAGTGGCTTGCCATAATTAGCTTCTAAAATCGCGATAGCTTGCGCCGAAGCAAAGGCTGGCACTTGGTCTTGCAGCTTGGCTAACTCGTCGGCGATGTCGGTTGGCATCAAGTCGCGCCGCGTTGATAACATCTGCCCAAACTTCACAAAAATCGGCCCTAAGGCTTCGAGTGCCAGACGTAAACGCTGCGCGCGCGGCATTGTGCGGTTGCGAAAAAACAGCAAAAAGTTAAGTGGCACACGCAGCCAACGCACCCGCGCGTGGGCGAGCAAAAACTCGTCCAACCCGAAACGTAGCACCACAAAAATAATTTTGATTAAACGAAAAATGCGCATAGGTTTAGCGATTTTGAAAAGGTTGATAAGGTAAGTAAACAATCAGCCTTGGGTGGCGATGCGTCCAGTCCACAGGCAATCCCATTGCGTGCTGCTGCTCTGGCGCAAGCAATTGCAGGTGCTGCGCCAGCCTAAGCCCCCAACTGGTGCTGGGGTTGATTTTCAGCATGAGGTACTGAATAACGACCAGAAAGTTGTAGATTTCGCGCGTCAGAGGCTCTTGTGTTTCACTCTTTTCCGTAACAATCGTCTCGCGGATGAGTTGGTCCTGCAATCGCTTGATGTTGGGTAATAACAAGATAAAGCGTCGATTCCACAGACGGGCATGGTGCGCACAGAGGTTACGCAGGGGGGTGAGTGCGTGCAGCACTTGTTCGAGAATTTCTATTGTCGGCATTCCCAACGCCTTGGCGACTTCGCGTTTAACTTTATTGTCGCTGGTGCTGGCGATCCAACGCGACAGTCCGCCTAGTGTCATGGTTTCTACCACTGCCCAGATGGGCGGGAGGTAAGGGTCGGTATATTTTTTGCGGTAATGTAGGACAAAGGTCTCGTTGCTGTCTTGTAGCTCTTTCGACACCCGCGCGACGATGGACGCATGCTGCCAGGGGTCTTTGAATGCAGCCGAGTCCATGTGTGCATGACTACCGTGGCTCAACGCCATAGCACTTGCCCAGCGAGTGCGCGCAGCGACTTCAATGCGCTCAATTGCTTCCATCACCAACAAGCGCAGTTTGCGATCGAAGACGTAAAGATCGAGTACCTGTTCAAACGTAGTGTTAAGCAAAAACTGATGGTTACGCGAATCACTATTGTTTGAGGGCTGCTCGAATGGCAGCAGGTAAGCACTCAAACGGTAATAACCAATATTGGCAAGATAGTGTTCGAGACGCTCACGGTTATCGCAGACTAAACCTCGGTCTAACAATAGTTGCGCTTGCGTGGAAACAGAAAGGGCAGGTTTGCTATAGCGCATTTCCAACCCCCGAAATGAGTAACCCCCCGGTTTGAGCGTCATGTCGATGAGTTGACAGATAGGCTTGGGGGGTGTTGTTGGCGCGAATTATACCTAAGTTCGCAGACGACGCAAGCAAGCCGCCGAACCCCACTCCTGTGCAAAGTAAATCAGGCACGTCCATCGAATTATTGCTCCACGCGCGTAACGCGCGCCGTCAACCGCGCCAAGTCATCGCGCAGCGTATCGACCCCCGCCGCGAATGCGGCAATTTGATTGGGTTTGGCGAGTAGCGGACGTTCTTCTGTCCAGTATTCCGCCACCGCTTGCGAGAAATTTAACGCAGCATCTTTGAGCTGCCCATGGGCGTGTTGCGCGCTTTGCACAATGCGCTCGGCGGCGATGTCGCCCGTGATAGCACTTAAATCTTGTGCCGCGTCCCACTGCAAATTGCGCCACAAATAAAAAATTTCAGCGAGCAGCGCAGCATCGCCGGTACTCACAATTTGCGCATGCGCTAATTCATCTTTTGCCAACAAGCGTGGCAACAAAGTTGCGGCAATGGTCAACTCAGCGTCGCTATTAGGCTGGCTGTCATTGGCGGTTAGAGAGATGGCTTGCAGCGCGCCATCGCTCAAAATCAGATAGGCAAAAGAAAACGGTGCGATATGAAATCGCACCGTTTTTGCAGCGAACCGAACTAACCTAGCAGCCGCCCAACTATTTTGCGCAAGCACATGATTCAGCGCGGTCGCAGATAGTTGGGTAAACATGGTTAGTGCAGCACAGTTTGTTGAATACCTGCCAACAACCATACCGCTTTGTCGTCGCGCAGATTTTTTTGCACATGCCACACTTCATCGACGCTTTCAGGTGCGCCGTTATTTTCCGACAGCGAACCTGTGAAGCGCACGCTGGCAATCGCCCAATCGCCTTCGTTCGCGACTTCTAACAGCTCACCATTGATGCTAATCACATCGGTTTTTTGCGGCGCGTTATCGCGTTCTTGCATCTGCATCGAGATTTCCGCGAACATTTCTGGTGTGGTGTATTCGCGCACATCGTTCACATCTTTGCGATCGTTAGCGGCTTGCAAACGAATAAATGAAGTCTTAGCACTGCGCAAAAAACTCTCTACAGGAAAATCCGCAGGGATATTTTTTGGCGCAGATGGCGCGTTGTAAGCACTGCTGGTCGCTTGTCCCGCATAGCTTGGTGTTAGCGCAGGTTCTTGATACGGCGCACCTGCACCAGCGTATTGAGCGACATTTGGGTTTGATTTTTTGCGGAAATACGAAATCGCAAACATCACCGCTGCACCGATTGCCAACATCAGCAAAATGTTACCCAGCGCACCGCCTAAACCGCCCAGCCCGCCGCCTGCAAACATCGCGCCCAAGCCTGCGCCAATCGCCAAACCTGCCAAAGGACCTAGCCATTTATTGCCTGTTGAAGCAGGTGCGGCGGGAGCAGGTGCGGCAGTGGGTGATCTAGTTGGTGCGGCTTGCGGGCTCATGCTGCGTTGTTTGCCGACACTGCCGCCACCGCCAAAACGCTTGGCTTCGGCACTGGCTGCCAACAAACTTAAACTGGTGATGGCGATCATTAAAATCGTTAAAAAGCGTTGCATATATTCCTCTTGAGGTCAGGTTAGAGCGAGTTTGCTAAGTGGGGCTAGCTGGCGAAATTGCAAGCCTAGCCTAGACAACTTCGGCGGTGAGAGTTCCTTAAGGTTTAAGACTTTTAATGTCTTCGACAAAATACTCAGTGTCGCCAAAGCAGCTCGTCGGCAAACCTTTGTGTTGTCCATACACCAAAGCGACGCGCGTGCCGACTTGTTTATTGATGCGTTCCGCAACGGCATCATCGCGCACCGTAAAGATAAATTTTTCAGGCGCAGCACCTGGCAAAGAAACCAAGGTCAGCTCGCCTTCCCAGGTTTTGCACAGCCAGCCTTTCTTGGATAATTTTTGCACGAAGCCAGCGCGTTCACCTTCGGAATAACTCCAATGCAAGGCCACCCAACTATAGAGCGCGACTCCCAGCAAAGCGACAAGGGGCAAAGCAAGCAGGTATAAGGCAGTGCGTTTAGGCGTAGGCATGGGATTCCTTAAAAAGCAAAAAAAGGGCGCGGATTATAACGGATGCAGCATGATATTTAAGCTGCTTCAAAGGGTGGCGCACTGTACCAATCTTGCTGCATTTGGCTGTGTGGATGGGCAAGTTGCAAGCGCGCCGCATGCAACAACAAGCGCGGTGCGAGGCTGGCATCGCCATACAGCGTGTCGCCCCACATCGGATGCCCCAAAGCGGCAAGGTGCACGCGCAACTGATGGGTGCGCCCCGTGACGGGTTCGAGTTCCACTAGGCTGGAATTGCTTATCGCATCAAAACTTAGCAGCCGATAGCGCGTTACTGACGGCTTGCCTGTGACGTGATTGACATGTTGTTTAGGGCGATTTTCCCAATCCACAATAATCGGTAAATTGATTTCGCCCACAGCCTGTTTAAGCTCACCCGCTACTCGTGCAACATAGCGTTTTTCAACCTCACGCGCGGCAAATGCCATCGACAATTTGCGGTGCATGTCCGCTCCGCGCGCCAATACCAGCAAGCCCGACGTGTCGCGGTCAAGTCGATGCACAATCAGTGCATCAGCAAATTCAACTTGTACACGCGTAACCAAACTATCGGCTTTATCCTCGCCACGTCCTGGCACAGAAAGCAATCCCGCAGGCTTATCCAACACCAAGATAAATTCATCTTGATGCAAGTAGTGCAAAGGAGTTTGCGGCGGGTCGTACGTCGCGCTCATGCGGGGCGACTAGGCTTTTTTGACGAACTCGGATTTGAGTTGCATCGCGCCGATGCCGTCGATTTTGCAATCAATGTCGTGGTCGCCATCGGTCAAACGGATATTTTTTACTTTAGTACCGACTTTGACGACCAAGGATGAGCCTTTGATTTTCAGGTCTTTAATCACGGTGATGGTGTCGCCATCGTTCAGCACATTGCCGAATGCGTCTTTGTAAACGCGTGCGGTTTCAGTGTTGGCTACAGCTGCTTGCGGCCACTCGTGAGCGCATTCAGGGCAAACAAAATTGCTGCCATCGGCATAAGTAAATTCAGAGCTGCATTGTGGACATTTAGGTAGGGTGGTCATGATTTTCCTTGGGTTATTCAACGGTTACTATTTTTGCGAGTTTTCTAGGTTTGTGGCTTCGACCATTCCTGCGCGATTTAACTTGCTACGCAAGTCTAGCCGACACCGTAAACCCCGCGCTAAATCCATCACTCAACCGTGACGGATTTAGCAAGATTGCGTGGTTTGTCCACGTCCGTGCCTTTTTGCAAGGCGACGTAATAGGACAAAAGTTGTAGCGGAATAGTGTGCAAAATTGGGCTCAATAATCCCGCGTGTTCGGGCATTTGAATGACGTGGATGCCATCGGCTGCGTTGATGTGCGTATCGGCATCGGCGAACACAAATAGCTCACCGCCGCGCGCACGAACTTCTTGCAAATTCGACTTCAATTTTTCTAGCAGCACGTCATTCGGCGCAACTGAAATCACGGGCATATCCTTGTCCACCAAAGCCAGCGGACCGTGCTTTAGTTCGCCCGCTGGATAGGCTTCAGCATGGATATAAGAAATTTCTTTGAGCTTGAGCGAGCCTTCCATCGCAATCGGATAGTGCATGCCGCGCCCCAAAAACAGCGCGTTGTGTTTGTTAGCGAAGTGCTCGGCGAGTTTGGCGATGACAGGCTCTAACGCCAATACTTTTTGCACCGCGCTAGGCAAATGGCGCAGCTCTTGTAAATGCAAGGCTTCTTGCTGCGCACTCAAGCGTCCGCGCTGTTTAGCCAACACTAACGTGAGCAAAAATAACGCCGCAAGTTGAGTAGTAAAAGCCTTGGTTGAAGCCACGCCGATTTCAGGGCCTGCACGGGTCAACAGCCGCAGTTTGCACAAGCGCACCAATGCACTTTCGGCGACGTTGCAAATCGCCAGCGTATGCGTATGTCCTAATGATTTTGCGTGGTTTAAGGCGGCTTGTGTGTCGGCTGTTTCACCCGATTGTGAAATGACCACCACCAGAGATTGGGGATTGGGTACGCTGGTGCGATAGCGGTATTCGCTGGCGACTTCGACCGTGCAAGCGATGCCGGCGACTTCTTCCAGCCAGTAGCGCGCCACCAAGCCTGAGTGATAACTGGTGCCGCAAGCGAGAATTAAAACATGGTTGATGTCGGCAAAAACTTCCGCCGCTTGCGCGCCAAAAATGCCTGGCACCAACGATTGGCTGTTGCACACCGATTCGAGCGTGTCCGCCAGAGCTTGCGGTTGCTCGTGAATTTCTTTTTGCATGTAATGGGTGTAACGACCCAGTTGCACGCTTTCGTTACTCATTGCGCTTACCACCACAGCGCGGGATACAGGCTTACCGCTGGCATCAAAAATTTGATACTGCGCGCGACCTAATTCGACCACATCGCCTTCTTCCAAATACACCACGCGGCGGGTAACGGGGAGCAAAGCAGACACGTCCGAGGCGATGAAATGTTCACCCTCGCCCACGCCCAACAACAGTGGGCTGCCGCGTCGTGCGCAGATGAGTTGGTCAGGACGATCCGCTGCGATTACGCCGATGGCATATGCGCCGACTAGCTCGCGCAACGAGGCTTGTGTGGCAGCGAGTAAAGTCATGCCTTGTACATAATGCGTGTGCACTAAATGCGCAATCACTTCAGTGTCGGTGTCCGAAGTAAACACATAGCCCGCCGCCGTCAAACGGCTACGCAACACTTCATAATTTTCGATAATACCGTTATGCACCACGGCGATTTTGCCGCAGCTCAGATGCGGATGCGCATTGCGCTCGGAAGGCACGCCGTGCGTCGCCCAGCGCGTGTGCGCAATGCCGACCAGTCCGTGCGTCGCGGCACTTTTAACCGTCAGTTCGGCGACGCGTCCCGTACTGCGCTGACGCTCGATTTTGCCGTCCTGAATGACCGCTAAACCCGCCGAGTCATAGCCGCGATATTCGAGACGCTGCAAGCCTTCCAACAGCATGGGCACAACGTTGTTTTTAGTAACGCCACCGACAATTCCACACATATTTAAAACCCAGAGAAGAGATAAGAGAGAAGGTTGAAGGGATTCACTTTTTGTCCTTCGCTTGTTTAACGGGACGTTGCCAACCGTTAATGGTGATTTGTTTGCTGCGCGACAAAGTCAGTTCACCCTCTGGCGTGTCTTTGGTAATGGTCGAACCCGCACCGATGGTCGCGCCCTTGCCGACGCGTACTGGTGCGATGAGTTGCGTGTCTGAGCCGATAAAAGCATCGTCCTCAATAATGGTGCGAAATTTATTTGCGCCGTCGTAATTGCAAGTAATCGTGCCTGCGCCAATGTTGACGCGACTGCCCACCGTGGCATCCCCGATATAACTCAGATGATTCGCCTTGCTGCCTGTACCAATTTCGCTGTTTTTAATTTCGACAAAATTGCCGACATGCGCATCGTCGTGTAATTGGCTGCCGGGACGCAGACGCGCATACGGGCCGATGTGGCAGTTCGCGCCGACCGCGCTCGAATCAATATGGCTGTAAGCCGCAATCTGCGTGCCTTGCGCGATGCGCGCATTGCGGATGATGCTATATGCGCCGATGCGCACGTTATCGCCCAAACTCACCTTGCCAGCAAAAATGCAGCCAACATCAATCTCCACATCGCGACCGCAAGTTAAGCTGCCGCGCACATCAATGCGCGCAGGGTCAGCGAGCGTTACGCCGTGGGTGAGCAGACGTTGCGCTTCAACTAATTGCCAAGTGCGTTCCAACACCGCCAACTGCGACTTGCTGTTGATGCCATCAACTTCCCAAGGGTTGTCTGGTTGCACGGTCTGCACCGCGATACCTTGCGCTACCGCCATTGCCACGATGTCAGTCAAATAAAATTCGCCCTGCGCATTGTGGTTGTTCAGATTCGCCAGCCAAGTGCGCAACAGCGCGGTCGGCGCAAGCAAAATACCCGTGTTCACTTCTTGAATTTTGCGTAGTTCGGGCGTGGCATCTTTTTCTTCCACAATGCGCAACACGCGCCCTTGTGCGTCGCGCACGATGCGACCATAACCCGTCGGATTCGCCAAATTAACCGTGAGCAAAATCAAGCCCGTTCCTGCCGTTTGCATGCGCTGCAACGAGCTAGCTTGAATCAGCGGCACATCGCCGTACAACACCATCGACAGCGAATCGTCGTCCAGATACGGCATGGCTTGTTGCACCGCGTGCCCCGTGCCGAGCTGCGGTTCTTGCATGACAAACTGCGCTGCATAGGCCGCCATCGCCTGCGGTACAGCTTCGCCACCATGCCCATATACCACGCAAATTTTTTGCGCCTGCAATACCTGCGCGCAATCCAAAACGTGTTGCAACATCGGCTTGCCCGCCAGCGCGTGCAACACTTTGGGTTGATTGGAATTCATGCGCGTGCCTTTGCCGGCCGCCAAGATGATGATGTTGAGTGCGCTCATGCCCTACCCTTTTTTAAGAGGGGCGATTATAAACACAAGCCGCCCTGCGTGGGGCTTGCACGGTGCAAGTTAAGCCGTTTATCTGCCCAATTTAGCATGCGATGGGTGGCGCAAAATGCCACAAGGTGCGTGCTATGATTTTTGCCCAACCACGAGGAGAACACGATGAGTTTTATACGCGGAATTTTGGATCGAATTATTTTGGTAATCGCGATTGTTGCGGCGGGCTGCATCCCCAGTTTCATTGCGCAATATCGGCAACGCGTAGGTGGACGACTAGACCAAATCAACCTTGATTTAGCCCCCTTTCAAGCCATTGCCAATCAACTTCATGGCGGCAGTTTGCAAGAACTGATTCGTTATCACTTAGCCAGCCCAGATGCCACGTTTCATAAGGAAGGCGCTGCGATTCAACTGATGGTCGAGAGTGCTGCGCGCTGGCAAGATAGCTACACCGCGCTAAGCGGCAATCTGCTTAATCAAATGGTGTATTTAAGCGCGCACACCGAGCTGAAAATTGCCCAAGATACTTGGCAAATCTTCGTCCCCAGCTTCGGCTTGAGTTGGGAGCATGTGATGTTTGCCGTGACGGTGGGATTGACGATTTGGCTGATGTTTTTAGCTAGTTGGTGGCTGACTAGACGCGTGGTGACTCGGTACTTTAAGGTCAAGTAGTTGGCTGGATTTTGCGCAAAATGTGACGGAAAAGTTGGGGATTGTCGGGGTAGCCCGACGGCTAAATTCTTTCTTTTGCTTCGCCAAAAGAAAGAATTCAAAGAAAAGGCGACCCCGACCCGCCACACCTTCGGTGTTCCCTGCGTTGCTCGACCAGTCAGGCGGCTGCGGAACTCGCCCGTTGGGCTCAAACATAACCAGCGACTTGCGGGTGACTTTTACCCGCTTAGTCGATTGGCTAGTTGTTTTATCAGTCCTCGCCGAAATCCCTGACTGGTCTGCGCTACTCGGTGGCGACTAAGGGGAGGTAAGTCAAAAGCGCAAACCTTAAAACCGTTATGCCCGCGCAGGCGGGCATCCAGTCAAAAGAAAATTCTGCGCAGCAGACAACATCCGCTTTTGACTTGCCATCCCATGTGCGCCGCCGCGAAAAATCAATCTCAGTTGGAGCTTTAGGCGAGCACTGTTTGAGCCCAACGGGCGAGTTGCGCAGCCCCGACTGAGATTGATTTTTCGCGGGTACCCGAAGGGCGGGAAACTTGGGTCGCCTTCTTTTTGCTTACTTCTTCTTGGCGAAGCAAGAAAAAGTAAGTAGCCGTCGGGCTACCCCCGACAAACGCTAATCACCTGTAAAAGAATTCGAGTCTGACCCTATTTATTGCTAGAACTTACTCTCAATAGAGATGCAATTTCAATTACTTGCACCACTGCATTTCGCAAGGAACACCATCATTGTTTCCGTCCATTTTTACATCAGGACAGTTCCTTAAGAAAAATGTTGCTTCTTCACATGAGGTCATTTGGGAACAACGAACTCTGCCATCACATTTATAACTAGCCGTTGTCGGAGTTAGGGCTATCTCAGGTTTTTGCTCTGGAGTTACCTCACTAATGACGAGAGCTTCCTGTTGTTCACTGGCAGATGCAACACTATGGCTTTGATACCTTGCGTAGCCATTCCACGCAAGGACTCCAACAATTAACACGATAATAATTTTCTTCATTAGCTTCCTCAATTGTTCCAAAAGTTCTAACGTAATTTAGACACCGATTTTGGTGTATATCCTGAATATCAACCAGTCAATAAAAAACCAGCTTACGCTGGTTTTTTATTTGCTTAATCAGACCTACTTAGTGTCCGTGTCTGCGCAGTTGTTTGATTGCTGCTAACTGTGCAACAGCTTCAGCAAGTTCCGCTTGGGCGGTGGCGTAATCCAAATCGGAAACCCGATTACGCATCGCTTCTTCAGCATCTTGCTTGGCTTTGAGCGAACGTTCTTCATCCAAATCAGCACCGCGTGTTGCAGTGTCGGCGAGGATGGTCACGACGTTCGGTTGCACTTCCAACATGCCGCCAGAGACATAAATCAATTCTTCAGCAGCTTGGTTGGGCAACTTCAGGCGTACTGAGCCTGGCTTGATGCGTGTCAGCAAGGCCGCGTGACGAGGATAAATCCCCAGCTCGCCGGCTTCGCCAGGCACAATCACCAGTTCGGCGAGACCTGAAAAAATCATCGCTTCCGCGCTGACGATATCTACATGAACTGTCATTGCCATGATTTCCTCTACTTAAAGTTAGGTGCTAATTAGTTGAGGGTCTTGGCTTTTTCTACAGCTTCTTCGATACCGCCAACCATGTAGAACGCTTGTTCTGGCAGGTGATCGTAGTCGCCGTCCACAATGCCCTTGAAGCCCTTGATGGTTTCTTTCAAGGTAACGTATTTGCCTGGCGCGCCAGTAAACACTTCAGCCACATGGAAAGGTTGCGACAAGAAACGCTGAATCTTACGCGCACGAGCCACGGCCAATTTGTCTTCTGGAGCCAATTCGTCCATACCCAAAATTGCAATAATGTCGCGCAATTCTTTGTAGCGTTGCAAAGTCATTTGGACTTTACGCGCAACTGAGTAATGTTCTTCGCCAACCACCAATGGATCAAGTTGACGTGAAGTTGAATCCAAAGGATCAACCGCTGGGTAAATACCCAGAGATGCGATGTCGCGAGACAACACAACAGTCGAATCCAAATGCAAGAAGGTGGTCGCAGGAGCTGGATCGGTCAAGTCATCCGCAGGCACGTAAACGGCTTGAACTGAAGTAATCGAACCGACTTTAGTTGAAGTAATACGTTCTTGTAAGCGACCCATTTCTTCAGCCAAAGTTGGTTGGTAACCCACCGCAGAAGGCATACGACCCAACAATGCAGAAACTTCCGTTCCAGCCAAGGTGTAGCGATAGATGTTATCAACGAAGAACAGAATGTCGCGACCTTCGTCACGAAATTTTTCCGCCATTGTCAAACCTGACAATGCGACGCGCAGACGGTTACCAGGTGGTTCGTTCATTTGACCGAACACCATCGCAACTTTGTCCAACACGTTGGAATCTTTCATTTCGTGGTAGAAGTCGTTACCTTCA
>JAVHRN010000124.1:0-5450 GCA_036171695.1 Gallionella sp.
TTTTGCCGTTCAAGATGATGGGCTATCAGGCGTTCTTGATGGCGTTATCCAAAGAGACTGCGCTGGGCATCAATATGCTGCATGAGGTGTTTGGCGAGTTGCTGGTAAGCGGTGTGCTAGACATCAACCCTTACATGAGCTTGGTGGCGATACGCGAAATCAAGAAAGGTTTTAACGAGTATTTGATGGCGCATGTGTTCGGCAAGTTTGCGGTGGGTTATCGCAAAACTAGCAATGCGGTGCATCCCACCAAGTTCACGACACCCGACGGCAAACCTAAAGCGAGCATTGATAGTGCTGATGTGGGGGTGTTTGTCAGCAATGAACATCCGTCTGATAGCTACTTATTCAGCGATATTTTTTATGATTCCGCGCTGGAGTTGGACGACATCAACGAGGTGATTCAAGAGGTGGTGGTCTATACCAAGATCCCTAAAAATTCGATACGCATTCCGCTGGTAGGTGGGCATACCTATTCGCCCGATTTCGCCTATGTAGTGAAAGGGGCAGATGGTAAGAGTGCATTGAATTTAGTGGTCGAAGCGAAAGATAAAACCGAGCTGAACTTGGGCGGCGACGAGGCAAAAAGAATTAAACATGCCGAGACATTTTTTAATCAGTTAGGCGGCGATATTGCGGTGAGCTTCAAGAAGCAACTGCACAACAAAAAAATCGTGGAGTTGATTAAAGAGGCAAGAAATTAAACAATCACTTTGACCACTCACTTCAGTTCAATAACAATGCCGCTTTGATTGCCTTGCAGGTTTCCTTGAGCGCAATTTTTGAAAGGCAAAAATAGATGAAACTGCTTCCGCCGCAAATGAGCGATGAGCAACGCAAGCGCCGTCATTTATTGCAAGGCAGTGCGCTGTTGGCACTGTGCGCAAAACTGAATTTCGCGGCTGCGCAATCGTTGCTCGCGCAGCAAAAAAACGCGCAGCCCATTCCTGAATTGCACGGTAACGAATTCGATTTGGTGATTGATTACAGCCCCGTTAATTTCACGGGTAAGTTGTGCGTCGCCACTACTGTGAATGGCTCGCTGCCCGCGCCCACGCTGCATTGGCGCGAGGGCGAGACCGTTACCATCCGCGTTACCAATAAACTTGCCGAACCGACTTCGATACATTGGCACGGCATTATTTTGCCCAATGCGATGGACGGTGTGCCGGGCGTAACCTTCGCAGGCATCGCGCCCAATACCACTTTTACTTATCGCTTCAAAGTGCAGCAAGCGGGCACTTATTGGTATCACTCGCATTCTGGCTTTCAGGCGCAAACGGGGTTGTATGGCGCGATTGTGATTGCGCCCGCGCACGCTGAAAGTCATGCGCTGCAAGGCGATCACGTCATGCTGTTGTCGGATTGGACGGATGAAGAGCCGATGCGCTTGTTGCAAAAACTGCGTCTGCAAAGTGACTACTACAACGAGGCACGCCCGACGCTGCAAGATTTTATTCGCGATGCTAAACAGCATGGTTTAAGCGACGCAATCGAAGCGCGAAAAATGTGGAACGAGATGCGCATGAGTCCCACTGATTTTGCCGATGTGTCGGGTAAAACTTATACCTATTTGCTGAACGGTGCAGCTCCACAAGCCAATAGCACCATGCTATTCAAGGCGGGCGATAAAATTCGCCTGCGCTTAATCAATGGCGCGGCGCAAAGCTATTTTGATGTGCGGATTCCTGAATTAAAACTTACTGTCATTGCCACTGATGGGCAAGACGTTGTGCCTGTGACGGTGGATGAATTGCGTATCGCTCCGGGCGAAACTTACGATGTGTTAATCGAGCCTAGCGATGTGGCTTACACGGTGTTTGCGCAGTCGTTGGATCGTAGCGGTTATGCGCGCGCCACCTTAGCGACGGCAGAAAATTTGCAGGCGAGCGTGCCGCGTTTGGATGCAACGCAATGGCTGAATATGGATGACATGATGGGCGATATGGATGAGCGTCACGCGGTGCGCCATAAGCCTAGTGAATACACGCCGAACAACGATATGCGTGTTGATACGCCAAGACGAAATTTGGATGATGCGGGGGTGAATTTGCGCGACAACGGACGGCGCGTGTTGACCTATGCCGACCTGCGTGCCTTGCAGCCACAGGCGGATACGCGCGCGCCGTCACGCGAAATTGAGCTGCATCTCACGGGCAATATGGGACGCTATGTGTGGTCGATTGATGGCGTGACGTTTGCGCATTCGCAGCCGATACCTTTTCACGCGGGCGAGCGGTTACGCGTGGTGCTGGTGAACGACACCATGATGCTGCATCCCTTTCATTTGCACGGCATGTGGAGCGATGTCGAAGACGAGCAGGGCGAGTTTTTAGTGCGCAAACACACCGTCACAGTGCAGCCTTCGCAGCGGGTTTGCTATCGCGTAACCGCTGACGCGCTGGGGCGTTGGGCGTGGCATTGTCATCTCGACTATCACATGGAAGCGGGCATGTTTCGCGTGGTGGTCGTGTCATAACGCCTATACGAGAAGTTAAAAAGGAACGCGATATGAATAAATTTAATTTTTGCGTAGCCAGTTTTTTTGCCTTAGCTAGCAGCGTAAGTCAGGCGGAAACGGTGCATCAACATCACGCTGCACCCGCCAGCAATACCAGTGCGAACGTGCCCGCCGATGATGCGGAGTTTGGTGAGTTTGGTCGTCCGCAGATGATGGGTGAAGAAAATATGGGCGGGGTGTTGCTGAATCGTTTGGAGCGCACGCAGCAACAAAATACCGCCTATGAATTGTTGGCGGGGTACGGTCAGCCGTTCAATCGTGCCGTGTTAAAAGCCGATGGGATGTTGGCGAATAGGCGTGTGCAAGATGCGCGCACCGAGTTGTTGTGGGCGCATGGGTTGGATGCGTTTTGGGATAGGCAATTAGGCGCACGTTTAGATAGCGGCATATTGCCCCGTCGCACTTGGGCAGCGTTGGGTGTGCAAGGTATTGCGCCGTATTGGTTCAACGTGGAAGCCACGGCGTACTTGGCCGAACAAGGGCGCAGCGCAGTTCGGTTAGCGGCTGAATACGATGTGCTGGTGACGCAAAAATTGTTGTTGCAACCGCGCCTAGAAGGCAATTTTTATGGACAAACAGATGCGGCGCGCAATTTGGGCAGTGGCTTATCCGATGCGACATTGGGCTTGCGTTTACGCTACGAAATCGAACGCGAATTCGCGCCGTATTTAGGCTTTGAGCGCGCCAATAAATTTTCGGGCAGTGCGAATTTTGCGAGAGTGGCAGGTGAGGCGACAGGACAAAATCGCTGGCTGGCAGGGCTGCGTATGTGGTTCTAAAAGCGCACGGTGTGCCGAGCAAATAAAGTTCAGCAAATAAAAAAGGCTTAAGAATTTCTTCTTAAGCCTTTGCTATTGGTGGGTGATGACGGGGTCGAACCGCCGACAATCGCCTTGTAAGGGCGGTGCTCTACCAACTGAGCTAATCACCCGTGTCTCTTTCGAGAGGCGCGCATTATAGGGGCTGGTAAAAAAAATGCAAGCACGAATTGATAAATTTTTTGAATGTGGCATAACTGCTTGAAGTTGCTGATAGCGAGTTGCTGGCTGCCTTGTCGTTTTATTCAAATCATCGCCCAACAAGTCTGCTGCCAAAAATACTTTAGGCAGCAGACTTGTCCGGCGATTACGCCACTTAAAACCACAATTATTTGATGCGCCTTGCGCAAAGCCCGTAAAATGCCCGGCTTAAAATTTGGCGGGTGTTGTTGCTCTAACTACACGCCCACTTACTATTCACCACTACCTACTCTGCTTAATTTCCCTATGACTACTCGTACTCGTTTTGCTCCCAGCCCGACTGGCTATCTACATATTGGCGGTGCGCGCACGGCTTTATTTTCTTGGGCGTATGCCCGCAAGCTAGGCGGCACGTTTATTTTGCGTATCGAAGATACCGATTTAGAACGCTCCTCCGAGGCTTCGGTACAAGCGATTTTGGATGGCATGAGCTGGCTAAATTTGGGCTATGACGAAGGTCCTTTTTATCAGATGCAACGCATGGATCGCTACAAAGCTGTGCTGCAAGAAATGTTGGCGGCGGGCACGGCGTATTACTGTTACACCACTCCTGCTGAGTTAGAAGCGATGCGTGAAGCGCAACGTGCCAATGGCGAAAAACCACGTTACGACGGCACTTGGCGACCAGAGCAGGGCAAGACTTTGCCCACGATTCCTGCCGATGTAAAACCCGTGGTACGTTTCAAAAATCCTACTCACGGGGTGGCAGCTTGGGACGATATGGTCAAAGGCAAAATCGTGTTCGAGAATAGCGAGCTGGACGATTTGATTATTGCGCGCACCGATGGCACGCCGACATATAACTTTTGCGTGGTGATTGATGATTTCGATATGGGCATCACGCAAGTGATACGGGGCGACGATCACGTCAACAATACGCCGCGTCAAATTAACATCCTCAAAGCACTGGGTGCGACATTGCCGCGCTATGCGCATGTGCCGATGATTTTGGGTTCGGATGGCGAACGCTTATCTAAGCGTCACGGTGCGGTGAGCGTGATGCAATATGAAGAAGAAGGATTTTTGCCAGAAGCCTTAATCAATTATTTAGCACGTTTGGGTTGGTCACACGGCGACGAAGAAATTTTTTCCGTAGAACAATTAGTCGAATGGTTTGATTTGGAACACATCAGCAAATCGGCCGCGCAATTTAATCCTGAAAAATTGCGTTGGGTGAATCAGCATTACATCAAGCAAGCCGACAATGCCCGTCTCGCAGTGTGGGTGACAAAAAATCTGGCGGCGCGCGGCATCACGGTAAATGACACCATTCCTTTGACGAGTGTGATTGAGTTATACAAAGGTCGCACCGCCACGCTGGTGGAATTAGCGAATGAAGCAGCGGTGTTTTATAGCGAAGTGACTCCGTCTGATGAATTGCTGCAAGCGCAACTCACGCCCGATGTGTTGCCTGCGCTGCAAGTGTTGGCGCAACGCTTTGCCGAGGTGGCGTGGGAAGCTCCTGCCATCGCGGCAATCATTAAAGAGGTGTTAGCGGAACATACTTTGAAGATGCCAAAGTTGGCGATGCCCGTGCGCGTGATGTTGGTCGGTCAAACACACACACCATCAGTCGATGCGGTGATTGCTTTGTTCCCGCGTGAGGTGGTGTTGCAGCGCATGAAAAAATATCTGTAAATTAAAATCCCGTCGCAATACGTTGTAGCTCAGCCCAGCTACAACGCTTGAAGACAAGCGAAAAATTACTTCTTACATAGTCATGTATTCATCGTTGTAATTTTTTGTGCGCGCTTAATTTTATTTAGATATTTCAATTTGTATAACTCGCTGTTGAAGTTATTTTTGAAAAAATAATTAAAAAATTTAAGAAAATACTTTACAAGAATCGGTCTCCTCAATACAATGCGCGCTCTTCGAGATTCGGGGGTATAGCTCAGCTGGTAGAGCGC
>JAVHRN010000125.1:0-5314 GCA_036171695.1 Gallionella sp.
TGTTCGTTTCGGTACCGATACAAATTGAGCTTGCGGTTCCATCAGCTCAGCGGAAGCAATCAACACCGCATCAAAACGGGAGTCGATGGCGGCCACACGGTCGGCAAAAGAAGAAAGCGACAGACGTTCTACGGTAAACAGCACTTCTTCCGTATTGGCGACCTGTATTTTTGGTACATCGGACAATGTCAACTTCTGTGTAGCAAGCAGGCTATTGCGTTGTTCAGGTTCAAGTTGCTGCCAGTTGGTGTCTGCATCCAGGCGCGCCATACCTTTTTGATGGCGGGACTGGTAGTCAGCCTGCAAGTGATTCAACTCTTCACGCAACAATTGCGTGAAGCTGTTGATTAACGGCGCAATCGGATCCGGCTCTTCCAACAATTGACGTTGCTGTTCGATGTGCTTAACCTGCGCCACCAGCACATCTGCATCGGAAAGACCATTCGCCTGTTTCATCAGGCGCGTAAGGATATTCCAGGATGGCAAACGCTTCTCAATACGTGCGGCACAATCAGTCCACGCGTCGATGGCATCGCTAAGTTCGTCGCGCCGGTTGTACAACGCTAAAAGTTGTTCATTGCCTGAAGTCAGGCGAATTTCGTCCAGCGAATCTGTGTCGCAGTTTGCAGGCTTTGGCGCCTCTCCCCCGGCTCGATCAGCAAGTCCTTTTGCGCTGACCAGGAACTGAGGGACAAATACCAGCTCTTCTCCCGGATTTACTTTATTTGAAAGAATTTTTTGTAGCAGTTTGCGAATCTGGATGCGCTGCGCCACCGTCACGATGGTCGATTCGACCTTGAACATCGTCTTGCCAATGGTCTTGCGTTCCAAGTCCTTTGGAGCTATGGTTTGCCCACGCTCATCCTGAGCAAGAATCAAACCCGCCACCATCAGCACTTGCAAACCGCCGTCCACTGCATCACCTGACCAACCGTAATTGGCTCCCTCAAAAATCTTACGAATATCAATGCCTTTTTTACCGCCTGCAATGAAGGAAAGAATGGATTTGCAAACGGGGTTTCTGGCAGGTTCACCTTCATCTGCCACACTCTTGAGCGCGTCCGGTGCACCTTTTTGCGCCTTCTCATAGACTTTAGTCCAACCGGCATGATCGGCAATATGAAATTGCGGGTATAGCCGTTGCAGCGCGTTGGTCGCCGCTTCCAGTGTCATCTCTTGCAGATCGCCGCCCAGGATTTCGTTGCCGCCGCCCTGAAACACCCGCGCACCTGAGAAGGTTTCCTGCAAGAGTTCGCGGATCTTGCCTTCGGCGGCTTGCCTGGTCGTTTCCATCGCCGAACGCGCTTCGGTACCTTCGGCGGTGTTGGGTATTCCACGCTTGTCCAGCGTGGCGCTTGCCGCTTTAAAGTCGATCAAATAATGACGCAACTCATCAGCAGAACGCTTAGGGATGAATATAAAAACCGTGGGTGACTGATTGCCAGCCTGGCGTGCGTCTGCCCGCACAGAATTTTCGTCGACACTCCAGCCGTCGCGTACCCATACCGATACTTTCTCATTGGCATCGGCTGGGAGTTGAGCGTCAAACACCGGATAGATGTCGCGCGTAACCTTGGATGTGCCTTGGGTGAGCGACAGCTTACGCACCATTTCACCAAATCGGCGGCGGATACGGTCGTCACGCTCTGCATCGACACGGTGTGCCTCGTTAGCCAAGCTGCTCCGTTGATTCAAAAACTCATCGTTCCAGGCTGAACTCTCTTCGGTCTGGATACGATACTCGTCCCCTACCCTCATCAGCAGCTCACACTTATCGAGCAGGCCAGGCAGCTTGCTGCGCAGCGCGCTGGAGCCTTGCGTCAAATCTTCTACCAACAGATCGGCCAGTGTATCAACCGTAGCATGAATGCCGATTTCGTTGTTGCTGCTGGCAAGTTTATTGATCAGGAACACCAGACCGCAGGCACGCCCCATCAAATGCTGATCGTCCGTACCCTTAATCCAGCTCATGGTTTTTTCATGCACCTTGCGGGGCAGGATACGCGACTGAAGCAGCTTGTCTGCCGCATCAAAATAAAGATAATCCGCAGGCACCACGCTACCGACCGGCGCATTCATATTGGTCTGAATGACCTTGTGTATCATGGAGAGCTGATTGCGCAACTGGCTGTCTGTGCCAGTTTGATCGAGTACGCGCAAGGTATTCTCCCAAAAACGACGACGCACCGGGAGTATGGGATAGTCCTGCGGAAAGAATTGAATATCGTCCGAACGATGCCCGATGGTTGTACCGGCCAAATGGCGTGAAATCTCGCCCAGATTGGTTTGCATCACTTTTTCTACTGGAACTTTGGCTTCAGGCTTCTTGGCCAGAATCACCTGGCGAATAACGGCATCAACATCCGCATCGGAGAGTTCAATGCGAACGGTAAAACGTCCCTGAAGACGTGCGAGCAAAGCCACACCGGTAACTGCCGTTTGCCCCGTACCAACAAATAGCATCTTGCCACCAATATTCTTGCAAATCGCCTCAACAGCTTCCTGTACCTCGATAGAACGTTCGGCACTTGGACCAATAAATTGCTGAACCTCGTCCAAAACAACAACAGTGAGTGGAAATTTTCCGTCCCGAGTGAGCGCTTGACGAATAGCCTTGAGCATCTCATCACTGGAGACATCTTGTGCATAGGGATACAGGTTGTTCAGCGTATCTATGCATGAAGCTGTCGATGGAAATAGATTGGGCTTAGTCTTGACCAGCGCCTCATGCAGCCCCTCAGCCACGTAGAAGTTGTCGAGCTCTTCATTCCAATCGAAGCCATTTTGCTGAACATGGTCTCGTACCGTATCGTAAATTCCTTCATGCTTTAGCCACATAACGAAGCGAGCAACCGGGTACTGCTCCGGTAAACCGACCGATTTAAAAAGAATGCCTAGCAAAGCCAAACGCACTGATTTATCGCTGGCACCAGAACCCAACGTACCGGAAGCTGCATGCACACCGCCGTGTCGCTTGGCCTGCGTACTCAATTCACGCAAATGGTCACGGATTGATTGTGGCAGCGTGGCAATGCCACGTGCCGTTGCGCCATCTTCAAACTCGGTGTCGATCCACAGCGCGCGAAGCATCTTCACCAGATGTGACTTACCTGATCCAAAGAAGCCGCTTACCCAGACTGCCGGTTGCTGAGCCTGATCGACATTTTTGAGGTAGGTCTCAAGAATATGCGACATGCCGATTTCATACTGCCCGTCACAAACAAAGGTTTCCAGTTCGTATCGAAGCACGGAAAGTGCTTGGTCGGTCTGTTCATCATTGACGCTGGCAACCCCCTCATTGACCAACTTACGGGTGGATGGGTCTTTTTGGTAGATATCGCGATTGAGCATGTATTGACCCTTAATCAGAATTCTTTGTCTGCGGTGATAGGAACTGCCAGATAATTCCAGCCGTCATACCCGTCCAACAGGCGGTAGTTATTGTCTTCAAAGCTGCCGGGGAAGAACACCAGCAGCCGACCCTTCGCCATAGGAGCGAGTTTATCCACGACTTCTTTAACCTTCAAAAAACCAAACAGCGAGCCTACGCCCTTGAGCGCTACGACAAAGTTCTCGTCTGTGCCTTGATCTTGCATGAACGTGGTGAACTCTGTCTCTATATAGGTGAGATACTTCGGCAGTAACGTCGGCAGCAGACCGGGCTTTTGAAAGTAGCTTTTTGCATAGCGCTGGGAAGCTATCCAGTTAGGGAACGTGTCCGTCAGATCAAACAAGGCCCATTCATGTCCTACAGCCCGTGTGGCAATTTCAAACTCATCAATTTTTGCGCGCAGGCGCAGCTCTTCAGTCTCGTTATAGACGCAGAAAATAACACGCTGAGCCGCAGCCGCATCGTTACGCCACGGCACAGCAACGTATTTGCTGTATGACTGAATCAATCGTTTAATTCTGCTCACGTAGCCACTCCATTTCCTGTGCCGTCATCAGGTTCGGAAATACCACCTCGATCACTTGCCCTACGCGCTTCAACGTGATCCAACCACGACGAGAGGCATCCTCGGCCAGTTCAATGGCACGGTTAAAACTGCAATCGAGCAGCCGCATATATTCACTGCTAAAAAGATTCTCCCCGCGCTGCCCCGCCAGGTAACCCAACAACAGTGCGAATGCTACCGCACCGGGAGTTGCCAAGGCTTTCGTGCGAACCTTGCGCGCACGACCAGTCAGATGACCCGCCTGCGTCCATGTTGCGTTGATATTTTGCGCGGTGGATTTAAGAGTGGCAGGGCTGAAACGGCCATGCTCCTGATTATCGATAAAATCTTCAAGCACTTCGCGCGCGACCGTAGCACCTTCCTGATACGCGAGAACGATAGAAGCAGATGATCGAAATATAGGGTCACGCGAATAGGCGAGCAAGGATGCTAATAATGGCTGCCCACTGCTATCACGCTGCCAAAAAAAACGCAGTGTCCGGAACAAAACAAAACCAGGGTCGAGTGTGTAAAGTTCGACGAGATGACGATACGTCAGGACGCGCGTTTTACCTGAGCGTTTGCCAAGGCAGTTGACGGTTTGTATCGCGTCAAGGTATTCAGCTTTCGGTGCGTCGGCCTTGTCGACGTAACTCAGCAAAGCCCGCAACTCCGCGAGCATCATGGTTCGCGAAGAATGGACACCGCCCCGCCCGAAGCGGTAGCCGAAACGGGTCAGTTTGATGGCATTCGTTTCAGTCATGCTCAACACTGCCCTCGCCCGCACCACCTTTGCGCACCCACTCGTCAACCTCGTCTTTTTTAAACTTCCAAAGACGACCGACTTTGTGGGCAGGCATGCCTTTTTCACTGATCCATTTGTAGACCGTATCTCGCTTTACACCGAGATACGCTCCAATTTCATCTACGGATAGCCATCTGTCTTCCATCGTCATAACTCCGGGATTTGCCACCTGATCAAACGGGGGACTAAACAAAACTTACAAGGCTTGGTGACAGATCGCCACTCTCGAAAATTTGATTGCACCTATTTGGAAGGAGAGTACGTGTCGGAGGACGACATGTCAACGGATAGTTTGCCGTTATAACCGAGTTTATACCAATCAAGCCCATGTCTAGGTTCTGTATTACTTGCAGGTCGAACATTCAAAGTTGAGCACTATCAAAAATTGAAGCCGACATTCTTTCACGTACATACGACATTTTGAGTCGCGAGGAATGATGAGTTTACCGGCATAAAGCATATTTCAGCCTTCAAAATCATACGTAGCTCGCCTGCTATCATCATCCCTCACTTGCCTCCAAGCCCAATATCCGCAACAATCCACGTCGTTTTTAACCACACCAACAGGAATGAA
>JAVHRN010000126.1:0-88495 GCA_036171695.1 Gallionella sp.
GCACAACACGGCTTGTTCGCCGAACAAGTCAGTTTCAGTTTCTTCGCGGAAATTGGTTTCGATTACGCCGCCCTTAGTACCGCCGTTCGCTGCCGCATACGACAACGCGATGTCTTTAGCTTTGCCACTGATGTCTTGATAAACCGCAATCAAACTTGGCACGCCGCCGCCTTTGAGGTATTCAGAACGCACTGTGTGGCCAGGACCTTTAGGCGCGATCATGATTACGTCGATGTCGGTGCGTGGCACAACTTGGTTGTAATGCACGTTAAAACCGTGTGCAAATGCCAAAGCTGCACCCGCCTTCATGTTCGGTGCAACATCGTTGTTGTAGACGTCAGGAATGTTTTCATCGGGCAACAAAATCATCACCACATCAGCAGCTTTTACTGCTGCGGCCACTTCCGCAACTTTCAAACCAGCGGCTTCAGCTTTTTTCCAAGATGCGCCGCTTTTACGCAAACCCACTGTCACGTTCACGCCTGAGTCACGCAAATTTTGCGCGTGCGCGTGGCCTTGTGAACCGTAACCAACGATGGTTACTTGTTTGCCCTTGATTAAGGAGAGGTCTGCGTCTTTGTCGTAATAAACTTTCATGTCATTCTCTTTCGTTAAAAAATTAAAAATAAAATCAGTTGCTCATGGTGCGTTGCGAGTGCTGCGTCACGGGGAGTTGGCGATTAAGCAAGGCAACACCCGCCACTATCGGCACGGCTACAGATGCAAAATACGTTCGCCGCGCCCGATGCCTGACGCGCCAGTACGCACGGTTTCCAAAATTAAATCGTGATTGATACTTTGTAAAAAACTATCCAACTTGGCACGCGTGCCTGTTAATTCAATGGTGTAAGTGCCAGCCGAGACATCCAAAATGCGGCCGCGAAAAATATCTGCCATGCGTTTAAGCTCTTCGCGCGCTTCGCCTGCGGCACGGACTTTTACCAACATCAACTCGCGTTCTAAATGTTCGCCTTCGCTTAAATCCATCACCGCAGCGACATCAATCAGCTTGTTTAATTGCTTGGTGATTTGCTCAATCACTGCATCTGAACCGTGCGTCACAATAGTCATGCGCGACAGCGTTGCGTCTTCTGTAGGGGCGACCGTCAGTGACTCGATGTTATAGCCACGCGCCGAAAACAAACCTGCCACACGCGACAACGCGCCCGCTTCGTTTTCCATCAACAAAGAAATAATGTGGCGCATTACAAGTCCTCCGACAACACGATTTCAGACAAGCCTTTACCGCCTGGCACCATAGGAAATACGTTTTCTTTAGAATCAGTTTGGAAGTCCATAAACACCAAATCTTTTTTACGCGCAAACGCTTCTCTTAAAGCGGGTTCAACATCTGCGGGACTTTCAATACGCATCCCAACATGCCCGTAGGCTTCAGCCAATTTCACAAAATCAGGCAATGCGTCCATATACGATTCGGAGTAACGGTCGCCATGGAAAAATTGTTGCCACTGCCGCACCATGCCTAAATAACGATTATTCAAAGCCAGCACTTTAATCGGCAAATGAAACTGCTTGCAGGTGGAAAGCTCTTGGATATTCATCTGAATACTGCCCTCGCCTGTTACGCACGCAACAGTTGCATCAGGATTTTTCAGCTGCACACCCATCGCGGCAGGCAAACCAAAGCCCATCGTGCCCAAGCCACCTGAGTTAATCCAACGACGTGGCTGATCAAACTTGTAATACTGCGCCGCCCACATTTGATGCTGCCCCACGTCGGAGGTAACAAACGCTTCGCCGTGAGTAATTTTGTAGAGCGTCTCAATTACATATTGCGGTTTAATTATTTCAGTCGAATTTTTATAGCGTAAACCGCCACCTTTAATGCGCCAGTCATCAATTTGTGCCCACCAAGCGGCCAGACTTTGCGGGTCAGGGCGGGCTTTAGTGTTACGCAACATCGCGATAAGTTCGGTCAACACAGGCTTCAAATCGCCCACAATCGGCACGTCCACTTTGACACGTTTGGCGATAGACGACGGATCAATGTCGATATGAATAATTTTGCGCGGCACTTGCGCGAAATGCGCCACGTTGCCAATCACGCGATCGTCAAAGCGTGCGCCAATCGCAATCAGCACATCGCAATGTTGCATCGCCATATTGGCTTCATAAGTACCATGCATCCCCAACATACCGACGAATTGCTTATCTGTCGCAGGGTAACCGCCCAAGCCCATTAAGGTATTGGTACAAGGGAATCCCATCATTTTGACAAACTCGGTCAGCTCAGTCGCCGCATCCGACAAAATCACCCCGCCGCCCGTGTACACCATCGGACGTTGCGCACCAAGCAATAACTGCATCGCTTGCTTAATCTGCGTGTTATCCACTTTTGCGACAGGATTGTAAGAACGAATGCTGACGCTATCGGGATAAATAAACTCGGTTTTGTGATTAGAAATATCTTTAGGAATATCCACCAACACGGGGCCGGGACGACCTGACTTGGCCAGATAAAAGGCTTTTTTCATGGTTGAAGCGATGTCTTTCACATCTTTTACCAAGAAATTATGCTTCACGCACGGACGTGTAATGCCCACGGCATCAACCTCTTGGAAAGCGTCTTCGCCAATAAAATGGCTAGGCACCTGACCGCTAATCACCACCATCGGAATCGAGTCCATATACGCGGTCGCAATGCCCGTCACCGCGTTGGTAATACCAGGGCCAGAGGTGACTAATGCCACGCCAACTTTATCGGATGAGCGTGCGTAACCATCGGCGGCATGAATCGCGGCCTGTTCATGGCGCACCAAAATATGCTTAACCTGATCTTGTTGAAACAGCGCGTCATAGATATGTAACACCGCACCGCCTGGGTAGCCGAATAAATATTCAACCCCTTCTTCTTGCAAACAGCGAATCGCGATTTCTGCGCCTGTGAGTTCCATCACCAATACCTTAATTTTGCTAATAAATGAACCGCGTAAGATAAAGGTTAGCGGCGTTTTGGTCAACCTAATATCACGGTAAAAATGATTTTTCACGCATTTTCACCACCTCGACTTAGGCAATTTGCTACCATGCGCGCCTACTCTAGGAGGTCAAGCTGAATACTCCGTCCCAACTCAATGAATTTTTAAGCTGGGTTGAACGACGCGCTTACAAGCAAGCTTGTTATGCCGTACAAGACCCGCATAGCGCACTGGACATCGTGCAAGATGCCATGTCCAAGCTCGCCGAAAAATATGGCGACAAACCAGCTGAAGAATTGCCCATGCTGTTTCAACGCATATTGCAAAACACCATACGCGATTACTATCGCCGCCAAAAAGTGCGCAATGCTTGGACAACCTTATTTACTGGCTTGCAATCCAAACAGTTAGATGAAGAATTTGACCCGCTGGATAAGCTCTCCGATGAAGACAATCAAAGCGCACCAGCCCAACCTGATGTCGAGTTAAATCAACAACAAATCCTTAACGCCATCGAACAAGCATTGCAAACTCTACCGCTGCGTCAACGAGAAGCCTTCTTACTGCGTTACTGGGAAGGTTTTGACACGGCAGAAGCCGCCAGCGCAATGGGCTGCTCCGAAGGCAGCGTCAAAACTCATTGTTCCAGAGCCTCGCACACCCTAGCGAACCTCTTGTCCAAGCAAGGAATCCAACTACCATGAACACTCCCTCCCTCAATACCGAAAAACTCAAACACCTCCTCAATCACAGCGTACAGCAACTTGATGAGACCACCCTCAACGCATTGCACGATGCACGTCAAACGGCCTTAAGCAAACAGCACGTCTGCGTTGCAGCGGCAAGTTTAAGCAGTGGGCATCATCTCAATTTATCTGCGCGCACCCAAAAATGGCTCATCACAGCCTTAGTCAGCGCAACCTTATTAGGCGCGTGGAACGTAGTGCAACATCAACGTGAGCAACAAATCAACGAACTCGACATCGCCATTTTGAGCGATGAGATGCCCATCGAAGTTTTTGTTGACTAGCCCACGCCTCAACAACAGTGCCATGAAAAAAATTTATTTAGCAATCCTGCTGTGCTTGCTCACCACCGCTCTAGCACAAGCAGCAACCAATGACTGGCAACAGCTCACACCGCAACAACAAAGCGCGCTCGCCCCGTTGGCATCGCAATGGAATCACTTCGATAGCACGCAGCAAAAACGCTTGTTAGGGATTGCCAAACACTATCAACAACTCAAACCTGAGGAACAACAACGAGTGCAACAACGCCTTATTACTTGGAGCAAATTAACGCCAGCACAGCGCGAAGCCGCGCGCGCTAAATATCGAGCGTTTAATAAAATCCCAGAGGAAAAAAAACAGGCAGTGAAAGAAATGGTTAAACAGGAACAAGCTAACAAACAAAAATAGTACCCGACTAGCGTCGCTCTTTCATCCACAACAGCATTACGCCTAGCATTAAAAATATCGTCGTCATCGCACTGGCACTAAAAAATGCGGGCCAATTGTAGAGTGCCCCTAAGCTGCCAAATAGTCGTCCAAAAAAGTGGAACGACAAACCTAACACTATCCCCATAAATATCTTGGTGCTAATGCCACTGGAACGATGGTGCTGCGCTGCGAACGGCAATGCCAGCACCATCATCACCAATACCGCCAAAGGATAAATTAGCTTGCTCCACATGGCGATTTCATAACGCGCGGTTTGCTGATGGTTGTCACGCAAATGGCTCACATATTGATATAAATTCCAGCCCGACATTTGCTCTGGTGCGACCAACAATACCGTGAATAACTCAGGATTAAGTGAGGTAAGCCAAGGCTTGATTGCGTAGTGAGCCAAACTAATTTGCGCTGCGGAAAAATTCGTTTCTTGCACCTCTTCCAACTGCCATTTTTGCTCAATAAAATTGGCGCGTTTAGCATTCAAAACGGCTTGCAAATGATAATTTTCATCAAATTGATAAATGACTAAATTAAGCAAGCTACTGTCGGGCATCACGTTTTTAACGTTAACAAAACTATTGTCGTCTTTGACCCAAACGCCTGAACGAAACGCCTGTACTGAGACCTGTAGATTCTTGGCTTTTAAGCGCAATTGCTGCGCTAAATGTTCGCTTGGCGGCGCAACAAATTCACCAAAAACAAAGCACACGATCACTAAAGGTAAGGCGATTTTGCCGAGCGCACCCAGCATTTGTAGTAACGACGCACCTGATGCGCGATACACAGTCAACTCGGAATTAGCCGCCATTTGCACCAACGCTAAAATTGTGCCGATTAAAACAGCGACGGGGAAAAGCTCATAAATGCGGCCAGGGATGGTTAAGCCGACATACATCAAAATATAACTCAAGCGATACTGACCTTGACCTAAGGCATTCAACTCGTTAACGAAGTCCAAAAAAGCGAACAACAAAATCAACGCGGTAAACACCAGCGCAATACTGGCGTAAATTTCGCGAGCTAAGTAACGCGTTAATAGTTTCATCGCTTAAACATCCGTTTCAAGGCAAACAACTGCGTGCGCCAAATAAACATCCCTACCACCAAAGCAAACATCACACCATGGATGCCGATACCGCCCAACAAGGGCGAGACTTTGCTTTGCGCAACCCATGAATTGCTTACGCTAATAATGTTGTAATAAATCATGTACAACACCATTGCGGTGATAAAACTTAGCGAACGTCCTGCACGCGGATTCACAAAACTCAAGGGAATTGCCAGCAATGCCAGTAACAGCGCGCTAATCGGCAAACCCATGCGCCACTGCAATTGCGACCAAGTGCTAGGCTGCCGATCGCGCCATAACAACATTGTCGGCGTTGCGTTCAAACTCATGAACGTGTTCTGCACTTGAGCAGGTTCAATGCGCATCGCATATCGTTCAAAGGAGGCGACGCGATAATCCAATTGTCCTAGCACGCCTTCGTAACGCGTGCCGTTTAACAGCACTAAAAATCGCTCACCATCAGCTTGTGTTTCTTGCAAACCATGCTTCGCAAACATGGTGCTGACTTTGCCATTTTGCTCACTCTTCACAAAAATATTGCTGACTTGATTCGAACCCGCTTGCACGTTATCGACAAAATAAACGCGATCAGCCGATTTTGATTCGCGAAATATGCCCGGCGTTGACGAGCTAAGTTCATCACGAATTTCTAAACTGTGTTGATACACCTCGCCCGCTCGTAAGGCCCACGGCGACAAGCCAAGACTCAAAATCGCAATCACGCTTACCACTGGGATTGCATACCACAACACGGGTTTGATCCAATGTTTGAGAGCGATGCCTGAACCGAACCACACCACCATTTCACTATCACGATAGGCGCGCGACAGCGAGATTAGAATCGACAAAAATAAACTAATCGACAGCAACACCGCCAAATAATTTAACGCGCTAAAGCCCAGCAACACCAACACCGCATCAACCGCGATTTTGCCATTCACCGCCTCGCCTAAAAAACGTATCAACTGACTAATCACGATAATGCTTAACAACACCACAAACAGTAGCGTGCCGTTACTTAAAAACTCACGAATTAAAGCGCGCTGAAAAATTCCAGCGCGCACAGGCTTTGACTTTATAGGAGAAGATTGCGGATAATCGGGCATTAACACTGAACCAACCAAAATTTTGAGGAGTAGCGCGTGGAATTTAGCATAAAACAAAGCAATTCGGAAAAGCAACGCAGTGCTTGCGTCGTCGTTGGTGTATTCGCGGGCGGAAAACTATCGCTTGCGGCGCAAAGTTTGGACAAAGCGGCGCAAAACGCATTAAGCGATGTCATCACCCAAGACGATATGACTGGCAAACTTGCCACCACCTTGTTGCTGCCGCGCGTAGCGGGCATCGCGGCAGAGCGCGTGTTGCTAGTAGGCTTAGGTAAAGCCAGCGAGTTTTCAAGCAAGCAATTTATTGACGTGGTGCGCGCCGCCTTTGCCGCACTGCACAAAACCCCCTGCAAAGATGCCGCACTGTACCTCACTGATTTAGTCGTTAAAGGTCGCGATGAAGCATGGAAAATTAAACAAATTATTTTGCTTGGTAGCGAGTCTGTATTTCGCGGCGACCACTTAAAAAGCACACCTAGCGCGGCGGCTCACTTGAAAAAAATCGTGTTAGGTTGTGCCGAAAAACCTAATAGCACTGCTCAAAGTGCACTGTTGCAGTCCACTGCGATTGCCGAAGGCATGGCACTCACCAAAACCTTGGGGAATCTGCCTGGCAACATTTGCACGCCGACTTATTTGGCAGAACAAGCCAAAAAAATTGCCAAGCAACATGATTTGAAAGCGACCATCTTGGAAGAAAAAGAGATGGAAAAGCTAGGCATGTTCTCATTGCTATCGGTCTCCCGCGGCAGCCGCGAACCCGCCAAACTCATCACCTTGGAATATCAAGGCGGTGATAAAAAACAAAAACCTATCGTGTTAGTCGGCAAAGGCATTACCTTTGACTCAGGCGGCATTTCGCTCAAGCCAGGTGCGGAAATGGACGAAATGAAATACGACATGTGTGGTGCCGCCAGCGTGTTAGGCACGATGCAGGCGATTGCCGCGATGCAACTCAAATTGAATGTTGTGGCGATTATCCCCAGTAGCGAAAACTTGCCTGATGGTGCGGCAAGCAAGCCTGGTGACATTGTTAAAAGCATGGTGGGGCTGACCATCGAAATTCTCAATACCGATGCCGAAGGTCGCCTCGTGTTGTGCGACGCGCTGACTTACGCCGCCAAATTCAATCCGGATACCGTCATCGACATCGCAACCCTCACTGGGGCTTGCGTGATTGCGTTAGGACATGTTGCCAGCGGCTTGTATAGCAACGACGACAGCCTTGCTGCCGAACTGTTAGGTGCGAGTGAATATGCACAGGACAAGGCTTGGCAAATGCCGCTGTGGGACGAGTATCAACAGCAACTCGACAGCAACTTTGCCGATATGCAAAACATCGGCGGACGCGCGGGCGGCAGCATTACCGCCGCATGTTTCTTATCGCGCTTCACTAAAGAATATCGCTGGGCGCATTTAGATGTCGCGGGGACAGCGTGGAAATCAGGTAAAGACAAAGGCGCGACAGGCCGCCCTGTACCTTTAATCACGCAATATCTCATCAATCGCGCCAATCAAAAGTGACCAAAGTAGATTTTTATACGGGCTCGCCCGACAAGCTGCGCACTGCTTGCCAATTGGGTCACAAGGCGATGCAAGCCCAGCTCAAGCTGGTGTTTGCGCTGCCTGATACAGCAAGCTGTGACACACTCAATCGACTGCTGTGGCAACAACCTGCCAGCTCATTTATTCCGCATTGCCGCCTCGATGACGAGCTCGCGGAACGCACCCCAGTGCTCTTAGCAGTTGCTGAAACACAGTTTCCGCATCATCAACTATTGATTAGCTTGCACGATGAAACGCCTAGTTATTTCAGTCGCTTTGACCGCGTCATTGAAATTGTTGGCGCGGATGAAACTGATAGCTTGCGCGGTCGTGCACGCTTTAAGTTTTATCGTGATCGCGGTTATGAACTTCGTCATATTGATTTAAGTAAAAAGCCCCAATGACCCAGCCTAGCTACCCTGAAGACTTGCCGATTCTCACTGAAGTTCTAGATGAGGTGAGGATTCCCGTGTTGCACCAAGTTGCAGCACCGCGTGAATTTTCTGAAGCGCAAATTCAAGAATTATTGCAAGACTTCGAAACGCATTTAGAAACGGTATTTAGCCAAAAACTAAATCACCATTTGGAGCAATTGCATCACCAAGCCGTGAAGTTGGCGATTGCTGAATTAAAAACCGATCTGCCCGATTTACTTGGCAAGTTAATCAACACGCGCAACCCTTAGACCGCTGAATTTCGCGCTATCGTTTGCTATAATTAATAATCACTCAACCTGCTGCTTGGCAGGTTTTTATTTTTCATATCGTCACTAAAAACATCATGAAACAGCAAAAAAATAACGAGCTCGCCAAAAGTTTTGAACCCAAATCTGTAGAAGCTTATTGGTATCCCAAGTGGGAACAAGCAGGCTATTTCAACGCGGGGGTCGATGCCGCTCAAACTGAAAATTTCTGTATCCAATTGCCGCCGCCCAACGTCACTGGCACATTGCACATGGGGCACGGTTTTAATCAGACTTTGATGGACACACTGACGCGCTACCATCGTATGCGCGGCGACAACACGCTGTGGCAACCAGGCACCGACCATGCGGGAATCGCCACGCAAATTGTGGTGGAACGTCAGCTCGATGCGCAAGGCATCTCGCGCCACGATTTAGGTCGCGAAAAATTTATCGAAAAAGTGTGGGAATGGAAAGAGTATTCCGGCGGCACTATTACGCAACAAATGCGTCGTCTCGGCACTTCGCCAGATTGGTCGCGCGAACGTTTCACTATGGACCCCGCACTGAATAAAACCGTCACCGAAACCTTTGTGCGCCTGTACAACGAAGGCCTCATTTATCGCGGTAAACGCTTGGTGAATTGGGACGTAAAGCTTGGCACAGCGGTGTCCGATTTAGAAGTGGTACAGGAAGAAGAAGACGGTTTTATGTATCACATTCGCTATCCGCTCGCGGATGGCAGCGGGCATTTAACCGTTGCGACGACTCGTCCTGAAACCATGTTGGGCGACGTAGCAGTGATGGTGCATCCAGAAGATGAACGCTACAAACACCTCATCGGCAAGCAAGTCACGCTTCCACTATGCGACCGCACCATCCCCATCATCGCCGATGATTATGTGGATAAAGAATTCGGCACTGGCGTGGTTAAAGTCACGCCCGCACATGACTTTAACGACTATGCGGTGGGACAACGTCACAAACTGGCAATGATTTCCGTGTTGACGCTGGACGGAAAAATTTACGAGCAAGCTCCCGCCGCTTATCGCGGTCTAGATCGTTTTGAGGCACGTAAAAAAATCGTTGCGGATTTGGAAGCCGCAGGGGTATTTGAAAAAGCTGAAAAGCATAAATTGAAAGTTCCGCGCGGTGACCGTACCAACGTAGTCATCGAACCGATGTTGACCGATCAATGGTTCGTCGCAATGAGCAAGCCCAGCCCAGAAAAAGATGGAAAGGTCGGCAAGAGCATTACCGAACAGGCTTTGGAATGTGTGTCGTCTGGCGAGATTAAATTCCATCCTGAAAATTGGGTAAACACTTACAACCAATGGCTTAACAACATTCAGGATTGGTGTATCTCGCGCCAACTTTGGTGGGGGCATCAAATCCCCGCTTGGTATAGCGACGATGGCAAAGTGTATGTCGCACACGACGCAGTCGAGGCAAAAAAAATCGCGGCACAAGCTGGCTACACAGGCGCACTGAAACGCGACAACGACGTGCTCGACACGTGGTTCTCGTCCGCGCTATGGCCGTTCTCCACACTCGATTGGGACATGAGCAAACCGTTCGATGCGCAGAACGAGTTTGTGAAAAAGTATTTGCCATCTACCGTTCTCGTCACAGGCTTCGACATCATCTTTTTCTGGGTGGCACGCATGGTGATGATGACCAAGCACCTCACGGGCAAAATTCCATTCAAGGACGTGTATGTGCATGGCTTAATCCGCGATGCAGAAGGACAAAAAATGTCCAAGTCTAAAGGCAATGTACTCGACCCGATTGATTTAATTGACGGCATTACGCTGGAAAATTTACTGAAAAAACGCACCACGGGATTGATGAATCCCAAACAAGCAGAGCAGATCGAAAAACGCACGCGCAAAGAGTTCCCCAATGGCATTGCCGCGTTCGGCACGGATGCGTTGCGCTTCACTTTTGCATCATTAGCGTCGCCTGGGCGCGACATCAAGTTCGACATGCAACGCTGCGAAGGCTATCGCAATTTTTGCAATAAATTATGGAATGCGACGCGCTTCGTATTGATGAATTGCGAAGGCAAAGATGTCGGGCAAGATGAATCGCTGCCATTGGAATACTCTGCTGCGGATCGTTGGGTCATCAGCCAATTGCAACAAGCTGAAACCGAGCTGGCGCAACACTTTGCCGACTACCGCTTCGACATGGCAGCACGCACGGTTTACGAATTGGTATGGAACACTTATTGCGACTGGTATGTGGAGCTGGCAAAGGTACAACTACAGGATTCAGGAATCGGGAATCAGGATTCAGCAGCGCGTCAACGCGCCACCCGCCGCACCTTGGTGCGTGTCTTGGAAAGCATCTTGCGCTTGGCACATCCCATCATCCCGTTCATCACCGAAGAGTTGTGGCAATCGGTCGCGCCACTCGCCAATAAATCAGGCGACAGCATCATGCTGCAAACTTATCCTAAAGCAGATACGAGCAAGATTGATTCCGCAGCAACTGCCGACATCGCGTTGTTGCAAGAACTGGTCACAGCTTGTCGCAGTCTGCGCAGCGAAATGAATCTGTCGCCTGCCGCGCGCGTACCGCTGATTGCAGCCGGTGATGCAAGCGTGCTAAACGCGCTCGCGCCTTACATCAACAGCCTCGCTAAATTAAGCGAAGTACAAGTCGTCGCGGAGCTGCCAGAGGGAGATGCACCTGTTTCTATCGTGGGACAATTCAAGCTGATGCTAAAGGTAGAAATTGATGTTGCCGTTGAACGCGAACGCTTAGATAAAGAGATTGCGCGCCTGTCTAACGAAGTTGCTAAAACACTCGCCAAGCTCGGTAACGAAAGCTTTGTGGCGCGCGCTCCAGCGGCGGTCGTTGAGCAAGAAAAACAACGTATGGAAGGATTTAGTGCAACGGTAGCGTTGCTGCAAGCGCAACGCAATAAACTAGGCTGACAGCTTAACGGCGACGAATATAAAAAATAAATTCGTCGCCATTAACCTCGGATGCAAGGAGTTGATTACCCGTTTGACGGCAAAACACAGCAAAGTCGGTGGGGGCTTCTTTATCAGTAGCAAGCACTCGCAAAATTGCATCGCTGTTCATAGCGGACAGCGATTTTTTTGCGCGCAAAATCGGCAAAGGACACGCCAGTTGGCGCACATCTAACTCAACATCAAAGTGACTCATGCAATCGGCAACCCTGCGTGCGCCCAAGCAGTGATACCACCTTGTAAGTTGTAAACATCGACAAAACCATTCGCTGCTGCAAATGCTGCCGCTTGCGCTGAACGCCCGCCCATCTGGCAATAGAACACCGTGGTTGCGTTCTTGTCTAACTCGTTCAAACGTAAGGGAATCAAGTGTAGTGGCAAGCTATCGCCTTGTGGAATTTTGCCGCGTGCAACCTCTGCATCGGTGCGTACATCGAGCAACCGTGGTGGCTTGCTTTGCAATAATTTTTGCAAGTCTGCAACGGTAATATCTTTATAGTTTGACATGCCAACTCCTTAAGTAAATGCTAATTTTTGGGCGCGAATTGTGCCAAATTTATCGACTTTCGTCAGCCACTTTTCTCAGTCTTTATTCGCCCAACCTAAAGAAACCTGAACGCCAATAAAAACAGCCTGCTTGCGCAGGCTGTAAGGGCTATGCCAATTACAGAATTACAACGCCAGAATAAATTTAACTAATTCCTTAATATCGGCATCACTCACGCTAGGCGAATTAGCTGGCATAGGCATCGAACCCCAGACACCAGAACCGCCCTTCGACACCTTGGCGATAAGTTTCGCTTCCATATCCTGACCTTTATACTTTTGCGCGACATCCATCCAAGCTGGCCCTACTTTGCGTTTATCAATCGTGTGGCAAGCAACACAATAATTTTTCTTGGCTAGTGCAGGCATTTCTGTCGCGAATACCGAACCTGCAACCATCAAACCAGCTGCAAGCATCATGCTTATAATCATTGATTTCATATTAACTCCGTTGGGTTTTATTGCTGTGTTACGAGCCCATTTTGGGCGGTTATTCGGTTCTACTACGAATGGGGTTTTAATCGCTGACATGTAACGCCACCCCCACCATTTGGTTGACTGCTAATTACAAAGCTAATACAAAGCTCACTAATGCCTTAATGTCCGCGTCACTCACGCGTGGTGAGTTGGCTGGCATAGGCGTACTCCCCCAAGTACCTTTACCGCCTTTGCTCACCTTCGCCACCAACATTGCTTGAGCACTTGCATCACCGCGATATTTTGCAGCTACGTCACGCCATGCTGGACCGACCACTTTTTTCTCGACCGCATGACAGGCAAAACAGCCACTCTTCGTCGCTAATTTCCGTCCATCCGCGTCTGACAAACTAGCAGAGGCTTTAACCACCTCAGGAGTTTTTGCAACAACTGGCTGCGCAGCTATAGGTAGCACAGCCGCCGCAACGGGAATCGCTGATGCCGCGCTCACAGTTGCAGGCACTGCACTCGCTGCTTCTTTATGCAAATGGCAAGGCTTGCCATTCTTTTCGACGCACTTTTTATGCACATGCGCCTTTTTCGATGCAGCAGGCTTATCGCTTGCTACATCCGCCGCATTCGCGACACCAACACTGACCATAAGCAATACAGCAAAGTAGTTTGCAATTTTCATATCAGACTCCTAGAGTTTATAAAGATGACGCGGTGTATTCGACGACTAAGGCATGTTTAGTTCCAGCAGCTACTGTAACAACATTTTCAATTGCATTCACCGATTCAATGCAGACCATTTCACGCCAACCATCGGGTTGCCCCATATCGCCCATCTTGGTGGCTTTTTCAATCCAAGGTGTCCACACCACGGTAGATTGACTACCCGACTTTCTAATATGAATACGACGCTTGAGCTTGTCGTCGTGTATCACACATTCCGCCGCCGTATTGATATAAACGCGGTCCACTTCGCTAGCAAAAGTTACTGCGCCATCTTGTTTCTTCTGCACGGATCCGCCAACTTTATCCCAGTACTCACAGCCTTCCAAGCCTGTTACGCGAATCGCTGCGATGTCGCTGATTTGCAAATAAGTGTGCAGTGCTTCGCCGATCACAAAATCTTGCGTACCCATATTTTCGGTCGTTAAAGACATACGCAAAGTTTCACCCACCACCACGCTCAACTCAACATTGCAGGAGTGCTCCCACTGCGCACGAGTCTTATCGCTGTCAACCAAGCGCAGCGTTAAACGCGTCGCACCATTAGGCTCAACGCCTGATTCCATCACCTGCCAAGGCACAGTACGTGCGTAGCCGTGTCCTGGGAAAGTCGCCTCTGTAGCATGTGCGCCAAACCAAGGCCAGCATACGGGTGCGCCACCGCGTATGGATTTTCCCGCTGCCAGCTTGGCATCCCGCGACAACCACACCACAGGCTGGGCTTGGCTTTTTGGCTGCCAACTCATTAAGTGCGCGCCTTGCAAACACAAGGCTGCCGTGGCTTGAGCATTACTAAAATCTGCCACGACTAAACCACTCGCATCGTCACGAAAGGTAAGCTGGCCTGCGATACCAAATTGCTTATTGAGTTGTGCTGCGTTTTTCATCTGCGTTCCTTATGAGTGAATTGAAATTAAAGATGTTCGATTTGGGAAACGTCACGCACTGCGCCTTTGTCGGCCGAGGTCGTCATCGCAGCATAAGCACGCAACGCCACCGATACATGACGTTCGCGGGTCAACGGATGCCACGCTTTTTTGCCGCGCGCCATCATCACGCTGCGACGCACCGCCATTTCGCTCTCGCTAATCGCGAGACTAATACTGCGCTGCGGAATGTCGATATGAATGGTGTCGCCTTCTTCAATCAGCGCAATTGCACCACCGCGCGCCGCTTCAGGAGAAACATGACCAATGCTTAAGCCCGACGTGCCTCCCGAAAAACGCCCATCGGTAAGCAGTGCGCAAAGTTTACCCAAGCCTTTAGATTTTAAGTAAGTGGTGGGGTACAGCATTTCTTGCATCCCCGGCCCGCCTTTAGGACCTTCGTAACGAATCACCACCACATCACCCGCTACAATTTGGTCGCCCAAAATTGCGCTCACTGCATCATCTTGGCTTTCAAATACGCGCGCTCGCCCAGTAAATTTCAAAATACTTTCATCCACGCCAGCGGTCTTGACGATACAACCATCCACCGCGATGTTGCCATGCAACACCGCCAGCCCGCCATCTTTGCTATAGGCGTGCGCTACATCGCGGATGCAGCCGTTGCTGCGGTCATCATCTACTGTTGGATACAACATGGATTGGGAAAACGCGATGGTGGTGACAATGCCGCCAGGGGCTGCGCGGAAAAACTTTTGCACCGTTTCGTCTTGATTTTGCGTGATGTCCCAGTGTTGCAACACTTCGGCCATGGTCGCGCCATGCACCGTGTGGGCTTCGCCATGCAACAATTTTGCGCGCAATAATTCACCCAAAATTGCCGTGGTACCGCCTGCTCTATGCACGTCTTCCATGTGATATTCGGAGGACGGCGCAACTTTGCACAAGGTCGGCACATGACGCGACAATCTGTCCATATCTTTCATCGTGAAATTCACGCCCGCTTCCTGCGCGATCGCCAGTAAATGCAGCACGGTATTGGTCGAACCACCCATCGCAATGTCCAGCGTCATAGCGTTTTCAAAGGCGTTAAAACTGGCGATGCTGCGCGGCAAAACTGTCGCGTCATCTTGTTCATAATAGCGTTTGCACAATTCAACAATGGTGCGCCCTGCGCGCAAAAATAATTGCTTACGTTCAGCGTGTGTGGCGACCAATGAGCCGTTGCCCGGCAAGGACAACCCTAACGCTTCGGTCAAACAATTCATCGAATTGGCGGTGAACATGCCCGAACATGAACCGCACGTCGGACAAGCCGAACGCTCAATCGCATCGCTTTCGTCATCGCTGACTTTATTGTCCGCGCCCGCCACCATCGCATCAACCAAATCCAAGCCTTTAGTTTTACCGCCCCACGCAACCTTACCCGCCTCCATCGGCCCGCCTGACACAAACACCACTGGCACATTCAAACGCATCGCCGCCATCAACATCCCTGGCGTGATTTTGTCGCAATTAGAAATACACACCAGCGCGTCGGCGCAATGCGCGTTGACCATATACTCCACCGCATCAGCAATCAGCTCACGGCTAGGCAGCGAATACAACATGCCGCTGTGTCCCATAGCAATCCCGTCATCCACCGCGATGGTGTTAAATTCTTTGGCAATGCCGCCCGCTTTTTCAATCTCGCGCGCCACCAATTGCCCCATGTCTTTGAGATGCACATGGCCTGGCACGAACTGCGTAAACGAATTGGCGATGGCAATAATCGGCTTGCCAAAATCGCCTTCTTTCATGCCAGTCGCACGCCACAAAGCACGCGCGCCAGCCATATTGCGACCATGGGTAGAAGTTTTTGAACGGTAAACAGGCATGATATGACTCTCCAAAATAAGGCGCGGATTCTAAACGATGCGCTGCCTCGCACCCTAACTAAAATATACAAAAATAGTAGTGCGCTTAAATTTAATGCGCCATCCAGTTATGGTAAATTCCGCCCCCTTTAGCAAAATAACGTGGCACATATGCTCATTCATCCTAATTTTGATCCCGTTGCGATTCACCTAGGCTCATTCGGTATCCACTGGTATGGGCTAATGTATCTAGCAGGCTTTATGACGTTCATCTGGCTGGGCCGCAAGCGCATCGCGATGCTCGCGCACCCGCAGCTCACGCCCAAGCTACTCGATGACTTGCTGTTCTATGGCGTGTTAGGCGTAATTATCGGTGGGCGGTTAGGCGAGGTGCTGTTTTACAACCCTGGCTATTATTTTTCACACCCGTTGAAAATCCCCGCAGTATGGGAAGGCGGCATGTCGTTTCATGGCGGATTCTTGGGCGTATTAGTCGCAATGGCACTGTTTGCGCGACAACAAAAAATGCGCTGGCTAGCCTTGATGGACTTTATCGCACCACTCGTGCCACCTGGCCTAGCGTTTGGTCGTTTAGGTAATTTTATCAATGGCGAATTGTGGGGTAGGCCGACCGAACTACCGTGGGGCATGGTGTTTCCACAAGTTGACGCGCTGCCACGCCATCCTTCGCAACTCTATGAATGCGCTTTGGAAGGCTTGCTGTTATTCGCGGTAATGTGGATTTACGCGCGCAAACCGCGCCCCGTCGGCAGTGTGTCAGGCATGTTTTTAATTGGCTATGGCAGCTTGCGTTTTATCGGCGAATTCGCGCGCAATCCTGACGATGGAATTTTTGGCTTAATGACGTTTGGCATCAGCATGGGGCAATGGTTAAGTGTGCCGATGGTGATTATTGGGCTGGTGATGCTACGCCTCAGTACCCGCCGCGCGGCTTGACACCTCCGCGCCTGTCGCACACCATGCCAGCCCTTATTTTTCAGTAAAAATTACTTTGGACGATTTATCCTTAAATGCGCTGCTGCTAATTTTATTAGCCCTACTCATTTTCGGCGCGTGGTTTTCCGCCGCCGAGACCAGCATGATGGCAATCAACCGTCATCGCTTAAGTCACTTAGCGCGCAAAGGGCGGCGCAGTGCGAAATTAACCACGCGCTTACTCGCCAAAATAGACCAATTACTCGGCTCGATTTTATTCGGCAACACCCTGCTCAATGTAGCTGCCGCCGCCGTCACCAACATTATTATTTTGCGGGTGTTCGGCGCGAGCGAATTAGCCTTGCTGTCTGGCACACTGCTAATTACCTTTGTGCTGCTGGTATTTAGCGAAATCATGCCGAAAATTATTGCGGCAAGCTATCCCGAACGCGTGGCACTGCCCTCTAGCTTTTTACTTGCACCACTCATCACGCTATTTCACCCTATCGTGTCGGTTGCCACGGCAATGGTGAAAGGATGCTTATGGTTGCTGCACATCAAAGTGATTACCGACCAAAGTCAATCCAAAATGACCCTAGAGGAATTGCGCGGTTTAGTGCTCGATGCCGAACATTTTTTACCGCGCAAACAGCAAAAAATGTTGCTCAATTTGGTCGATCTAGAGCGCATTACCGTAAACGACGTGATGATTCCACGCCAGCAAATTGAGTCGTTAAATTTGGCTGCTGACAGTGAAGAGCTGCGCCAACAATTAGTCACCTGTCACCATACCCTGCTGCCTGTTTATGAAGGACGCAGCAGTAACATCATCGGTATCTTGCACATCAAGAAAGTGCTGTCGCTACTGCACGACCCCCTCTGGGATAGCGACGCTTTCAAAGCACTGTTGAGCGCGCCTTACTTTATTCCGTCCGACACCCCACTGCTCAAACAACTGCAACAGTTCCAAGAGCGTCACGCCCGCTTAGGGCTGGTGGTAGATGAGTACGGCGAACTCTTGGGCTTGGTCACGTTAGAAAATATTTTGGAAGAAATCGTCGGCGAATTCACCACCTCCTCGCCCAACCAAACAGGTAAATTTTTGCGTCAAGCAGATGGCAGCTTATTACTCGAAGGCGGCAGCAGCTTGCGTGAATTAAATCGCAAATTAGGGCTACATTTCCCGCTCGGCGAAGCCAAAACTTTGAATGGTTTAATTTTAGAACACTTGCAAGACATCCCTGAAGCGGGCACCAGCTTAAAAATCGCCAACTATCCAATTGAGGTCATCCAAACTCAAGATCGCGTGATTAAAGTAGTGCGCCTTTTCCCTAACAGCGCACCGCTTAGCAGTAAAAATTCCCCCGCTCATCCTTAAGCCGCGCCTCATGCTTTACAACACGCGCAAAGCTCGGCATGATGCGGCGCACAAATTAAATAAAATAGAACGGAGCAATCATGGCTGTCGCATCTAATTCGCAAAAACCCAAAGAGACTTCGTATCTTTGGGAAGGTAAAGATAAGACTGGCAAAATTCTGAAAGGACAAATGCGCGCAGCCAGTGAAACAGTGGTCTCAGCAGCGTTGCGTCGGCAAGGCGTGCTGAATGTCAAAATCAAAAAATTCCGCGCCAGCACCCAAGCTGTTACCCCCAAAGATATTTCTTTGTTCACCCGCCAGCTCGCCACCATGATGAAAGCGGGCGTACCGTTATTGCAATCTTTCGATATTGTCGGCAAAGGACACAGCAACCCATCCGTAGCCAAGCTGTTGTTCGATATTAAATCCGATGTTGAAACTGGCAGCAGCTTGCAACAAGCCTTCAAAAAATATCCGCTCTATTTTGACGAGCTGTATTGCAACTTAATTGGAGCAGGCGAATCCGCTGGTATTTTGGACAGCTTGCTCGATCGTCTCGCCACTTATAAAGAAAAAATCGAAGCAATTAAAAGCAAAATCAAAGGCGCGCTGTTTTACCCCGTGTCGATTATTGCCGTGGCTTTTATCATCACGGCGGTGATTATGATTTTTGTGATTCCAGCTTTTAAGGAGTTGTTCAGCAGCTTCGGTGCAGACTTGCCTGGCCCAACCTTGGTGATTATGGCCATTTCTGATTTTGTGGTCAGTTGGTGGTGGGCAATTTTCAGTATTTTGGGCGGCGGTCTATACAGCTTCTTTTATGTGTGGAAACGCAGCAAAGTCATGCAAGCCCGCATGGATAGACTGATGCTCAAACTACCCATTTTTGGTGAGTTAATTCGTAAAGCCAGTATTGCGCGTTGGAGTCGCACGTTATCCACCATGTTCGCAGCGGGTGTGCCACTGGTAGAAGCGTTTGATTCGGTTGCTGGCGCGGCGGGCAATGCGGTGTATTTTGATGCGACTAAAGCAATTCAACGCCAAGTCACCACAGGAGCGAGCTTAACCGTGGCCATGCAAGATACCAATGTATTCCCTAGCATGGTGTTGCAAATGGTCGCGATTGGCGAAGAATCTGGTGCTTTAGATGCGATGTTAAGCAAAGTAGCGGATTTTTACGAAGCCGAGGTAGATGATGCGGTCGCCGCGCTGTCGAGCTTAATGGAACCCGTGATTATGGTGGTACTAGGGGTGCTCATCGGCGGCATGGTGGTAGCGATGTACTTACCTATTTTCAAAATGGGGCAAGTGGTTTAATCCACTATTTGACACAACGCGCATCGGCTTTAGCGATGCGCGTTTTTTATTTTCCTGACAATAATTTTTAACGCTAGGCACACTTATGAGCTTTGTTGACTTGCTACAAACTAGCCCTGCGCTATTCATCACCGTATGCAGCATTTTCGGTCTGTTAATTGGCAGTTTTCTTAATGTCTTGATTTATCGCCTGCCAATTATGTTGGAACGTGATTGGCATGGGCAATGTGCAGAATTGCGTGGCGAAAAAATCAAAACTCAGCCCGCATTTAATTTAGTTGTGCCGCATTCCGCCTGCCCACATTGCCAACATGCGATTCGCGCGTGGGAAAACATTCCGCTCTTGAGTTACTTGTGGTTGCGCGGCAAATGCAGTGCTTGCCACGCCCGCATCTCGCCGCGCTACCCGCTCATTGAAGGCATCAGCGGCCTGCTATGCGGATACGCTGCGCTACACTTTGGCTTTGCTTGGGCGACACTAGGTGCAATGCTGCTTATCTGGGCGTTATTAGCCCTCACCGCGATCGACTTCGATACACAATTGTTGCCTGATGATTTAACTTTGCCGCTGCTGTGGTCGGGCCTGCTGTTCAACATGGCAAACACTTACACCAACTTGAATGATGCCGTGTTAGGTGCGATTTTGGGTTATTTGGTGTTATGGCTGGTGTACTGGGCATTCAAGCTCATCACGGGTAAGGAAGGCATGGGTTACGGCGACTTTAAGTTGCTCTCAGCATTGGGTGCGTGGCTGGGCTGGCAAATGTTACCGCTGATTATTTTGCTATCGTCTTTGGTCGGCGCAGTGGTCGGCATCACCCTGATGATCGTGCTTAAGCATGGTCGCAACATTCCCATTCCGTTTGGTCCTTACCTCGCAGGGGGCGGTTTAATTGCATTATTTTGGGGACAAGAAATCACCCAGGCGTATCTACAACTCATGCACGTTTAAGCCATGTTGTGTATCGGTTTAACGGGTGGAATAGGCTGTGGGAAATCTACCGTTGCTGAGTTATTCCGCCAACACGGCGCGCAAATAATTGACACCGATGTGATTGCCCACGAGCTCACTCAAGCGAATGGACTTGCTCTACCCGCGATTAGACATGCGTTTGGTGCGAGTTATTTTTACCCCGATGGCATGCTCAACCGCGACGCTCTGCGTGAATTAGTATTTAGCCAAGCTGAGGCAAAATTACAGCTCGAAGCCATCTTGCACCCGCTCATCTTCAGCACCTCGCTAAAGCTTTGCCAGCAGCCGTCTAGCGCGCCTTACTTGCTGATGGTCGTGCCCTTGTTATTAACTAGCCCAGATTTTTTGCACTTAGTACAACGCATACTAGTAGTGGACTGCGATGAATCGTTGCAAATCGAGCGCGTCATGCAGCGCAGCCAATTAACGGCACAACAAATAACAAGCATCATCGCCCAGCAAACACCGCGTGCTGCTCAGCTAGCCGCAGCCGACGACATTATCATTAACCGCCTGGACTTAACTCAGCTAGCCTCGCAAGTGCGCTGTTTACATGACATTTATTTACAACAAAGCGTAATAAACGATTGACGAAATTAAGCACTTAACTATATCTTGCGCATCTTGAAAAATAACCCGCTGAACTGCCGCCAAAAACGTGATCCGTTACGAATTCCCCCTCAACGAAAAAGTGCGTACGCTGTTGCGACTAGAAGACCTATTCGCCCGCGTTGAGCACTTCACTACCGCGCCGACCAGCAGCGATCATCACGTCGCCATCACCACCTTGTTTGAAATTTTAGAGGTCATTGCACGCGCTGATCTCAAATCAGAATTGCTCCAAGAAATAGAGCGGCAACGCCGCTCGCTGGCACAACTACACAACAACCCGCAAATTTCCGAACATGCTCTCAATTTCATATTGGAAGAGTTAGATGCGTCCATGCAAAACCTGCAAAATATGCATGGCAAAACAGGACAACACTTGCGTGAAAATGAGTGGCTGATGGGTATTAAACAACGAGCTTGCGTGCCAGGCGGAACCTGTGAATTTGATCTTCCGTCCTATCATTATTGGCAACAACAAAGCATAGAAATGCGGCGCGAATTTTTAATGCAATGGCTAAGTCCTATGCGTCCAATCAATATCGCCATCAAATTGCTGCTGAAGCTGTTGCGAGAAAGCGGAAAAGTTATGCATTACAGCGCGCAGCAAGGCATGTTTCAACAAATGCAAGGCGGGCGCACCGCGCAGCTATTACGCGTCGATGTCGCGACGAATCTCCCCTGCATTCCAGAAGTCAGCGCAAATAAATATGCCATCAACATTCGTTTTATCAACGCTGATTACGCCTCCAAATCGAGCGTGTTCGCCGCTGATTTAGACTTTGATCTAACCTTTTGCAGTCTCGCTTTATGAGTGCTACGCCACTCGTTGTGAGCTGTCCGCAGTGCAAAGAAATATCGCTCTGGGATACCAATAATGTGTTTCGTCCGTTCTGCTGCGAGCGTTGCAAAATGATAGATTTGGGCAAATGGGCGAATGAAGAATTTCGCATCGAGCAAGCTCCCGAACTCAATGATTTTCTAGAGAACGAATCAAACCCACGCACCGCGCAATAGCGCGATACCGTGTGCGCCATGTTGCTGCGCAACGGCCAAATCTCCTACGCTTAAACCGCCCAACGCATACACGGGCAAAGTTGCATTTGCTGTCATTTCGGCAAATTTTTGCCAACCCAAATGTGGCGAACCTGGATGACTTAAGGTTGGCAGAACGGGGCTAAGCAACGCGCAATCAAAGCCTAGCTTCCCCGCATGATGCAACTCCTCCTTCGTATGGCACGACGCTGAACACCAAGCAAAATCAGGGCGGGCGCGGCAGGCTAATAATTGCTTGCCCGTGTAATGGACCCCGTCTGCGGCGGTTTTTCGCGCCAACTCAACATCACCATTGACCAACACTTTTGCCTGATAGAGATGCGCTAAATCAATCACGGCTTGGGTAAAGTGCAAATAATTAGCGGGCGATAAATGTTGCTCACGCACTTGCAGCAAGCGTAACCCTTGTTGCAACGCCCGCTCTAAACGTCTTAAAAACTCTGCCTCGCCCCATTCCACCGCGTTGCTAATCGCATACTGGCTAGGCAATGCCAACGCCCGCAAAATCGGCGTATTGGCGGGCAGCAAAGGCGCAACTTGCACCGCATCGGGGGCTTGCCAAGACAAAGTTTGCCCTTCGCGTCCGACTGCGACACCTCGCCACTCAAACACGCGGAAAAAATGCAAATGTACCGTGGCGTACGGATAAGTGAAGATACGGTTTAACCAAGGATAGGCACGCGTAACGATAATGCCCAGCTCCTCATCCAACTCGCGGCATAAAGCCTGTGATGCGGTCTCGCCCGCTTCGAGCTTACCGCCAGGGAACTCCCAATAGCCTCGATAGGTTTTGCCAGCAGGACGTTGCGCTAATAAAAAATGTCCATCGGGGCGGATTAACACCGCAGCGGCAACCTGTATCGTTTTTTGCTCAGTCATGGCGAGCTGGCGGCTGTGGATGTTGTCCGCACCAATCTCTGGCAAATTGTCCCGCCACGCGGCCTGAGCGCGCGCCCCGCGACAAAGACCATTGCAAACAGGCGCGCCGCACCTCGTCGGTCATGCCCTGTTGCCAACCGTATTGTTGCAACCAATGTGCCGCGATTTGCAGATATTCATCTTGGCTAAACGGATAAAACGAAATCCATAAGCCAAAGCGTTCCGACAACGACACTTTTTCTTCTACTGCTTCGGCTGGATGAATCTCTTCACCATCGTATTTTGTTGCCAAATTGTCACTCATATAATCGGGCATTAAATGACGGCGATTCGAGGTGGCGTAAATCAACAAATTATCCGAGAACGCCACCAAATCGCCATCCAGTGCGGCTTTCAGGGTTTGATAACCCGCTTCATCAGCATTGAACGATAGGTCGTCGCAATACAAAATAAAGCGTTCCGCCCGACCTTGTACCAAGCCAATAATCAGTGGCAAATCCACCAAGCCTTGCTTGTCGATTTGAATCACGCGCAAGCCCGCATCGGCATATTCATTGAGCAAGGCTTTTACCAACGACGATTTACCCGTGCCGCGCGCACCAGAGAGCAACACATTGTTAGCTGTGCGCCCCTGTACAAACTGGCGGGTGTTTTGTTGCACGCGTAATTTTTGCGGAGCGATGCCCGATAAATCGCTTAATGCGATGCGCTGAAAATTCACCACAGGCTGCAATGTGCGCTGCGCATGATCCCAACGAAACGCTGCGGCCGCCGACCAATCAGGGGGCAACGGTGTGGTATTCGGGAAGTTTTTTTCTAAGCGCGTGAGCAAGTCATGCGCATGGCTAATCAGCCTAGAGAGGTCGGTATTTTTCATAGGGGTAAGATTCTACCAGTGAACAACAACAAGCCCGCGCGGGGCGGGCTTGTTAACGGTCAAACAACAGTCAAACTAAATTTTTAGACACCCATGCAGACGGTGTAAACAGCCGCATCATCAATCGCCACACCTACTGCACCAACCAAAGGAGCGGCAGTCATCGCTGTTCCTGCCACGGTTGCCGTACCTGCCATCATTGAACCTGTTGCCGTATTACCGTCATCCAACTGAATGTCGAGTTGCTTCGCAAACTTACCTAAAATATTAGGCGAACAAATGATATAGGTACCACGGATTGGGTTCGCACCAGCCGTTGCATTGATGGGTGAAGCGGCGACTACGCTCGTACCGCTTTGTATTCCTATCGGGCCACCCGCCGCATTCACGGGCAAATAATCAGCCGCACCTACCGTTGTTGAGCCAGAAGTCAAGCCCGCCAAACGCACATGCTGCCAAAACAAATAAGACTCGTCAGTTTGCGTTGCAGTGTTCCAATTGCCATTGATAATGCCGTTCCCAACACTCCCCGCAGGGGTCGTTGCCAGCGTTGCACCTGCGATATGTCCAGCTACGTTAGCATCATCGCCTGGCAAGGCGCGGAATTTATCTTGATAGCCGTAAATAAACACGGGGATGTTGCGGAAGTCGGTTGCCAAGTTTTTAACTTTGGCACTGTTAATAAGCTCTTGACCTTTAAGCACACCGCCTAAGAGCAAACCGATAATCACCAAAACAATCGCGATTTCGATTAAGGTAAAGCCTGATTGATTGCGTTTCATCATATTCTCCAAGATTCCAAATTAAACTGCTGTAAATTAACAAGACTGCGCGAAATATACAGCAACTGTTGTGCCAATCTAACAACGCGCTGCCATTATATTTAACAACCATGCTCACACCCTATACTGCACAAGGCTTACCGCCCACCCACTGTATTAGTCGGTGGGATTTTTTATGTTTAGCTGGCAGTGTTTTAGCGTGTCGCACACATCGTGCTGACGATATTTCAACAAGGAGCTGATGGAATGCTGACACTGAACTTCGGTAATCGCTTGCGCACCACACGCTGGTTGTTGTTCGCCCTACTCGCCTCGTTACATGGCGTGTTGTGGCTGGGCATGGCGAATGACTGGGCGCGCCCCTTGATGCTGGCACACTTAGGACTGTTTCTAATTTGGCAACCGATTTGGCGCAATGAGGAACAGGTCAGTAACCGCGCCTTAGTATTTATTGCCTTATCTGCCGTGCTGGTGATATTTGCGCTGAATTGGTGGCTGATGGCATTTTGGCTGAGCGGCTTATTTGGTTTGGTCGGTGGACGGGTGCTGGCCTATCGCGCACGCTGGGTACGCATTTTTAGCTTAAGCAAAATGGTGTATTTATTGGCTTTGCTGTTGCTGTGGGTGGTACCGAATTTATTTAACGACCCTGCCAGTATTGAAATTGGCGGACTGCTGATGAGCTATGCCTTGCCGCTGCTATTACCTCTGCTACTGTTTATGCCGGCGCGGGATAAAAATACGGACAGCTCACAAGGCATTGATTTTTTTTACAGCTTGTTGCTGTTTATGTTGCTGGCTTTGGTAATTTTAGGCAGCTTGGCTTTTATGACTTTGGCGCACGTCAACTATCTCGAAGCCTTACTGCGTACACTGTTTTTAATCGGCTTAATTTTGTTGGCACTGGGCGGCTTGTGGAATCCGCGTTTTGGCTACAACGGCTTGCAAGTAGTGTTTTCACGCTATTTATTAAACATCGGCACACCGTTTGAAAGCTGGCTGATGCAGCTTGCCAATGCCGCGCAAATCGAGCCTTCCGCCGCCAGCTATTTGACTAGCGCAACCAATTTATTAGCCGATTTGCCTTGGCTGGCGGGGCTATCTTGGCAAACCTTAAATGATGCGGGACAACTCGGTCAATTTAGCCCCCACGCGGTAGTGATGTACGAAGGCGAACTACGTTTAACCGTCTATACCAAAGTCAATTTAAGCCCCACTGTATTGCTGCATATCCGTTTGCTCAGCCAACTAATAGGCTACTTCTATCAAGCAAAACAACGCGAGCAAAGTTTGCGCGACATCAGCCGTATGCAAGCGATTTACGAGACTGGCTCGCGCCTTACTCACGACCTTAAAAACATGCTGCAATCGTTGCTGACCTTGAGTGCTATCGCGCAAAGCGACGAGCCACGCGCACAGCAACTATTACGCACGCAACTGCCCGCCTTGTCCGAGCGGATTCAGCAAACTTTAGCCAAATTACAGCAGTCTGAAATCGGCAATAGCGAAACCACCTTGCTAGCACTTAACGCTTGGTGGGACAGCGTGCGCGTGCGTTACCAACACTTGAAAATAGAATGGCGCGGCGAGCCCAATACACAGCCGATTCCTGTCGCAATGTTCGATAGCGTGCTGGACAATTTATTAGCCAATGCGCAGCGCAAACAAGAGTTTGAGCCGCTGCTCAACATTGTTGTGGAAGTCAATTTAGTACGCGGGATCGCCATCAGCGTGACCGACAGCGGCAGTGCCATTGCGCATGAGCATGTCGCCAATTTGTTCGGCGGAGTGGTGAATTCTGAACACGGCTTAGGGATAGGTTTATATCAAGCCGCGAAATGGGCCGAGCAACTCGGCTACCGTCTGCAACTGGAACACAATGAAAACGGCGTAGTGAGTTTTGAATTGCGCGGTTAATCAATTCATGGACAATGCCGCACAATTTTTAGCGAGATGATGTGATGAAAACAATTACCTTGGCATTCACTGGCGCATCGGGTTTGCCGTATGGCATGAGACTGCTAGAAACCCTGCTGGCAAGCGGCGTGCGCGTGCATCTGGTCTATACCGTTGCGGCGCAAATTTTAGCCAAACAAGAGATGGATTTCGTGTTGCCGAATCGCCCGCAAGATGCCGAAAAAATGCTCCACCAACGCTTCGGTAAATTCAGCGGCGAACTCAAAGTATTTGGCATACAAGACTGGTACGCACCGATGGCATCAGGCTCTAATCCTGGCGATGCGATGGTGGTGTGTCCTTGCACCATGGGCACGCTAGGCAAAATAGCGGGCGGTATCAGCGATGATTTAATCGCCCGCGCAGCGGACGTAATGCTCAAAGAAAAACGCACCCTCATCCTCGCGCCTAGAGAGATGCCGTTCTCCACCATTCATCTAGAAAACATGCTCAAGTTAGCGCACGCTGGTGCCGTCATCATGCCGCCCAATCCAGGCTTTTATCACCATCCGCAGAGCGTGCAAGACATCGTGGATTTTGTGGTGGCGCGCATCTTGGATCATCTCGGCGTGGCACAGAGTTTGATGAAGAAATGGGGCGACTAACCATTACAAATAGCGATGTAGCGAAAATATAGTCGTTTGCAAAGAGTCGCGCGACACACCCGCCCTCGCGCTAATCGTGATGCTTTAATTGCGCCAAAATCATCCGCACAGGGGTAGGTATCGCCGCTTGCACAGCCGCATCCACATCGAGCCAAACACTATCAGCTTGCTGCACACGCAACGGCTTGTGCGCCACATTAAAAACGACGGGCGTGATGTGCAATTTGAAATGCGTAAAGGTGTGGGTGAACGCATCAAGCTCAATTCGTTCGCCCACATCGTAACCATTGCGCAGCACATATTCCGCTGGCAATTCAGCACCATCATCCAACTGCGGCAAACTCCACAGCCCACCCCATATCCCTGTCGCGGCGCGCTTCTCCAAATAAATTTCGTTGCCGTGCAGCAGCACTAAAAAAGTCGCATGACGCTCTGGCACTGTTTTACGCGGACGCGACGTGGGCAGTTCGGCGACGCGCTTGCTTTGATACGCAACACAATCATGGTGCAGCGGACATTGCACACATTTGGGCTTACTGCGCGTGCACAGCGTCGCGCCCATATCCATCTGTGCTTGGATGTAAATAGCGACCTCTTGTTTGGGTAACAAATCTTCGGCGTGTTGCCACAGTTGTGCCTCGATGTTTTTATCACCCGTCCAACCTGCAACGCCGCAATAGCGCGCCAGCACGCGCTTAACGTTGCCATCCAAAATGGCGCGATGTTGATGAAATGCCAACGCGCAAATGGCGGCAGCGGTGGAACGCCCGATGCCAGGTAGCTCGATTATTTTTGCAAAATCATTGGGAAATTCGCCGTGATATTTTTCGACGATGCGCCGCGCGGCCTTATGTAAATTGCGCCCGCGCGCGTAATAGCCCAGCCCGCTCCAGTGTTCCAGCACTTGCTCTTCAGTCGCTGCCGCAAGAACTGCGATATTAGGGAAACGGGCGACGAAGCGTAAAAAATACGGGATGACGGTAATAACTTGGGTTTGCTGCAACATGATTTCGGATAGCCACACGCGATACGCATCGCCGCCTTGCCAAGGCAAGTCATGTCGCCCAAATTCGCGCTGCCACACAATCAACCGCGCCGCAAAGCTAGGGAGACGCTGAATAACTGTCTGCGCGAGCAAATCGCTGCGTCGCGCGGTACTCGCAACCTCGCCTATCTGTGTGATATGTCTCAGCTGCTCCGTGCCGAGCTCCTTGCGCTTTATCCCGCTCGACGAATTCTTCAACGTCTTCCTGCCCACTATTTGAACAGGCCTTTCAATCCACTTTTGAGCTGCTCTTGCACTTGCGTTTTGAGCTCTTCTTTTTTCACTTCGACTTGCTGCTTAGCGGCCGCTTTTACATCCGCGACTTTTTGCTTGGTTTGGTCGCTCACCATAGAGCCAAAGTCCAAGCCATATTTCAACTCGGTAAACGGCCCGCTCACGCGCACAGGCAAGGTTAAGCCACCGACACTATCCGCGCCGCCCTGCCCCTCCAAAGTCTTAGCCAGCGTGGCTTTGGCGAGATAATTGATGCTGTCATTGCCGACGTTAATATCACCCGCGCCTGACAAACGCAGCAGCGGCGACTTCATACTTAAATCGTCGTTATGCGCCACGCCGTTAGTGATTTTGAAACTGGCTTTGAGTTCGCTAAAGTCTGTTTTTTCAGCTTTGTTGGCGGCTTGCGAGTCCGACTTCACGCCGAACATCGCTTTGGCATCGCGCATTTTTTTCGCCAGATTGATGCCTTTAATCGCACCATCCACCAAACTCAGATTTGCCGTGCCATTCAGTGCGCGCTTCATCTCGCTGACTTTATTGCCTTGCATAGTGAGGTTCAACGCGACATTGCCATGCCCTTCCAGCGTATCGAAATTCGCCGCATCTTTACCCAACGGTGCAATGTCGATACCACTCAAATTTTGCACAATAGCGATGCTAGGAATAGCTTGTGCATTGATGCTAATCGAACCATTGCTGCTACCACCATACAGATTCGCCGCGAGCGGATTGATGCTAACAACACCTTTATGTGCTGCTACATCGACGCGTAATTTTTCGACTTTGACATTGGCAACTTTTAACGATCCGATGCGCAAACTGCCATCCAAATTGAGCGCACGCAATGCCGATAAATCTAGCTTTGCTTCAGGCTGCGCAGCGGCTTTCGGCGCGTCTTTATTGGCTTTAGGCAAATATAAATCGGCATCAAACTGATCAACATCCACATCAAAATTCAACGCCGCTTGAGCAAAATTACGCAGCCCTAACTTGGCGCGCACTTGGCTTTGCAACACGCCGCCCGCCAAATTGACCTGCACATTTTGTTGCTTCAAATCAACATTCACATTGCCTTTTAATTCGCTGCTGACCGCCTTGTTCGGCAGCGCGTCACCCGTGGCATTCAGCGCAAGAGACAGATTACTCAAAGAGAATTGTTGCGCGCGCATATTGCCCGCCAGCGGTGAAGTCAGTTTTACTTGTAGCGTTTGCGCAGGCTGCGTCAACGTCGCAGCCACGCTTAAATTATCGACCTTAAACGCTTGCGCATTACCGCTCACACTAGGGATATTTAACGCTGCGACCAACTGCCCGAAAGCCGCATCCAGCTTGGCATGCAGCGTTACATCGCTACCCGTGTAATGGTCGCTGGCAAGATTCAAATCAGGCGCAGACAAATCGGCAGCGAAGACTTCCGTGCCTTTTACGCCACTGGCTTTGAGCTGCAATTTATGTGCAGAAAATTCTTGTGTGGCGAGATTGGCACTGGCAGCACCGCTAGCATTTATTTGCATTTTCGTAATATCCAACGCCGCGCCCGTCACAGCCAATTGCAAATCGGCTAATTGATAACTTTGTTTTTCTAAATCGAAAGTCAGCGTGGTTTTTAAGTCGGTGTGAATTGCCAGTTTGGGCTGATTGGCAGTCATGCCCACGGCCAAAGAAACCTTGACTGGCACGTTAGGTGCGATGCGACTGGTGCTCAATTCCAAATCGTTAATCGCATATTGCGCGCCCGATAATTCATCACGATAAGCCAGATTGGTTTTGGCAATCACCACTTTCGCAATGTCGAATCGCACTGGCGCACTAGCGGGCTGCGGTGTTTTTTCAGCAGGCGGACTGAGCAAATCGTCGATGTTGCTGCTGCCATCTTTGTGCTTAATCAAAGTGGCATGCAGCCCCGATAAACTCAGCTCATTCACCACCAACTGCTTGCTGAATAAGGGCAGTAAGGCGAGCGAGACGCGCACCGACTCGATCGCAGCAAACTCTTTTTCGTTTTGAAATTCGGACAAGGCAACGCGATTCACTCGCGCACCGATATTAGGAAAAAACGACAAACTGATGTCACCGTCCAGATGCAACGTGCGCTGCTTACTCTCGTGCACCGCCTGAATAATTTTTTCTTTGTAGTCATTGGGGTTAAATGTCAACGCCAAATACGCCGCACCTGCGATAGCAACTGCGAGTATCGAACCCGTCGCAATCAAAGCAACTTTAAGAAATTTATTCATGCTAACCCCGCTAAAAATGAGGCGCAGATTATAGCGGGGAGTCGCTTGTAGAAAGCCGAATTTAGCAGCAACCAGCGGCTTGCGGCTTCGTCGATACTTATGCAAAGCTGCCAGACAATAGTTACCACTCAAAACCGCGCAAGGCGAGTCTGCTCCTACAGAGGAAAAGCTGTTGTAGGAGTGCGATAGTCGCGCCCCATTAGTTCATTTCAAATAACCTTGGAATACTTGGCGTGCTCGGTGCGTGTGCGCAAATACTTATCGAACACCATGCAAATGTTGCGAATCAACATGCGACCTTTAGCCGTAACAGTGAGTCCTTGCGGCGATAAAACTAACAGTCCTTCGCGTTGATACTCCAACAGCTCAGGCATTTCGGTGGCGAAATACTTTGCAAAATCGACTAAGTAGGCGGTGTTAAATGGCTCGTAAGGCAATTCAAAATGACACATCAAGGCTTGGATAATGGCGCGCCGCAGCACGTCATCATTATTTAATTCAAGACCGCGCATGATAGGTAAAACATCACGATCGAGCGCATCGTAATAATTTTCTAAATCACGAAAATTTTGGCTGTAGGTCGGGCCAACTTTACCGATGGCGCTCACGCCCAGCGCGACTAAATCGCAATCTGAATGCGTCGAATAACCTTGAAAATTGCGATGCAAGCGACCTTGCCGTTGCGCTACCGCCAGCTCGTCTTCGGGCTTGGCAAAATGATCCATACCAATATAAACATAGCCCGCGTCGGTGAGTTTTTTCACTGCCATGCCGAGAATATCGAGCTTGGTTTGCGCATCGGGTAAGTCTTCTTCGCTGATGCGGCGTTGCGGTTTGAACAAGGTCGGCATGTGTGCGTAGTTGTAAATCGACAGGCGATCTGGATCGACAGCAATGACTTTATCCAGCGTCGCGCCAAAGCCCGCCAGCGTTTGCTTAGGCAAGCCGTAAATCAAATCTATGCTCACCGATTTGAAGCCGTTGGCGCGCGCCGCCGTAATCACGCGCAGCGTTTCTTCTTCAGATTGAATGCGATTAACGGCGCGTTGCACCGCTTCATCAAAGTCTTGCACGCCCACGCTGATGCGATTAAAGCCTGTGCTGCCGAGCAGGGCGATGGTGGCATCACTCACTTTGCGCGGGTCAATTTCGATTGAGTATTCGCCATTTTCAATGAGCTTGAAGTTGCGGCGGATGGCGTTCATCACTTCAGCAATTTCGGCATCGCTCAAAAAAGTTGGTGTGCCACCGCCAAAATGCAATTGCTCGATGACTTGTCCGCGCCCTAACAAGGCCGCTTGCATGTCCATTTCCTTAATCAAATAGCGCACATAGTCGGCGGCTTTGCTTTTGTCTTTGGTGATGACTTTGTTGCACGCGCAATAAAAACACAGCGTGTTGCAAAACGGAACATGCACATACAACGATAGCGGACGTGCCGCACCACCGATGCTGCGTTTCGCTACCCAAGAGGCGTAACTGTCGGCGTTAAATGCTTCGACAAAACGATCCGCTGTTGGATAGGAGGTGTAGCGCGGGCCATTTTTGTCGAGGCGGCGTAATAGTTCTAAATCTAAATCGAGTGCGACGGTCATGATATTTTTCCACAGGTCTGCAAAGTGGCGCGGACTATGCCAGTTAAGCCGATTAAGTCCTTTGATATATGTCAAAATGCGCGCCGTTATTCCTCCGCAAAGGCTCACGCGTGTCTATTCCCATCACCTCCCAACTGCGCTCCCATTGCGCCACATGTAACTTGCGCGAACTGTGTATGCCCGTTGGCTTATCAGGCGAAGATATGCAGCGCATTACTGATTTAGTGCAAAAAAAACAGCGCGTGGTACGCAGTGATTATTTATATCGCAGTGGCGATGCGTTTCATTCACTGTATGCGATTCGCACTGGCTCGTTCAAAACCCAAGTGCTGCATGAAGATGGTCGTGAGCAAGTTACGGGCTTTCAAATGACTGGCGAAATTATTGGCTTGGATGCGATTAGCACCGACCTACACACCTGCGATGCGGTGGCGATGGAGGACAGCGAAGTGTGCGCCTTACCGTTTACCCAGCTCGAAAGCATGAGTCGTGAATTGCCCAGTTTGCAACGCCATTTATACAAAATCATGAGTCGCGAAATCGTGCGCGACCAAGGCATTATGTTGCTGCTAGGCTCAATGCGTGCCGAAGAACGACTGGCAGCTTTTTTACTGAACCTGTCGCAACGCCTTGCTGCACGCGGCTTTTCGGCGACGCAGTTTCAGTTACGTATGTCGCGTCAAGAAATCGGCAGCTACTTGGGCTTGAAATTAGAAACGGTCAGTCGCGCGTTTTCGCACTTCCAAGAATTAGGTCTGATTAACGTCAAAGTGCGCGCGATTGAGATTGTTGATGTGCACAAACTGCAAGCCGCTGTGCATTGTGCAAGTTAGTTTGACAGTGGTGCAGCTTGCGCGGATTATCCGCGCCTTCATTTTTATTACAGAGTAATCATCCTTATGGAATTCACAGCCAGTAACGCGGAAATCAATCGCGCCAGCAAGCTACATTCAGTATTACTGTTTGACTTTATCGTCATCCATATTTTTGTTTTTGTGCTGGCCGTCAGCATGATTAAAAGCACCCAACTGCCCTTGTATCTGATGATTGGGCTGTCTTTTGCCTCGCTCATTTATGTCATCTTCCAAGCGCGTCGCAGTCTGCGCAACGAAGCATCACATTTCGTGCGCTGCCATCATTTACTCGCCGCCAAACGCGCGCGTTTATTCTTGATTTTGTTCGTAGTCACAGGCACTTTTAGCGCGGTAATGTTTTTTGGCGGTACACAATTAGGCTTGTCGCCCATCGCCTCAAAATCACTCGCCTTCGGCATCGGACAATTACCGTTTATGGTGTCGTTGCTGGTGTTAGTGGTATTGGAATTTGATGCCGAACATCAATGTAAAAGCAGCCAAATCCCCGCCGCTGCACTGGCCTTACACCCTGCCACAGGAGCACAACAATAATGGATAAGAAAATTATCGCCGCCGCCTTCGCTTTATTTTTTGTCGCTTGGTTTGCCTTAAATCAGCTCCCCGAAAACAAAGTCGATACCCCTGCCACGCTGCCCTGGAATATCACCCACCCCACCCCTGAAACCACGCAAGTGTTCGGCGTAACTTTGGGCAAAACGACGCTGGATGAAGCCGCGCATATTTTTGCATATGAGGCGGATACCGAAATTAGTTTGTTCAAACCGAATGAAGGAAATATGTCGGTGGAAGTATTCATCGAAGAGGTTAATTTCAACGGCTTAAAAGCCAAGATGACGCTCACCGTAGCACTCGCGCCAGAAGTGCTACAAGCCATGTTTGAACGCGGTTTGCGCATGAATAGCACGCCAAGTGGCAAACGCATCACGCTGACCTTTGATGATTTGGCGGTGGTACGCGCTGCGCCGCTGAACAGCCTGACTTATTTGCCCACCGCCAGTTTGGACGAAGCGATTATCAGCAAACATTTCGGCACGCCTAGCGAACGCATCAAAGAAACCGCTAATGGCGAAATCCACTGGCTGTATGCGCAACACGGCTTAGATGTGATGCTCGGCAGCAACCAAAAAGCCGTGTTCCAATATGTGCCGCTGAAAGATTTTGAAGTACTGCGTGCGCCGTTACTGAAGCACGGCACTTTGATTGAATAAAGATTGATGAAGGAAAGTTAGCGTTTGCAGCGTTACTTAGGCGCGTCAGGATTTTTTTCTTGACGCGCTTTTTCTTTGGCGGCCGCTTTTTCTTCGGGCGTGCTGCGCAGCATCGCGTCTTCGTCATCGTCTAACAAAATGCGGCTGGCATTGCCTTCCATGTCTTCGTACTGGCCATTTTTCACCGCCCAAATTAACACTGCAACGAACACCAAGCCCATAAAGGTCATGCCCGGAATCAAGCTGTAAATAACTTCCATTGTGCTTACCCCTTAAATAAATTACGAATCCGTGCCGCGTTGGCAACCACCAAAATCGAGCTAATCGGCATACTAATCGCGGCGACCAAGGGTGTTACATGTCCCAACATCGCCAGCGGCACCATGATGCTGTTATAGACGAATGACAGCCCGATATTTTGTTTGATGGTGCGCAGCGTGCGGCGCGATAACAACGTCGCCAATCTAACTTTATTCAGCTCGTTGTGCATCAACACGATGTCGGCACTCTCTACCGAAACATCCGTCCCCGAACCTAGCGCAATGCCAACATTGGCGCGAATCAGTGCGGGTGCATCGTTGATGCCGTCGCCCACCATCGCGACGATTTTGCCTTGTTGTTGCAAGGTTAAAATTGCTTGATCTTTATCTTGTGGCAACACTTCGGCGATGACTTCCATGCCGCCTAGTTGCTGGGCGATGGCCTCTGCCACGGCGCGCTTGTCGCCACTCAAGAGCGTCATGGCGATGCCCGCTGTGCGTAGCTCGTTAATCAGTTGCTGCGCATCTGGGCGCAATTGGTCGGCTAAGGCAAGCACGCCAACATGTGCGCCATTGATGGCGATATGCACGCAACTCATCGCTTGTGCTTCCCACTGTTGTGCCGCCGTTTGCAACGCTGCATCGCCCGCCACGCCTTGCTGCGCAAGCCAAGCAAGATTACCCAAGCACACATGCTCGCCCGCCACTTGCGCCTGTACGCCCAAACCAGCGGTGGCTAAAAAGCCTGTCGCACTCAATTCGCGAAAGCCTAACTGCTGCGCTTCGGCGGCTTGCACAATGGCGCGCGCGATGCTGTGTTCGCTGTATTTTTCTACCGCTGCGGCGGTGCGCAACACAGCTAATCCAGCTACGCCGCTGGCAAATTGTTGTTGCGCCACACTCATTTTGCCGAAGGTCAGCGTGCCCGTTTTGTCGAACACAAAATGATTCACTTGCGACAGTGTTTCCAGCACCAAACCGTTCTTCACCAAGATGCCATGCGCGGCACCTAAACCGGATGCCACCGCAATTGACATCGGCGTTGCCATGCCCAAGGCACAAGGGCAAGTGATGATGAGCACCGAGGTGGCCGCCATTAACGCCAATTCAAAATTGCCGTGATGAATCACAAAAAAGGTCAACGCAGCCGCGATTAAGGTAGCCAGCACAAACCACGGCACGATGCCATCAGCGATACGCTGTACGGGGGCTTTAGAGGATTGCGCTTGCTCGACTAGGCGAATAATTTTTGCCAGCAAGGTGTGTTGCAACGTGGCTTGCACTTCGACGACTAACGCGCCATCCACATTCAACGTGCCCGTCGCCACACTCATGCCGACTGACTTTTTAACGGGGATGGATTCGCCGCTCAACATCGCTTCATCAACGCGACTCTCACCCTCAATGACCACGCCATCGACGGGCACTTTGTAGCCAGGTTTAACCAAAATATGTGCGCCCACTTTAATCGCACGAATCGGCGTAATGACTTCGCTACCGTCTTTAATCAGCGTTGCCACACGCGGTTGCAAATCCATTAAACGACTGGTCGCGGCAACGGCTTGATGGCGGAACATACCTTCCAAATATCGCCCAATCAAAATCACGAAAGTCAGGTTGGTGACGGTATCGAAATACACTTCACCGATACCCGTCAGCGTGACATACAGCGAGTAGCAATAGGTGACCGACAGCCCAATGGCAATGGGTAAATCCATAGTCAAACGGGTATTGCGTAAGCCAACCCATGCGCCTTTGTAAAATGGAAACGCCGAATACAGTAAGGTCGGCGTAGCCAGCGCAAAGCCCATCCAATGAAAGAAATTTTTGAACTGTCCTTGATCGGCACCGCTATACAAGGCGATGGAAATGAGCATCATATTCATCATCGCGAAGCCCGCAAAAAACAAGCGGAACAGCAGCGCGCGATTGATGCGCTTCATCGCACCTTCGGCAACGTCAGGATCATAGGGCACCGCCGCATAGCCAATTTTCGCCAAGCTCGCAATCAAGCTCGACAACTGCACTTGACTGTCTTGCCAGCGCAGGTGCAAACGCTTACCTGCCAGATTGACATTGGCGGTTTGCACCCCCACCGTGCGCATCATGGCGCGTTCAATCAGCCACACGCACGCGGCGCAATGAATACCTTCAACCAGTAAATGGGTGTCGCGACTATCACCCGTTGCATTGACAAATTCTTGCTGCACATCCGCCAAGTCGTACATGGCAATATCTTTAGGTGGCAGTGGCGGCGGTGCGAGCAATACCCCTTCTGGGGTGCGCTGGTAATAGCCTTGCAGCCCCGCTGAAAAAATTGCCTCGCACACCGACTGGCAGCCAAAGCAGCAAAAGCTGCGCGGCGCACCGTCTAACTGCGCGTGAAAATGCTCTTCAGGAGGGATGGCAAGACCGCAGTGAAAGCAACCGTGAGGATTTGCTGCGGACATCGTTATTGCGGCTTAGGGATGGCAACAAACATTTTTTGCTCCATGTCGAAATCGCGCCCTGCAACGCTGGCGTGTATCAGCACATCCCAATTCCCCGCGCGCGGGAAATTCAGCGTGCTGACATAACGCCCCGCCGCAGCGGTAGTGAACTCGCCCTTAAAGTCAAAACTTGGATCGCCTGGCCATTGCACATCCACTTTGATGTTGGCGGCCTCAACGGGCTGTCCGTCTTTATCTGCCAACTCCAAAACAAACTCAGCAGGACTAGCCGTTACGATAAAACGTGACATTTGTGGTAACGCTTCAGCATCGTTATGCGCTTGGGCTGAGCTAGTCAGCTTGGCGTGCCAACCTAACGTAGAACGCTCGGCTTGCTGTTGCAACCACTTAGCATCGTAGCGATTGTGATCTTTAACGGTGTAGTGCTCATCCAACAAGCGCGCGGGGTGATGCACCATATTCCACAACATGCGCATGTTAATTAGCACACCCGCCAAAACAATCGCAACCAGTCCCAACACCCAAGGATTGCGCCAAGCGCGTTTATTCTTTTGCGAAAACATAGTTCACCTCTAGACTAAAAATTAACGCTTAGGGGCGTTGAATACGCTGTTGTATTCGGCAAACATAGTTGGATCTTCAACATTTTCAACACGGAACTGCAACTTAGTCACGTCTTTTAACACGCTCTTATCATCCGCTTTGATAAACACAGTAAAGGTCGTTGATTTGCCATGCGCCACTATTTTAGGCAGCTCACAATCACAACGTAATACTTGGCCTTTAATCCCACCTTCGGCACTGATGTTCACGTGTAAATCTTTATCCGTTTTGTTCAGTACTTTGAAGGTGTATTTATCTTGTATTGAGCCATCGCTCATGCGCACAAACAAAGGTTGACGTTCGGGCTCAACACGCAATTTCAATGCACCCAAATGCGTCATGCCATAAACGACACCACCTAATGCCGCCAACAAAATCACCACATAGACCCAAGTGCGTGGATGTTGGTAAAGTTTTTTAACGGGTTTGCCGTCTAGCTCATCAAGAGAGGCATAACGAATCAGCCCGCGTGGGCGACCAATTTTGTCCATGATGGAATCACACGCATCCAAACACAGTCCGCAAGTGATGCAGCCTAACTGCTGACCTTCGCGAATATCCACGCCAGTTGGACAGACTTGCACACATTGGAAACAGTCAATGCAATCGCCTTGCGCGCTAGTTCCTACCTCCACACCGCGACGAAGTTTGCCGCGTGGCTCACCACGCTTCTTATCGAAAGTCGGCAAGATAGTTTGCGCATCCGCCATCACCGCTTGAATACGAGCGTAAGGACACAACCACAAACACACTTGTTCGCGCATAAAACCCGCCAAGGCGTAAGTGCCCAGCGTGAAGGTCACCAAGGTGACAGTTTCGAGCAGTGACAAATTAAAATGAGTCAGGTCGTGCCAGTACTGATACGCATCTTCAAACCACACTGTCGCGCTGATACCCGTCAATAGCGCAACTAACAGCCAGACAAAATGCTTGCTGACTTTTTTGATAATTTTGTCGCGAGTCCACGGTGCGGCATCGAGTTTGTGACGTTGACCAGGATTGCCTTCGATTTTGCCTTCGATCCAAGTGAACAAATCCACCCAGGCGGTTTGGAAACAGAAATAACCGCAGAACACGCGAGAAGCAACTGAAGTTACCGCAAACAAAGTCATCGCTAAAATCAGCAGCAACAAGGACACCATCCAAATGTCTTGCGGCAAAATGGTGATATTAAAGAAATGAAATTGGCGATGATTTACATCCAACATCAAGGCTTGCTTGCCATCCCAGCGCAAATACGCACCCACAAAAAACAACAGCCACAGCGATTCAGTAAAGTATTTAACAGTACGAAAAAATCCTGGCATCCGTTTCGCGTGCACGGTTTTTTCACCTAAGTTGACCGACCATTCTTCCTGCTCGTGATACAGCGTGGTAACGCCAATACTTTCAGTATTTTTTTTGCTGGATTCGTTCATTTGCTACTCCTTGAGAAAGTTCACTTGTACTTGGCAAGTGCCTTATTAAAAAGATGCCTACATTAAATTTTCACGTGACTAAAAACTTAAGGTAAGTAACTAGCGAAAAGAAAAAAGGAGGAGGCATTGCCCCCCCCTTGATTACTCATACAACCTTACTTCTCGCCACGTTCTTTATTTTTACCGTTAAAAAACAAGAACAGCAAGCCACCAAGGAGTGCAGCAAATGCGCCTGCTGTTCCAATCATCAAAGCCCAAAATACAAAATCATGTTTCATGTTTATCTCCTCCATAACGGCTGCCGTGTCGATAAAGACGCAGCAGCTTGATTAGACAATTAGTTGGTTGCAACAACAGCCGAAGCAGCATCGGCTACAGGCGCAACTTCAACGACTGCATCAGGCTTACCACCGCCAAACTTGTACACATAAACTGCCAACTTTTTGATTTCAGTTGGTGTCAATTTACCTGCGGCGGTGAAGTTAGGCATCACCGCAACGCGTGCGTTGTCGCCTGCATTCACACCATAAGTAATGGTTTGCTTGATACCTTCTAACGAACCATCAAAACGCCATACTTTGTCGGTTAAGTTGGCTGAACCCATCGCTTGCACACCTTTGGCATCTGCGCCATGACACCCAGTACAGTCGCTTTCAGCAAACACTTTCATGCCTGCGGCAACGGCTGGATCTTTGTCTGCGCCTTCTTTACCTTGCGCCGACATCGCCATCACGTAGTGCGCCACATCATCAATTTGCTGAGCTGACAACATGTCTTTGTGCGGAGACATCATGGCTTGGCGACCGCCTACGATAGTTTCGTGAATGGTGTTGATTTCACCACCAAACAACCAATCATCGTCATTCAACATCGGAGCCATGTAGCCTTTTTCACGTTGCGCAAATTTGCCCGTTTGAAAAGTCCCCACGCCGTTTTGACCATGACACGCTGCGCAGTTATCTGAGAACAACACCTTGCCTGAACGGGCAACGTATTCAGATAAATTTGGATCTGCCAAAATTGCCGCTGGAGTCATATCTTTGAGCTTATCTTCAAAAGGCTTACGCACGTCATCCAACTCTTTTTGGTCGATTGCCAACTCTTTAATCGCCGTCCATTTGTTGTCCATGCCAGCATCAGTACCTGCCATATGCCAATTCAAACCTGGCAAACCGAAGCCTTTGAAAAAGTCGCCCGCCATCGCAACTGGAATAGCGGGATACATCAACCAATACACCACCACCCAAATACCACTGGCAGTTAAACCCAACATCCACCATTTTGGTGGTTGATTGACGAAGTCCGCCAAGTCGTCATCCCATACATGCCCCGTGGTTGGTACTTCACCAGAGGCTTTATGATTTTCACTCATTTTTTATCTCCTGAATTATTTTCATCGCCTTCGTCGCGCAGTGCCATATCGGCCTGTGCGGCAAAGCCATCCTTGTTACGCGGATTGAACACCATAATATAGACCGCAATCATTGCCACAAATGCCAGCACGGTAAATGCCACCCCTAGCCAGTCATTACGCGACATGGCTGCCCAGTCCGTATGCAGGTAATCCATCAGCTTAGTCACGGTAGTTCACGCCTTCTTCAAATTTCACGTGATTACCCAAGGATTGCAAGAATGCGATCACTGCGTCCATTTCGGTTTTGTCTTTCAACGCTTCGGGTGCGGCGGCAATGTACTCGGCTGAGTAAATTGTTTTAGGCACAGCAGTGAAAGGCATCTTAGTCATCACTTCCATTGTTTTTACAGTTTTAACTGTATCAACAGGCGCATTTTCCAAGAAGAAGAAGTTAGGCATAACCGACTCTGGCACCACGTCGCGTGGATACTTCAAGTGTTTACGTTGCCATTCATCAGAGTACTTACCACCCACACGCGCCAAGTCAGGACCCGTGCGTTTAGAACCCCATTGATAGGTGTGGTCGTACATAGACTCTTCAGCGATAGAGTAGTGACCATAACGGTCTTTTTCATCACGGAACGGACGAATCATTTGTGAATGACACAAGAAACAACCTTCACGAATAAAAATCGCACGGCCAGCCAACTCCAAAGGCTTGTAAGGACGCACGCCATCACCTGGCTGCCAGTCATCCATGGTTTTATGTTCGGATGTCACTGGATTCCAAACAATTTTATCCATCGGAATAACGTTACCTTGCAGATCTTTATGCTGAGTATTGTTGTAAGTACCATCGCCACCGTTCATCCCAGTGTTAGGCAAATAAAACAATGGCACAATTTCTACGATACCGCCAACCGCCACAGCCAGCGCGGTCATGATGAACATCAACAAGGTGTTGCGTTCGATTTTGTCTTGGAACTTAGTTGAATAAATATGATCGTGATCAGACATTTTTCTCTCCCTTACGCACGAGCAGCAACGGGATTGGTCGCACGAGTTGCACTCGCTTGACGAATCGTCATCACTACGTTGAATAACATGATCCAGGTGCCCAGATTGAAGATTGCACCGCCCACTGCACGCATTACATAGTAAGGATGCATAGCTGATACAGATTCAACGAAGGTATAGGTCAATGTGCCGTATTCATCATAATCACGCCACATCAGACCTTGCATAATCCCAGACACCCACATCGCGACGACGTAAGTTACCGCACCCACCAAGGCCACCCAGAAGTGCACATTCACCAGACGGTCAGAATACATTTCGGTGTTCCACAATTTCTTAACCATGTGGTACAGCGCACCAAAAGAAACCATCGACATCCAGCCCAACGCACCCGCATGAACGTGACCCACTGTCCAGTCGGTGTAGTGAGACAAAGCATTCACTGATTTAATCGCCATCACGGGACCGTCAAAAGTTGACATCGCGTAGAACGCCATCGCAGTAACCAAGAAACGCAAGATGTAGTCGGTACGCAATTTGTCCCACGCACCTGACAAAGTCATCATCCCGTTCATCGCGCCACCCCATGAAGGGATAATCATCGCTAATGAAATCGCTGCGCCTAAAGAACCCGTCCAATCAGGCAACGCGGTGTATTGCAAATGGTGAGCACCCAACCATACATAACCAAATGTCAAAGTCCAAAAATGCAATACCGACAAACGATATGAGAACACTGGACGTTGCGCTTGCTTAGGAATGAAGTAGTACATGATCCCCAAGAAACCGCCAGTCAGGTAGAAACCCACCGCGTTATGACCCCACCACCATTGAATCATCGCATCTTGCACACCCGAATAAATCGAGTAAGAAGTTGCCCAATCCACAGGGATAGCCATGCTGTTAACCACGTGCAAGTAAGTGATCATCACGATCATGCCCATGGTGAACCAGTTCGACACATACATATGTGAAGTGGTACGAATCGCATTAGTCATTACATAGTTCAGACCATATGACAGCCAAACCACGGCAATCATAATATCGACCCACCATGGCAATTCAGCGTATTCCTTACCTTGAGACAAACCCAAAGGCAAAGTAATCACTGCGCACACGATAATGGCTTGCCAGCCCCAGAAATGAAACCACGCCAACTTATTGCTCCACAACTTAGTTGCACCCGTGCGCTGCACGATGTAATAACCAGTTGCAAACAAAACGTTACCGCCAAACGCAAAAATCACCGCATTGGTATGCAGTGGACGCAAACGCCCGAAAGTAATTTCAGGTATATCAAAGTTTAAAAACGGGAACGCCAATTCCGATGCAACGTACACACCGACAAAGGTACCCACTACCGCAAAGATGACAGCCATGATGGTGAACCATCGAACTACATCCATGTCGTACTTTACCGCTACTGATTTAGCATGAGCTTCCACAGTATCTCCTCCCAAGAGCAAGTTAAAAAATGATGGATTATTTATGGCTAACCGCCCAATAAATAATCCATCTCTATGCAACACCTTTTACAACTACAGAATGATGACACACCCTATTAGGTTAGGTAAAGAAAAAAACCATTTTTCTAGCTCATACCCGTCTAAATTACTAGGAGATAAGCCCTTGTCCCATAGATAAAATATAGCGAAATCAAGCATTCCCCACCTTGACCTAAATCAACTCCAATTAAAATAATACTTAATTCGTTTTACCAAACTCTTTCACCAAAAAGTTTTGTCGCCGACTCAGCGGCAAAGCCTCCGCCACATCACGCAATTTAACCAGCCAACCGCCATTGCTTTCATCTGCGCTTTTTTCAAAACCGATAATGGCACGCTTTGCCACCAAGCAATTGCGATGCACACGCACCATCTGCGTAGCGAATTCTTTTTCCAAGGCGATTAGCGATTCTTCAATTAGATATTCGCGTTGCGCAGTTCGTACCGTGATGTATTTTTGTTCCGCGCGCAAAAACAATACGTCCTCTATCGGTACTAAATGCACGCGACCACGCTCATGTATCGACAACTGTTTACGCGATTCAGGCAGCAGCTCTTGCAATACCGCCGTCTGTATCGGCACAGCAGTGCGCGCCCGATTGAGCGCGTCAAACAAACGCCCCAAGCGGATTGGCTTCAACAAATAATCAATGGCGTGCAACTCAAACGCTTGGAGCGCGTATTCATCGTAAGCGGTGGTAAAAATAATCACTGGAGGATGTTCCAGTTTTTGCAAATGGCGCGCCAATTCCAAGCCATTCATTTCGGGCATGCGTATATCCATCAACACCACATCGGTGGGCGTTTCAGCCAATTTATCTAAGGCTTCTTGCGGATTACCCGCTTCGCCGACCAGCTCTAACGCCAACTGATTATTACAATCTTCCAACAATTCACGCAGCCGATTGCGCGCAGGCATTTCGTCATCAACAATAAACACCCGCAAAGCTAGCTCAATGGTTGTCATATTTCTCCCTCCTGCAAATACGGCAAAGTAATGCTGATTTTATACGCATCGCGCTGCGCCTCCACCACATAACGCGCCTCCACATCAAACAGCAATTCCAAGCGTTCACGAATGTTTTGCAAAGCCAGCTTATTCCCCACATGTTTGACGACATCATGCGGCTGGCAAGGATTGCTAATCAGCAGCTCTAGTTGTTTGCCTGCACGCCGCACGCTGATGTTAATGGTGCCACCCGCCGCCAAGGTTTCGATACCGTGATAGACCGCGTTTTCTAACAATGGCTGGAGTAATAAGGGCGGAATCATAGCGGTTAACGCCGCCTCATCAATGTGCCAAACAAGCTGCAAACGCTCGCCCATGCGTAATTTTTCTAAGGCTAAATACTGCTCACTCAATTTAATTTCTTGATGCAGCGGCACTAAATCTTGCGCCGTGCCCATCGCCATGCGAAATAAATCCGCCATATCTTCGAGTGCAGTTTCGGCCTGTTTAGGCTGACTACGCACAATCGACAACACTGCATTAATGGTATTGAACAAAAAGTGCGGGCGGATGCGCGCGCGCAACACTTGCAGACGCGCATCATGCAAAGCCTGCGACAAAATCTGGGCACGCCAACGAAAATAAAACAACAACATCTGACTAACCAAAATCGCCAACAACGCATATTGCATCGCATCGAACTGTCGATCGTCATCATCTATCGGCTCAAAAAAATCACCACTGCAATTAAATATCATCACGGTTAACAGCATCACCCCCGCGCTGATTGCCACGCTAGCATAGGCGTAGTTCATACGCTTCAGCACTGGCTGCGCCAGCCACAATAACAACAGCGAGGAGAGCAAGACAGGGGTGAGCAAACTAGCCGACTCAATTAAATGCGCGATAACTTCACCCCAATTACTGCCATCTATCACCGCCTTAAACAAAGCAAACGCATTGCTTAACAACAAAATGCGCAAGACCACGCCGAGATTACGAAAGTCAGGCACAGCATGGGGCAGGCTGTTTTGTTTTATACTGCGAGGTTTATTCATGGTGAAAAATCCTAGTGATTTTTTGCTGCTTTAATTACTTTGCGACATACGCAAAACGCGCGGGATTCTGGACAAACTATGACAAACACACAAGACAAAAATACCTGGTCGGGACGTTTCAATGAACCAGTGGCGGAATTAGTCAAGCGTTATACCGCTTCGGTTGGCTTTGATTGCAGACTCGCGCAATTTGACATCCAAGGCTCGCTGGCACACGCGCAAATGTTGAGCCATTGCGGCATCATCGCCGCGCAAGATTTAGCCGATATTCAACGCGGCTTAGCGCAGATTCAAACGGAAATTGCACAAGGTCAATTCGACTGGCAGCTCGACTTAGAAGACGTGCATCTGAACATTGAAAAACGCCTCACGGCACTGGTGGGCGACGCAGGCAAACGCTTACATACAGGACGTTCACGCAACGACCAAGTGTCCACCGATGTGCGCTTATATTTGTGTCACGCTATCGACGAATTGTTGCAACTGATCGCCGCCTTGCAAACTTCGATTTTGAATTTAGCCGAGCAACACACGCACACCATCATGCCCGGTTTCACCCATTTGCAAGTGGCGCAACCGATTAGTTTTGCCCATCACTTAATGGCGTATTTCGAGATGCTCAAGCGCGATGCCGAACGCTTGAGCGATACGCGTCGCCGTGTGAACCGCTTGCCGTTAGGCGCAGCTGCGTTGGCGGGAACGAGCTATCCGATTCAACGCGAAATGGTGGCGGAATTATTGGGCTTTTCAGGCGTGTGCGAAAACTCGCTAGATGCGGTATCCGATCGCGATTTCGCCATTGAATTTACCGCTGCGGCGGCGTTGATCATGACGCACTTATCGCGCTTTTCGGAAGAACTGATTTTGTGGATGAGCCCGATGGTGGGCTTTATCGACATCGCTGATCGCTTTTGCACGGGCTCGTCCATCATGCCGCAGAAGAAAAACCCTGATGTACCCGAATTAGTACGCGGCAAAACTGGGCGCGTGAATGGCCATTTAATCGCCCTGCTGACCTTGATGAAAGGCCAACCGCTGGCCTACAACAAAGACAATCAAGAAGATAAAGAACCGTTGTTCGATACGGTTGACACCTTGCAGCAAACCTTGCGTATCTATGCCGACATGATTACGGGTATCCAAGTTAAACCCGCCAAAATGCGCGCCGCCGCGTTGCAAGGCTATGCCACCGCCACCGACTTGGCTGACTACTTAGTCAAAAAAGGCCTGCCGTTCCGCGATGCCCATGAAGCCGTGGCTTTAGCGGTGCGCAGTGCAGAGCAACAAGGCTGTGATTTATCCGACTTAAAACTTGCCGACTTACAAAAATTCTCCGTCCTGATTAGCGATGATGTCTATCAAGTGCTGTCGTTAGAAGGTTCGCTTGCCAGCCGCAATCACATCGGCGGCACGGCACCTAATCAAGTGGCCGCTGCGATTGCACGAGGCCGTGAGTATTTAAACAAATAAGCCAGCAACACTAACTTCGCTCAACCAGCACTACCGACATCCATAAAAAAACCGCTAAACAAGAACCTAGATTCTGGTTTAGCGGTTTTTTTATGGGCTGCGCTACTGTTGATGGGATGGGTGTTGTTGCAGTTATTGCTCACCCACAAACGCTGCGATTCTAGCCAGCAAATCTTCTTCTTGATACGGCTTACCGAGGTAGGCATTCACCCCCAATTGCATCGCATGTTCGCGATGTTTATCAGCGGTACGCGAGGTAATCATAATGATAGGAATATCCTTAGTGGCACTGGCGCGACGCACTTCTTTGGTAAGTTCAAAGCCATCCATACGCGGCATTTCCACGTCCACCAACATCACCAACGGCTTGATGTCGCGCAACTGTTCCAAGGCATCCACGCCATCTTTCGCGGTGACCACTTCGTAACCTGAGCGAGTCAATAAACGCGTCGTGATTTTGCGTACCGTGAGCGAATCATCAACCACCATGACGAGTGGATTGTTGCTAGCAATCACGGCGGCACTTGGCTGGGCAACTTGGCTGGTGTGACGACGTTGCATTTGCAATGGATTCAAAATCAATACCACCGAACCATCACCGCGCACTGTCGCACCTGCAATCCCTGCTAAACGCGACAACTGCGGACCGATATTTTTCACCACAACTTCCTGATTACCGAGCAGCTCGTCCACGTGCAAAGCCATTAGGCTTGCGCCGCTCTTCAAGAGCAGCACGGTGTTACGTGCTTGCGCAACCGCTGTGTCATGGTGTTCATTCAACAGGATAGGCAAGTATTGCAAGGGGTAACTGCTGCCTTGCCAGTCCATTTGATTAGCTTGATACAAGGCTTGCATGTCAGCGGCTTTCACTTGGCGCACTTGTGTCACCATCGCCGCAGGAATGGCGTAGGTTGACTCATTGCAACGCACCATCAACACTTGTGTTACCGCTAAAGTGAGCGGTAAATGAATGGTGAATTGCGTGCCTTTACCCGTGCTTGATGACACGTCAATTCGTCCACCTAAGCCCGCGATTTCGCTGCGTACTACGTCCATACCAATGCCGCGCCCCGCGATTTCACTAACTTCATTGGCGGTGGTTAAACCCGTCGCAAAAATCAATTGGGTGAGCTCGGCTTCGCTACTGTTGTCATCGGCGGCGAGCAAGCCTTTGCCGATAGCTTTGGCGCGTAAGGCGGGGAAATCTAAACCTGCGCCGTCATCGCTTAAAGTAAATACCACCTCATTATTTTCTTGGCTGACCAACAAACGAATATCACCGAATGGGGCTTTGCCCGCTTGCTCGCGCTGCGCTTCATTTTCCAAGCCATGCGCAATCGCGTTACGCAGCAAATGCTCAAATGGTGCGGTCATTTTTTCCAACACGCTGCGGTCAATTTCCACGCCTGTGCCCAGCAAATCCAAGTTAGCACGTTTACCTAACTGCTTGCTGGTCTGACGCACGATGCGATACAGCCGATCGTTGATGCTGTTAAACGGCACCATGCGAATGTTCATCAAACTTTGTTGCAGCTCACGGTTTAAGCGCGCTTGCGCTGACATCGCCGCTTGTGTTTCATCCAGATTTTTGAGCAGCGCGTTTTGTACGGTCTGCACGTCATGCACGCTTTCGTTTAAGAAACGCGTCAGTTCTTGCAAACGGGTGAAGCGGTCAAATTCGAGCGGATCAAATTGCTCGGCACTGTCGTGCGCCAAACTGACGCGCGCCTGCATTTGCGACTCAGCCTGAATTTCTACTTCCCGCACTTGTTTACGCAAGCGTGTAACGCTGTTAGTCAATTCCAACAAGCCATCTTTGAAAGCGCGTAGCTCAGCTTCCATGCGTGAGCGCGCCACACTAATTTCGCTGGCCTCATTGACGAGACGATCCAACACATCGGCGCGCACGCGCAACATATTGCCGTGCATGGCGCGTTCCGCACCAATTTCAAGAGCAGGTTGCGCGCTTAATACGGGCGCATCACTGCTACGCAAGCCTTGTGGCACGGCACTGACTGCGCTTGCAGCGGGTTTGCCAGTGCGTAATTCTTCCAGCAGCGCGCTGATAAAATCGTAGTCTTGTTCGAGTTGATCCCAATAATGGGCATCGTGCTTGAGCCCGCCCGCAACCAACACTTTGTCTTCCATTTTGTGCGCGACATCACCGACGCGCATCGCACCCGCCATCCGTGCGCTACCTTTGGTGGTATGCAGCAAACGGTTTAGTAAGTGCAACGGTTCGCTGTCGTTGGGTTGAGCACGCAAATGGCGTAACGCATCGCCAATTTTAGGAATAAGTTCTTCAGCTTCTTCCAAGAAAATCGGCAGTAATTGCGCGTCGATTTCATCTTGTACTTGCGGCTCATCCTCATGGCTAACAGGAGCGGCTACTGGGCTGATGACGCTGGCTGGGATTAAGACATTTTTGAGCTTCTCTTTGTCTTGCTGCAAGGCTTGCACCAAGTCAGTCGCCGCATCGGGATAGTGTTGCGCGCTCACTTGCGCCATCATCTGCGCCAGTTTTTCGATGCTGTTTTCGAGCAAGGTAAATTGTGGCGGAATCAAATCAAACGCATGTTCAATCCGCATCAATAGCCAGCTTTCTAAGGCGGCCGCTAACTCGACCACAGGCGCAAAGCCCATAGCGCGATTCACGCCCACGATAGTGTGTGCCGCACGCATAAAGTCGTACTCAATATGGGCGACTTCCAGCTCCCGCAAGGCAGCAAGTTGCGTGCGTAAATTCGCTACGTTTTGCTTGGACTCTTCAGTACCGATGGCAAACAAAGTAGGCGATAGGCTGAGCGTGCCGATTTGGATATTGTCAGGTTCGCTAGGCTCATCAGCCAAAATAGGTTCGGCAACACGCTCGTCCACGGCAGGGGCAATCTCGACGCGTGGGACAGGCTGTTCAGCCACACTACTTGACTCGCTGCTCACGACATCTAATACGATTGCGGCCAATGGCGATGTTGCAACGGCGACGGATTCGGCTTGCCAAGTGCCCTGCTCGACTTGAGCGGCTAAGGCGTTGAGTTGCACCGCTTTAATGTGCGCAGCACCGTGCTGCTTAATGCTGGCAATCCATAGCCCAAACTGGGTAATCGCCAAGCCGACCATTTGAAATACCCCAGCAGGGGCAGGATGTTCTTGTTTCAGCCAAGCATTCATAGCGCGCTCAACATTCCATGCCACTTCACCGAGCTTGCTTAAACCAACCATGCGTCCACTGCCTTTGAGGGTGTGGAAGCTGCGGCGGATATTGACAAAGTTGGCATGATCGTGAGGCTGCGCTTGTGCCATTTCCAGATAGGCTTGCAAATTGCTCAGCACTTCGGTGGCTTCTTCCAAGAAAACTTCGAGGATTTCTAGTTCTAAATTGTCGCTGGTCTGCACCTCCTCCGCGACACCCGCGTCACTTAGCGCAGTAGATGCGGCAGCATCGGGCGTTGCGAGACTGAATTCCAGCGGCGCATCAGGCTGTGCTGCTGCGCTGTCGGCAGGCGTGCTTGGCTCGTTAGTGAGCAGCGGATGTTCCACCACGGGCGTGACAGGAGTTGCTCCGTCCAACACACTTAAACTCAACGCAGCTGTGCTGACATTCACCGCCACATCAGAACTGGCAGCGGCAACATTGGCGACCACAGGCGCATGCGGATTTTCGATTTGTGCAGCGCATTGATTAAGCTCGTCAGCGGCGATGCTGGCGCGCCCCGTTTTTTGTATGCTGCTAATCCATTCCCCAAACTGATGTATCGCTTTATCTATCAGGGCAATTAAGGCGGCGTTAATCGGCTGTTCTTGTTTGAGCCAAGCATTCATAGCGCGCTCAACATTCCATGCCACCTCGCCTAAGTCGGCCAGCCCAACCATACGACCGCTGCCCTTAAGCGTATGAAAGCCGCGACGAATCGTGACCACATAAGCTTGCATATCAGGATGCAGTTGGCTAAGTTCTAAATTTTCTTGCACGATGTTCAACACTTCGTGCGCTTCTTCCAAGAAAATTTCCAACAGCTCAGCATCTTCACTCTTGTTGCTAGGCGGCACGATGGCTTTAGCATTGCTCGCTTTAACGAGTGCGACGGTATTGGGTAACAACACGCTTTGCGCACGCAAACCTTGTGTAGCAGCAAGCAACGCATCTTGTAGCGCAGCACACGCCTGACGATCGGTCAGCACTTGGCAGTAGTTCTCCAAAGTGCTAACGGCGGCGGCTAAAGCACGACTTTCGGGCAAGCTCAATAACGGTGTGTGATGCGACAGCGTGTCCACGGCAGTGTGTAAGTCGCGGGCTAATTGGCTAGCATCGCGCTGTGCGAGCATTTCCAAAGCCCCTGCCACTTGCGCTAATAGCGTGGGCAGCTTGTCCAGTCCGTCGCGTTGCTCGGCATCGTCAAACAAGCTCGTCAACACGCTTTCAACTTGCCGCAAATTATCAGTCAAGGCTTTGCTGAGCGGGGCAAGTGCGTCGTGACTGCAACTATGACTAGACAGCTCGGCAAAGCGTAACAACTTAGCTTCGACTAAATTTTTACCTTGTGCGGCGGCTTGCATATCGTCGCTCAGCAACGTCGCCTGTTCCGCAAAACTGCCATCCAGTCGGCGATAGTCGCGCACGGCGCGCTGCAAACCCAACATCGCCAAGGCGAGACTGACTGCCAGCATGGCTTGCGTGTCATCCGCCTTGTATTGCTTTGCCAATGCCGCCAAATCATTGGCAAGCGTTTTAATCGAACTCTCATTGAGCAGTTGGCAATACTGTGCAATCAAAATAGTTTGCGCTTGAAAAGAGGTCAGTGCTGCCGCATCGCCTTGCTGTGCGTGCTCCAAACTTTCTTCCGCCTCAATCAGTTGTTCGCCAATCACCAACAAGCGTTTATTGAGTTGCGAGGGTGGCAAACTATTCGGTGCTGGCAAATAACCGTCTAGTTCATACGCAACTTTAATCTCGCGACTGCCATTTGCCGCGCGACCAATCACATACAACATTTGATTGATTTCTGGATGCGTTTCGATGGGGCGCGCTTCAATTAAGGCGCGCGCTTGTGAATCTAAACGTGACAACAGGCGCGACACATTCAAGCTGTCGCCTTGCTCGCCCGCGCTGATACAAGCCAAAAATTCTTCTGCCACCCACCAATAAGCGCGCCCCAAATCCGCAGGAATGGCAGCGCGAATGCTGCGTACTGCTTCGCGCATCTGTTGCAGTGCCGCAGGCGTGTCCAGTTGCCGTAAATAGCGCAACAGTCCTTGTTGATATTGACTTCGCGCAGCTTTCAATTGGGTCGCAGCGTCGCCCGATGCTGCGATACTCAAGACACTTTCAGGCAGCTCAATATCCAAATCAGGAAAAAATAAATCCTCATCAAACGACATTTCTAAACCACGCAAATGCTGCAACTTTTCGTAATCCGAAAACAGTCGCAAGGTGGCGTTATCTGCCCCCGCTTCGATTTCGTTTAAGTAGTCAGCGAAGTTTTGCAGCGCAACTTTGAAAGTTTCACGATGCAAGACCGTGGCTTGTTTGGGATGCAGCGAGACTTCAACAAAACCTTGTTCCAGTTCCTTGCAAAACGCCGCCAAGCCTGGCATCGCAACCATCTGACAGGCACCCGCAATACGTTTGGTTTCGGCGATAACAATTTGTATCGGTGCAATTTGCGCGCCAGGCTGCGCAAAAAACATCGCTAATTGCGCATGAATGACGGACAGAGCCGCCTCAATGCCAGGCTTGACCACCGCAAGCGCGGCTTGATGTTGAGCGTTATTCATATCTTGAGTCCAGTTGAGTTACTCGACCTTAAAGCCTGCGACCGACGCGCTCAATTCACTTGCTAGCTCATTTAACTGAGCCACCGACAAAGCCGTTTGACGCGTACCTTCGGTAGTTTGCCCAGTGATAGTCAGAATGTCGCGCATACTGCTAGACACCTCACCCACCATGTCGGTTTGCACTTGAGTGGTAACAGAAATACTGTTAATCAAGGCTGCGAGTTCTTTTGAAACGTTTTGAATTTCTTGCAACGATTGTCCCGCCGCATCCGCCAACTTCGCCCCATCGACCACACCAACGGTGGATTTTTCCATCGCCGCGACCGCATCGTAAGTATCGCTTTGAATGGTTTTAACCAGCGCACCAATCTGTTTAGTCGCCTCTGCAGACCGTTCCGCCAAACGCTGAACTTCTTCCGCAACCACCGAGAAGCCGCGTCCCGCCTCGCCCGCTGAGGCCGCTTGAATCGCCGCGTTCAACGCTAGCACGTTAGTTTGTTCAGTAATATCGGAAATCAAATCCACGATTTCACCAATTTCTTGTGAGCTTTCACCCAGTCGTTTAATTCGTTTCGCGGTTTCTTGAATCTGCTCGCGAATCCCGTCCATACCCGTAATCGCGTTACGCACCGCCAGCGCGCCTTGTTCAGAGGCCGCCAAGGTTTGGTTACCCACGCGGGTTGCTTTGGTCGCGGAACTATCAACTTCGGCAATCGACTTCGCCATCAACTGCACCGCTTCTTCAGTGTCTTGAATTTCATGCGCTTGTTTTTGCCCCGCCAACAACAAGTCTTTAGAAATGTTATCCGCCTGTTGCGTGGCATGACCCATTTTCAACGCCGCGTTGGTAATCCCCTGCACCAGCTTGCGCAATTCTTCAGCGGTGTAATTCACCGAGTCAGCAATCGCACCCGTAATTTGTTCCGACACCGTAGCCTTAACCGTCAAATCACCATCCGCCAAATCGCTCAATTCATTCATCAGCAACAAAATCGCGTTTTGATTGGTCTGGTTAATGTTACGGTCGCGCGCCGCTTGATGCTTCACATCAGCGAAATACACACGCACTAACAGCACCAGCAAAATGATGGTCAGCAGCGCGAACACAATCGCGGCAACCCCCAGAGCTTTAGTCACCAAGCTAGATTGGTACAAGGTGCGTAGCTCCTGACTTTGCTTAATCAATTTCCCTGCGCTTTGCTCCACGTCACTCACCGCAACTTTGGCTTCCACCAAACGACGCGACTGCCCCACCAAGGTTTCCACTGCGCTGCGATAAGGCTCAAACAATTCTGTAAGACGTTGCACCGTCGGGTCGCTGGCAGGCATCGAGGACAATGCCGCTTCCGCCGCATAAGCATCCATACCAAGTTGCCCCATTTGCTCCAAGCTCAAATTAGAGCCCAGCAAATACGACGCATCGCGGGCAATTTGCACCACTGATAATTGAAAGGTGGTGGACAAATCGTGATTCACACTGCTGCGTAATTGTTCGTACAAACTACGGAATTCAGCATCACCCAAACCAATCGCTTCGATCGAACGCGATAGCGTCACCAGCGCAGCACGCCCTTCACCAATCGAACGCACATCGCTGTCGAGCTTGCGCGCATTACTAAGTGCAGCATCTAGAACTACACGCGGACGACCAAAAGTCCCCGCCCGCCCGTCCTTACCTTTATCCAGTGCGGTTAAGTTTTCCATCAAGCCGATGCGCGCTGCTTCTAGGTCATCAAACGATTCGCTATCACCTGTCACCGCAATTTTGGCAGCGCTATTCAATCGCTCCACGAACAACTCCACGTTGGTCGCAATCAGCGAGTATTCCGTAATACGGCTTGCCCCTCGGTTGGCATACAACCCAGTAATTACGGTAATCACCAAGCTAATAAACAACGCGGTTGCCAATAGCTTTAATTCTTTCGTGCCTGGCATGGCGCGAAATAAGGGAATCCCATCGCTTAATTTTTTCAGTTTGATACTCAGTGCCTTGTTAGCCATTACTGCTCTCCCTAAGCGCGTCACAAGGCGCGCCGTTTTATAAAATGTTAGCTATGCGCCGATTTGTAGAAATTCTTGTTGTTGCAACAAATCGACAATATCCAGCTTGCGCCACACCACTTTTTGCTCATCTAGATAGTGATCCACCTCTGCCGTAAAACCCTGCAAATCGCGTAAACCCAATACGTTATCCACCAGCAACGCAGCATTAAAGCCAAATCGCTCGGCAACTAACAGCAAGCGATTTTCATTGCCACCCGATGCGCGCCCCAGCTTGAGGTAAGCAGCAATATCACTAATGCAATACAACACCCCGCGCACATTAGTCATACCCATCACCCATGCCTGACTGAGCGGTATGGTCGTTACGACGGGGCGTTCTAGCACCTCGCTGATGTCCGCCATCGCCAACAAATAACGTTGTCCCGCGATCATCACGCCCAAGGTCGAAAGTTGCTGTTGCGCGGTCGCGCTACTGGTGATACGTGCGGTCAGAGCTTGCTGAAATTCACGCAGATTGATGCGGCTTGCCATGACTAAAGACTAGCTCAGCGCGGCAATTTTGCCGAGCAAATCAGGGCCATTAACGGGCTTGGTCACATAGTCTTTCGCCCCTTGACGCAGCCCCCAAACCTTGTCGGTTTCCTGATCTTTAGTAGTGCAAAGAATCACTGGGATGTGCTCGGTAACGGGGTCTTTGGTAATCGCACGGGTGGCTTGAAAGCCGTTCAAACCTGGCATCACCACGTCCATCACAATTAAATCAGGCAGTTGCAATTTAGCTTGCGCCACAGCACTCTCACCATCCTCAACTAAAACCACTTGAAAGCCTGCCTTGGTTAAAATTTCACCGATTAAATGACGCTCGGTTGCCGAGTCGTCCACCAACATAATTTTCTTAATAGCCATAATTCATTTCCTCTTTACGGGTGTGCATGAGCACGGTTTCGACAATGTTTTTTTTGTTAAATGGCTTGATGAGGTATTGATCCGAACCCACCAGTTTGCCGCGTGCGCGGTCAAACAAAGTGTCTTTGCTGGTCAACATTACTACGGGAATATGTTTGAACTGCGGATTGTTTTTAATCAGTGCGCAGGCTTGATAACCATCCAAGCGCGGCATCATCACATCAATAAAAATTAACTGGGGCTGGTGCTCGACGACCTTAGACAAACCATCGAAACCATCTTCAGCCAAAGCCACTTCGCAGCCTGCTTGCTTCAAGAAAATTTCGCCACTGCGACGGATGGTATTGCTGTCATCTATCAGCACCACTTTGATGCCTGCTAAAGGCTGCTCTTCACTCACTATGTTCTCCCTAAGGTGCCTTGGATGGCACTTATTTTAACTAGCTACACTGTTTACTAAGCCAAGCCCCGATAATAGTCGACTTTGTAGGACTTTGTCATGCCCGTTCACGCTGTTTAATGACTCACTGATATGTTTTTATCGTGAGCGAGTTAGCGACTAGCGACAGCCCATCCGTAGCAACCCGATTGATAGACGATTTTTATACCGCTATCCGTCAAGCAATCGCCCTCCTACACGCTAATCGCTAGCTTTATCTGCGCCAAAATTGCGGCGTAAACAAAATCAACACGGTAAAAATCTCTAGCCGCCCCACCAACATAGCGGTGGTACACACCCACGTTTGGAAATCCGTGAGCACGCCAAAATTACTGGCGGGTCCGACCACGCCTAAACCAGGTCCTGCGTTATTGATGCAAGCGATGATGGCGGAAAATGCCGAAATAAAATCGAGCCCGCTAATCAGTAAGGCAAATGTCAGCGTGACCACGGTCATAAAGTACAAGAAGATAAAACCTAGCACCGCGAACACCACGCTATTAGGAATTACGGCGGCACTGATTTTCATCGGATTCACTGCCGCTGGATGAAGTAATTTATGCATCTCGCGCGCACCTTGTTTGAACAAAATCAACGTGCGTACCATTTTGATTCCGCCACCAGTCGAGCCTGAGCTGGCAGCTACACTGCTTAATAACAGCATCCACATTGGCGCGAAAATTGGCCATAAATTGAAATCGACGCTAGCGAAACCGCAATCGGTGGCGACCGAAACTAAATTAAAACTTGCGTGCCGCAATGCCGTCCAAAAATTCGTATAAGTCCCTTGGCTGTAAAGAAAAGCCGCGATGCCCACACAGCTCGCCACAATCACGCCAAGCGTTGCCAAGCCTTCTTTATCATGCCCATACGGCCTAAAAGATTTACCACGCCAAGCTAAAAAGTGCGTGGCGAAATTCATCGCCGCAATCAACATAAATACGATGAGTACCGCTTCAATCACGGGAGAATCAAAGTGTCCCACGCTCGCGTCATAGGTCGAAAATCCGCCCAAACCCATCGCGGCAAACGCATGGCAAATCGCATCTAGCCAATTCATCCCCGCGACTTTTAACGCGGCAATACAAGCGAGCGTAATACCCAAATAAACCAGCCATAAATTGCGTGCGGTTTCGGTAATACGCGGCGTGAGCGCGGCATCTTTCATCGGTCCTGGCGTTTCAGCTTTGAAGAGTTGCCGTCCGCCGATACCTAGCAGCGGCAAAATTGCTACGGCCAGCACGATGATTCCCATGCCGCCCAACCAATTCAGTTCATGCCGCCAAATGTTGATGGCAGGAGGTAAATTTTCCAAGCCTGTCAGCACCGTCGCACCCGTAGTAGTCAAGCCCGACATGGTCTCAAAATAGGCATCGGTAAATGACAAATTAGGCAGCACTAACAACAGCGGCAAAGTCGCCACCGCCGGCATCGCCGTCCACATCGCCACCACTAGCAAGTAACCATGCCGAATAGAGAGTTCGCCGCGATGTCGATACGACACCAACCACAACAGCACGCCAATGCTGGCGGTTGCCAACATTGCGTAAATAAAATCAATCGCAGTAGCGTCGTGATAAATCAGCGAAGCCACAATCGGCATGAGATAGGTCACGCTAAAAACGGCCAACATTAAGCCGAGTGCGTGAACCACCGTGAGGTTGCGTTTCATCAGAAGAAGCCCAAATTAACTTGGAATAATTTTTCGACTTTGCCGACCATTTTTTTGTCAATCACAAACACAATGACATGATCTTCCGCCTCCAGCACGACATCATGGTGACCAATAATGACCTTGCCGCCACGCACTAGCGCACCGATGGTCGCGCCTTTGGGCAAGTCGATTTCGTCGATGCGCCGACCCACAATGCGCGATGATTTACGATCGCCATGCGCCACCAGTTCCAACGCCTCGGCCGCGCCGCGCCGCAGCGAATGCACCGCCACCACATCGCCTTGGCGCACATACGCCAACAGCGAGCCGATGGTCACTTGGGCCGGTGACAGCGCGATGTCGATTTTGCCGCCCTGCACTAAATCGACATACGCGCTGCGGTTAATCAGCGCGATCACTTTGCTCGCCCCACCCTGCTTGGCGAGCAACGCGGACATGATGTTGTTTTCGTCATCATTAGTCAGCGCGCAAAACACATCGACTTCATCGACATGCTCTTGCTGCATCAACTTTTCGTCTGTGCCATCGCCGTTCAACACCAAGGTATTGCTCAAATCTTCGGCCAATTTTCCGCACACTTTTTTGTTGAATTCGATGAGTTTGACTTGGTAATGATTTTCTAAGGTTTTCGCCAGCCGTCGCCCGATATTGCCCCCGCCGACTATCATCACGCGCTTGGACGGCTTGTCCATGCGGCGCATTTCGCTTAATACGCTGCGGATATTGCCCGTTGCCGCAATGAAAAAAATCTCATCGCCTTCTTCAATAACAGTCGTGCCTTCTGGGGGAATCGGGCGATCTTTGCGGAAAATAGCCGCCACGCGAGTATCGACTTGCGGCATGTGAGTACGCATAAAACTCAATGGTTGCCCAACTAAAGGCCCGCCAGCGAAGGCTTTCACCGCGACTAATTTAACGCGTCGATTGGCAAATTCCAGCACCTGCAAGGCTTCTGGAAACTCGATAAGTTTGGCGATGTAATCGGTGAGAATTTGTTCGGGGCAAATCGAGAAATCCACGCAAAAATTATCTTTGCTGAACACTTCAGGACGTTCGAGATACTCAGTGGCGCGGATGCGTGCGATGCGCGTCGGGGTGTTATACAAACTCGCCGCCAGCTTGCACGCCAGCATATTCACTTCGTCGCTCTGCGTAACCGCCAACAACATATCGGTGTCAGCAATGCCCGCGTTTTCTAGCACCGCAGGGTGCGATGCGTTGCCCACCAAGGTGCGCAAATCTAGGCGGTCTTGCAGTTGCTGCAACTTCAAGCTATCAGAATCCACCACGGTAATATCGTTGGCTTCCCCGACCAGACTTTCCGCGACTGACGAGCCAACTTGCCCCGCACCCAAAATTAAAATTTTCACCGCGCGCCCTTAAAAATTGTCCTAACCAGGACTATTAAAATAATGCTTGTCCTGCTCGATTTTTGATTTGGCTTTTCCATGCGCTACGGACTAAATCTGCCACGCTGTCGGGCAACGGCACATAGCCTAAATCCACTGCAATGGCATCGCCGTAACTATATGCCCAATCAAAAAATTTCAATGCTGAAGCGACATTTTCTGGCACTGCGGGCACCTTTTCAATAACCACAAACGTCGCCGCCGTCATTGGCCAGCTTTGTTTACCGCCCTGATTAGTCAGTATTACATTGAAGTCATTCTCCATCTTCCATTGCGCTGATATAGCAGCGGCTGCAAAGCTAGTTACTTCGGCTTTTACAAACAGGCCTTCGGCATTGCGTAATTTAATCGCCACGAGATGCTGTTTTTGTGTGTCCGCAAAATCTAAATAGCCAATCGCATTCGGCGTATTGACAATTTTTTGCACCATGGCCGCCGCGCCTGTCACCTCTACGCCGTTTTGCCAAGCTAAACTAAATCCCTCGCCCAAGGTATTTTTCCAGTCACTACTCAGCTTGGATAAATAATTGCTCAAGATAAACGTGCTACCCGATTTATCGTCGCGATGTATCACCACAATCGCTTCCGCAGGCAAGTTCAAGCTAGGGTTTAAGGCTTTGATAGCGGGATGATTCCAGCGCGTAATTTTGCCCAAATAAATTGCCGCAAGGGTCGCCCCATCTAATTGCAACTGGTTGTCCTCAATGCCTTTGACATTGATAACAGGCACTACGCCGCCGATTAAGGTTGGGAATTGCATCAAATTATTTTGGTCGAGCTCCGCCTTGCTAAACGGTTTGTCCGATGCGCCAAAGTCGGTGCGTGCAGCGACAATCTCCGCCAAGCCTTTACCCGAACCCACCGCTGTGTAGATAAGCTTGTTATCTGTCTCTGTCTTGTACGCCTTACCCCATGCTTGATAGCCAACTTTGGGGAAACTTGCCCCCGCGCCAAAAAACGTGCCTGCTTGTGCGCAACCCACACTCGCTATCAAAGCCAATCCGATCATCTTGCTAAAGCAGCTTTTTTTCATTTTTTATGCTCGCTTTCTTTAAGTTTAGTTACTGTTAAACACGCATCAATCGCTAATGCACCCTTCTTTACTGCCAAACCGATTTCCCCGTTTTATCTTTCACACCGTTGCGCCATGCGGCACGCACACCTTCTGCCACACTGTCTGGCAACGGCACATAGTGCAAGCGATGCGCCAGTTCATCGCCATCCTGATACGCCCAATCAAAAAATTTAATCACTGCCGCGCCGCGTTCCGGCGTGAGTTGAGTGCGAGCCAACAAAATGAAACTTGCTGCCGTAATCGGCCAACTGTCAGCACCAGGTTCATCGGTCAAAATCTCGTAATAGCCCGTTGCGGCTGACCATTTTGCGGCGATAGCCGCAGCGGCAAACGACGCTGCGTTGGGGCTCACCACGCTACCGTTGCGATTGAACATATTGACGGTGCTTAAATTGCGCGCTTGCGCATCAGCTAAGTCCATATAAGAAATTGCATTAGCTGTCTCAGCAAGTTTTTTAGCCACGCCCTTAGTGCCTTCTGCACCCGTACCAACAGGCCAAGCTAGGGACAGTCCTTCACCAAGCGCGCTACGCCAGCTAGGACTAACTTTGCTCAAATAATTACTAAAATTAAAAGTCGAGCCCGATTTGTCGCTACGCGTGATGACCACAATTTCAGCATCGGGCAATTTCAAATTTGGATTGAGCGCGCGTAGCACAGGGTCGTTCCAGCGCGTAACTTGCCCCATAAAAATCGCAGCCAGCGTTACGCCGTTCAACACCATGTCGCCACTCGCAATGCCTTTGAGATTCACCACGGGGACGACTCCGCCGATGACCATAGGAAACTGTAGGAGCTGGGCTTTTTCTAGCTCGTCAATTTTGAGTGGTTTATCGCTCGCGCCAAAATCCGTTTTATCGGCTGAGATAGCGGCCAGCCCTTTGCCCGAACCTACTGGCGTATAGACCAACACATGGTTGGTTTTGTTTTGGTAGGCTTTACCCCAGGCTTGATAAACACTATTAGGGAAAGTTGCTCCCGCACCAAAAATACTATCGCTATGAGCATTGCCAACACCAGCCATTGCAAGTGTGACAGCGAGTAATTTTTTAAGCATATTTTTAGGCATGGCGTATCCAAGTCTTCCATTCTTCAAATACGGTCGCATCACGCGCCGCGACTACCGAGCGTTGCCACACATCACCTTGCGCAAATTCATCTTGCTCAATACAACACGCGTACGAGCCTGACTCTTCACCAATTAACGCGCCCGCTGCGTAATCCCACAACTTTTGTCCGCCGTGCAAATACACGTCGTAACGGCCTGTGGCGGTGTAACACCAGTCCAGCGCGCTCGCACCAAAATTACGTTGCGACGCGTAAGGCGGCTGAGCGGAAAACTTCTGCAACAAGCTGGGTGATAAGCGTTTCAAATCGACACTTGCTAATGACTCTGACAGGCTGCGGGCTGATTCTCGGCCGACTAATTTTTCGCCATTTAAGAACGCGCCTTTACCCGCCTCGGCAGCAAACAATTCGTCGGAGACGGGGTTATACACCACCCCCATGACAGATTTATGTTCGCGTAATAACGCCACAGAAATCGCAAAGTACGGCACACCACGCACAAAATTTGACGTGCCATCAATGGGGTCAATACACCACAGTCCATCAAAACCCGCTGCCCACACTGCGCGCTGCTCGGCTTCGGACATTTCCTCACCTAACACGGGCACATTGACGATGGCTTGCAGCTTTTTAATCAGTGCAGCTTGCGCGGCAGTGTCGGCTTCGGTGCATAAACTACCGTCGCTTTTCACTTGGCGCGTGACCTTGTGATAACGCGGCATAACTTCCTCAGCGGAAACCAGTTTGACGGCGGCAACGACAGCTTTAAGTACCGCGCTCATGCTTTTGGGCGGATTAGTGTGATGATTCATTGTGATTTCCATTTAATTGAGCAACCCATACTGGCGACTTGCTCGCGCGGGCCTGTTCCTGTTTGTGCGACTTGTAACATCGCGTTAAATAAATCACGCGCTGCGTCGGGTGCGGTTTCTTTACGCGATGCGTCTAAGCGACCGCGATATTGCAATTCCATCTGGGCGTTAAAACCAAAGAAGTCGGGCGTACAAACTGCGTCATAATTTTTCGCAATTTGCTGCGTCGGGTCGATGACGTACGGGAAGGGATAGTTGTACTGTTGCGCGACACTGCGCATATTGTCGAAAGAATCCTCTGCGTAATCAGCAGGGTCGTTAGACATGATGGCGATGCTATTGATGCCGTGCGCTTTGAGCTCTAGGGTGTCGCGCACGATGCGTTCGCGGATAGATTTTACATAGGGGCAGTGGTTACAGATGAACATCACCAGCAAACCATTTTTGCCCGCCGCAAGGGCGAGGTTGTAGCGCAAACCATCTACGCCTAACAAATCAAAATCAGGGGCTTTCCAACCAAAGTCGCACAACGGCGGCTGCAAACTAACCATCAAAACAACTCCTAAAAAATTATATGCTGTTTTTTTCGAGGCGCGATATTATCACGCCCCGCTGCTTAAGCCCTTAAGTCTTAGTAACCCTGTTAGTCCACAGATTAAACAGATTCATGCCGATTCTAATGCGTGAAACAAGCAATACGGTTTGCCTCAGTAATACATTTACTAATCAATTTTTTGATTTTTAATTTGTGTGAATCTGCGTAATCTGTGGACAAAATATCTTTGTAAACATCATGCCGCGTTTTTATTGCCCCGCCCCCATCCCTTATTCTGGCAACTTTGATTTGCCGCCCGATGCCGCGCATCACGCCTCGCGGGTGTTGCGGTTACGCGTCGGCGATGCCGTCGAAATTTTTGATGGGCAAGGCACAGAATGCCACGGCATCATTACCGATTTGACGGGTAAGCGAGTGGTGTTAGGCGAGCTCAAAGCAGTCGATGCGATGCGCGAATCACCGCTGCCTACCTTGCTGGCGCAGGCGTTATGCAGCAGCGAAAAAATGGATTGGATTATCCAAAAAGCCACCGAATTAGGCGTGAATGAAATTCAACCGCTCGACACCGAACGCAGCGTTGCGCGCTTGTCCGCCGAGCGCGCCGAGAAACGCATGACGCATTGGCAACAAGTGGCAATTGCTGCGTGCGAGCAGTGCGGACGCAACACCCTGCCGATTATTCATCCGCCGCTAGACATTTTGGTGTGGCTGCAAACCATGCGTAGCCAGCCTGACAGCCGTTTTATTTTGCTGCCCACAGGCGCGCAATCGCTGCACAGCCAAGCACGCCCCGATACTAAAGCAGTGTTGCTCATCGGTGCGGAAGGCGGTTTTAGCCAAGCCGAGAGCGAGTGCGCATTGAACTGCGGCTTCACACCGATTCGCCTCGGCGCGCGCGTGCTGCGCACCGAAACCGCCGCCTTGGCAGGACTTACCGCCTTGCAAATGCAATGGGGAGATTTTTTATGAAAGTGGTGAGTGGAGCGGCACTGCGTGCCTTAAGTGGTAAGTGGAAGCCCGCAACGGCTTGTCCGTGGTTGTAAAGAGATAATATCCCCGAGCACACACGCCAAATCCAGTGCACTGTTTTTTCCACTTACTACTTAGGCGCAACGCGCCGCCTCACTCACCACTAGGCACGCAGTGCCACACCACTCACTACTTACAGGTTCAACCATCATGCCCATCAAAACCTCTCCCGCTGCTTTCGTTGCTTGGTTTCGCTCCGTCGCACCCTATATCAACGCTTTTCGCGGCAAGACTTTTGTCATTGCCTTTGGCGGTGAAGTGGTCGCAGATGGCAAATTTGTCGAACTCACCCACGACTTTAATCTGCTCGCCAGTCTCGGTGTTCGCTTGGTATTAGTGCATGGCGCGCGTCCGCAAATCGAGGCGCATTTGGCTAAAAATAATCTCGCCGATAACTATCACCAAGGCATCCGCATGACCGATGCGCAAACCTTGCAATGCGTCAAAGAAGCGGTGGGTCGGGTGCGCTTGGAGATTGAAGCGTTGCTGTCGATGGGCTTGGCAAATTCGCCGATGGCAAACGCCGACATCCGCGTAGCAGGTGGCAATTTCATCACCGCGCGTCCCATCGGTGTCATTAACGGCGTGGATTTGCAACACACGGGCTGCGTGCGCAAGGTGGATGTTGCCGCGCTCAATGACCGCATGGAATTTGGCGAAGTGGTGCTGCTCTCGCCACTAGGATTTTCACCCACGGGCGAGGTGTTCAATCTCACCTTGGAAGATATTGCCAGCTCGACTGCGATCGCTCTGGATGCCGACAAATTATTATTTTTGATGGACACCGACGGCGTGCAAAACGCGCAAGGCGAGCTGCTCAAAGAGCTCACCGTCAGCCAAGCGCAAGCGGTGTTGACTGGCAAACACAAGCTGCCCGACGATGTGCGGTTATTTTTGCCGTGCGCAATTCGGGCTTGCGAAGCAGGCGTAGCGCGGACACATTTGATTAGTCGCCACGCCGATGGGGCGGTACTGCAAGAATTATTCAGCGACGAAGGCATCGGCACGATGGTGGTGGAAAGCACACTGAACACCTTGCGCGCGGCCAATATCGACGATGTGGGCGGCGTGTTGCAACTGCTGCGTCCCTTGGAAGAACAAGGTATTTTGGTGCGTCGTTCACGGGAATTATTAGAGCGCGAAATCGCCCGCTTTGTGGTGCTAGAACACGATCATCGCATCGTCGGCTGCGCCGCGCTGTATCCTTTTCCAGACGAAGCCGCTGCGGAATTAGCCTGTCTCGCGGTGGACGAAAGTTGCCGCGACCGAGGCTATGGCGAAGCGATTTTGAATTACATAGCGGAGTTGGCAAAAGCGCAAAAACTCAAAAAATTATTTGTCCTCACCACCCGCACCGCGCATTGGTTTGTGGAGCGCGGCTTTGTTGAAGCAGAAGTCACCGCCTTGCCGGCGCAGAAAAAATCACTGTACAACTATCAGCGTAAATCGAAAGTTTTTGTACGCAAAATCTAGTCGCACCAAGCTGCACAGCGGGTCTAACCCTAATCCGCTGCGGATGCAGATTGACACCGCTTAAAGATTTTTTGCCGCAAAAAGTCTGCGTAATCTGCGCAGTGATTGCGCTTATTCCTAGCGAACCTCTGCCTGATGGCTGCGCGCATGTCCTGGGAAAATAGTCCGCACTACCACAAAAAATACCGGCACTAAAAACACCGCCAACACGGTCGCCGCAATCATCCCGCCCATCACCCCCGTGCCTATCGCGTGACGGCTTTGCGCACCCGCGCCAGTGGAGATTGCCAGTGGCAGTACGCCGACAATAAAAGCGATAGAGGTCATCAAAATCGGGCGGAAGCGCAAGCGGCATGCTTCCAGTGTCGCGTCGATCAAGCCCATGCCTTCGTCCTGTAATTTGCGCGCGAATTCGATAATCAAAATCGCGTTTTTGGACGACAAGCCGATGATGGCAATCAAGCCCACTTTGAAATACACATCGTTAGGTAAATCACGCAAGGTCACCGCCAATACCGCACCAAAAATCCCCAGCGGCACAACCAGCAACACCGCAAACGGAATCGACCAGCTTTCATACAAGGCGGCTAAACACAAAAACACCACGAACAGCGAGATGGCGAACAACAGCGGGGCTTGCTGACCCGACATGCGTTCTTCAAAAGATGTCCCTGACCACTCGTAGCCCATGCCAGAAGGGAGTTTGGCAGCGATTTGTTCCATCGCAGCGACCGCTTCGCCTGAGCTGCGACCGGGTGCCGGACCACCAGAGATTTTCATCGCCGCCAAGCCGTTGTAGCGGTCAAGCTTGGGCGCGCCGACTACCCAGCGCGGGGTGGCAATTTCGGACAGCGACACCATGCCGCCACGACTGTTGCGTATCGACAGTTTGAGCAGGTCGGCAGGACTGCTGCGCAACGCTGCCTCGGCTTGCATTTGCACGCGCAAGATGCGTCCTTGCCGCGTGAAGTCATTGATGTAAGCCACGCCGAGTGTAGCTTGTAGGGTATCGTTCAAATCGGTGATGGACACACCCAAGGCTTCGGCTTTAACGCGGTCTATGTCCAAAAATAATTGTGGGCCAGCTTCCTGACCTTCGGGACGCACCCCCGCCAAAACGGGATTTTGTGCCGCCATGCCCAGTGCCATATTGCGTGCTTCCAGCAATTTCTCACGCCCCACTCCGCCTCGGTCTTGCAAGCGGAAATCGAAGCCACCTGATGCTGCAAGTTCGGGTATCGGCGGCGGATTGATGGCGAATATCATCGCCTGTTTGATGCGGAACAAAGCCATATTGGCCTTCCGCACCAAGGCGACCGAGCTGCTATCGGCGGCGCGGCGTTCATCCCAACCTTTGAGGCGCACAAAGGCAATCGCCATGTTTTGTCCGCGCCCGAAAAATGAGAATCCTGCCACGCCGATGACGTGTTCGACCTCGCTTTGCTTGAGGTAAAACTGTTCGACTTGATTCAATACTTCCAGCGTGCGTTCTTTAGACGCGCCCGCTGGCAACTGAATCACATTGATGAAATAGCCTTGGTCTTCTTCGGGCAAAAAGCTGCCTGGCAATTTGCTAAATAACCAGCCCATCGCGATGAAAATCGCCGCGTAAATCAGCAAATAGCGCGCTGGTTTTTTGGCGATTTTGCCGACGCGGCTCACATAGCCGTGAGTGCTGCGCGAGAATAAACGGTTGAACCAGCCGAAAAATCCGCCGCCAGCCAGCAGATTGCCGCCCAATTTTGCCGTCTTGTGTTTGAGCAAACTCGCGCACAGTGCGGGCGTGAGCGTCAACGCCATCAAGGCGGAGAACATCATGGTCAACACTAAGGTCACAGCAAACTGACGATAAATCGCGCCAGTCGAACCTGGGAAAAACGCCATCGGAATAAACACCGCCATCAGCACCAAGGTGATGGCGATAATTGCGCCGACGATTTGATCCATCGCTTTGCGCGTCGCATCGCGTGCCGACAAACCTTCAGTGGACATAATCCGTTCCACGTTTTCCACCACCACGATGGCATCGTCCACCACAATCCCAATCGCCAGCACCATCGCGAACAGCGTCAGCACATTGATGGAATAACCCAGCAAATAAAGTCCGACCAACGCGCCGATTAAGGCGATGGGAATGACGATGGCGGGAATCAATGTGGCACGCCAACTTTCCAAAAACAGATACATCACCAACACCACCAGCAGCAAGGCTTCGGCGAGACTCTTCAACACTTCTTTGATGGAAATGTCGATGAATTTTGAGGTGTCGTAAGGCACTACCCAATCAATGCTTTTGACTGGAGCGACGCGCAGCGTTTCGTTTGTCCCCTCTCCCGCTTGCGGGGGAGGGTTAGGGAGGGGGTTCGAGTTAGGAAAAAATTTCGCCAGCTCGGTCATCTTGGCATTCACGTCGCGCACGGTACTCAGTGCGTTTGCACCCGGCGATAAACGAATCGCAATCGCGGCGGTGGGCTGCCCGTCGATGCGCGCGCTGCGTGAATAATCCTGCGCGCCGAGTTCCACGCGCGCCACGTCGTTGACCCGCAGCGACGAGCCATCGGGGTTGGTGCGGACGATGATATTGCCAAATTCTTCAGGTGTGGAAAGGCGACTTTTGGTCACAATCACCGCGTTGATTTGCTGTCCTGGCACGGCGGGAACTTGCCCCAATTCACCTGTGGCCAACTCGGAATTTTGCGCACGCACGGCTTTAGAAATATCGGCGGGTGAAAGTTTGTAGTGCTGTAATTTATTGCTGTCCAGCCATAAGCGCATCGAGTATTCCGTGCCAAACAACAGGGCTTCACCCACGCCCGGCACACGACGGATACTGTCCAGCACACTGGCCGTGGCATAGCTGCCCAGTGCCACATCGTCCAGGCTTTTATCGGGCGAGAACAGTGCGACAAACATCACATAATTGCGCGCAGTTTTCGCCACAGTTAGCCCTAAACGCCGCACCTCTTCAGGTAAGCGCGCCTCAGCACGCTTGATGCGATTCTGCGTTTCCACCGCCGCCAAATCCAGATTCGTGCCCGCATCAAAAGTCAGCGTAATGCTACCGCTGCCCAACTCCGAAGCCGATTCCATATAGAGCAAATGCTCGATGCCGTTCATTTCTTGTTCAAGCAAAGCGACAGCGGTTTCTTCAATCACCTGCGCCGACGCGCCCGGATAAGTGATGCTCACCGACAAAGCAGGCGGGGCGACCGAAGGGTATTGCGACACCGGCAGATTGTTCAACGCCAACGCGCCACCGAGCAAAATAATCAGCGCGATAACCCACGCAAAAATAGGTCTATCAATAAAAAATTTAGCGAACATTTTGGTCGAACCTCTGAAAATTCATTTTTTGGGCGAACCGCTGTGTCGCGTACTCGCTCATTCCTAGTCTATCAATCTGATATGCCCGCGTCATTCGCTGCGCGGCTCCTTGCGCTTCATCCCAAAATTCTGCATTTTTAGAGGTTCGACTATTTCTTATCGTGAGTTGCAGGGGCAACGGGTGCGGCATCCAGCGGTACAGGCTTCACAACTGATCCCGAGCGGGCTTTTTGCAGACCATTCACCACCACTTGTTCGCCGCCTTTTAGACCTTCGGTAATAAGAAAATCTGTGCCTGACATCCCGCCAGTTTTGACGGCTAAGGGTGCGACTTTATGGTCCGCGCCGACCACCATTACAAACTGTCCTTGCGCGCCCGATTGCACCGCGCGTTGCGGCACGCGATAGGCATTTTCAGCGACGGCTTGCGGGAAGCGCAAGCGCACGAATTGCCCCGACAACAACTCATGGTTGGGGTTGGCAAATTCGGCGCGCATCGCCACCGCGCCCGTGCTGGGGTCTATGGATAAATCTTGGAAAAAAATCTTGCCGTTGAGTGGATAGACGCTGCCGTCTTCCAACAGCAATTCCACTTTTGCCGAGTCGCTATGCTTTAACTGCCCAGCCTTCACCGCCTGTTGTAAGCGCAGCAAGTCCGCGCTCGGCTGGGTGAAATTGGCATAGATAGGATCGAGTTGTTCGATGGTTGCCAGCGGGGTGGCATCGGCTTTGCTAACGTAAGCACCTTCCGTCACCATCGCACGGCCAATGTGACCCGCAATCGCGGCGGGGACTTGGGCATTATTGAGATCCTCTTCAGCGCGTAGCATCGCCGCTTGTGCCTGCTTAGCGCGCACCTTCATCAAATCAAAGTCCTGCTGACTTACCGCTTTAATTTCCAACAACGCTTGGTAACGCGTCACGGTCAGCAAAGCCGCCTCCAAATCAGCGCGAGCCGCATCGCGGGCGGCACGATTAATGCGCGCATCAATGCGATACAACGACTGTCCTGCTTTCACCTCGCTACCTTCGCGAAACAAGCGTTGCTCAATCACGCCATCCACACGCGCCCGCACTTGCGCGCTGCGATAGGCTTGCAAACGTCCTGGCAAATCTTGGGTCAGCGTGACTGCACCGCTCTGCACCGTGATTACTTCGACCTCCGCAGGCGGTGGTGTCGTACCCGCAGCGGGGGCGGCAGTTGGTTTTTCGCCGCACGCGGACAACAAAACAAGCAGACATAACGGTAAGTATTTCATGGTGGGAATTCTAGCGGCGACGGCAACAATGCGCGGTCAGAAATTATAGCGTTGTTTTGCCCGCGCCCACGATTACCAGCATTACGCAAAGCGCATCGCAGGCTTTAGCCACTTGAGCTGTGCAGAACAGGGCTATATTGCGCTGAGAATTTTGCTCAGCATTTGTCTAATTGCTTCTGCACCAAGCTATCTATCGACCATCTTCCCGCGCTCAGCACCAGCAATACGGCCAGCAACCAAGCCCAATAAATATGCTGAGCCATGCCCGCTTCAGATAACTCGCTGTAATAAGAAATGAAAGCAACCGCATTCAAAATAAAGAGCCCTGCGGCGGCAAATCGCCCGAACAATCCGAGCACCAGCAACACGGGTAACACCAGCTCCGCTGAGGTCGCCAAATAAGCAGCGAATTCGCTATTGAGCAACGGCACTTGATACACATCGCTAAACAGATACAGCGTGCTGTCCCAGTTTTTAATTTTGGTTAAACCAGATTTGAAAAATACGTTGGCCAACATTAGCCGCAAGGCTAAATCCAAGCTCGGTGCCAACCATTCAGGCAAACGTGCAGCGCGATAGTAACAACGTAAGGTTGCGATTAAATAGTGCATGGTGAGTCTCCTAAATAAAATCCTGTCAACGCATCTAAGTGCGCCAATTTGACGAGCAACGCGGATAAATCAAAATCGGCGGCGTGCGCTAAGGTGAGGTTGTTAGCATCCGCGACGCTGTGCTGCGCGAGGGTCGCATTGAGCCAATGCGCTTCGGCGGCACTGAGCGGCTCGACTAACACTTGCTGGTGTTGCCGCGTAACCAACAGCGCGCCACCGCCGTGCGTTAAATCGAGCGAAAAATCCGCCGCTATCGCACTTTGATGGGCGAACCATAGTGCGGCAAGCGGATAAATTGAATGCAGCACTTGGCACGCAGGATGCAGTTGCAAATGTAGCTGCGCGTAATCATCCGAAGGCACAGCAGCGAGCTCAGCGAGATTCAAAGTCGGCGCATCAGCAGCTAAATAGGCGCGTTGCACCGCCCACTCCAAGCTCGCCATGTCAGGCAAATAAGCTAACTGTTCGGTGGCTGCATAGCGGCTTAAAAAATCATCCAGCTCCGCGCCATAGGCAAATAAATTGGCATCAAACGAAGGATGTGTCGCAATAAAATCACGCGCTAAACGGCGAAAAAAGGCCGCTCCCACCAACTGCACGATCACTGGATACGCGCCCGCTAACGCATCGTGTAAATTGCCGCGATAGTTGTTGCGATACACCGCCAGTCCAAGCTGCGCAGGCGTATTTTTCGCTAGGCAAATTCCCTTAGGAATATCCCCGCCTTGGCTAATTGCAGCAGCGAACTCGGCATAAATGTTCGGCACATTAGTCATGGCAGCGCACCAAAAAACTTTGCGCTTTACGCGCCTCATCTTGCAACACGCTTAACGCGGGAATGTTGCTATCCCACTCAATTAAAGTGGGGCGCGCACCGACGTGCTGCAACACGGTTTGATACAAATCCCACACCGCATCGGCGACAGCGTGGTCGTGTGTATCAACCAGACAACCATCGTGATGGCTAAACCCTGCGAGGTGAAATTCTTGCACCGCAGCGGTAGGCAAACTGCGGATAAATGCTTCACCATCCACGCCTAAATTTTGCATATTCACATACAAATTTTCGACATCGAACAAAATGCCGCAGCCGGTTTTTTGCACCAACTCCGCTAAAAATTCGCCCTCGCTCATTTCACTTTGCGTGAAACTCACATAGCTGGACAAATTCTCAATTAAGAGCTGCCGTCCCAGCGTGCTTTGCACCGCATCAATGCGTGCGGCGACATGCGCCAAGGCTTGCTGCGTATATGGGAATGGCAGTAGATCATTGATGACCTGACCGTGCACGGTGTTCCAAGATAAATGTTCCGACACTCGCGCGGGTTGCACGCGCTCACATAGCTCGCGCAATTGCTTGAGATGCGCCAAATTAAGTGGGTCGGGCGAGGCCAAGCCCATGCCGACACCATGCAAACTAATTGGGTAGTGCGCGCGTGCTGCCAGCAAAGTATGCAGCGGCGCGCCACCCCCAAAAAAATTCTCGCTATGGACTTCAATCCAGCCTAAATCAGGCCAGCTATCCAAGACTTGTTGGTAATGCGCCGCCCGCAGACCTACCCCAGCAATACACGGCAAGTGCGCGGGCGAATTCATTACATTGCTTTCTTCATTGCATCGCCAGCTTCAGCGGTGCTGCCGCCTGCCAATTTGTCACAAGTGCCTTTAGGCAAAGCAACAAAGTCATTTGCATCACTGTTTTTAGTGGCTTGACCAGCACACGAATGGCCTGCTTTTTTGCTACCGCAATCATTCGCGCCTGCCTTCGCTACGCCGTAGCACTTCTCCATATTTTTATCGGCCGCTGCTGCATTACCGACTAAACCCAGTGCCAACAGACTACCAATTGCCAATGACAACACTTGTTGATTCTTCATGGTGATTCTCCTTAAATGATTGATTGCTCGGACGCAAATCGCCCTTGCAAAGATGGATTCGCGGAGAATTAAAAAAAGGTTACAAAAGAAAAAATAAAAATAACAGAACGCATTTGAATCAGCCCAAGCGGTTGTCCGCTGGATGGTAGTGCGGGTCTTCCAGCACGTTCGCCTCGACCATGCCTTTTGCTTTGCCGAGCAGTTCCAAACAGTCCGGGCTGAGGTGGCGCAGGTGTAGTTTTTTGCCGAGCTGGGTGTAACGCTCGGCAAGCGGGTCAATGGCTTCCAGCCCTGAATGATCCTTGACGCGCGCGTTCTTGAAGTCAATCACCACTTCGGCGGGGTCGCTCTGCGGCGTGAACAGGTTGGGGAAATGCAGTGCCGAGGCAAAGAACAGCGAGCCGTGCAGGTCGTACACCTTCCAGCCGTGCTCTTCGGTGGTGACGCGCACCTCCATGCTCTTGGCGTGTTCCCAGGCAAACGCCAGCGCGGAAATAATCACGCCGACGATGACCGCGATAGCCAGGTCGGTCAGCACGGTGACCAGGGCGACGGTGAGGCCGACCACGATGTCGGTCTTGGGAACTTTGCCGAACAGGTTGAAACTGCCCCACTCAAAGGTCTTTTCCGACACTACGAACATCAGGCCAATCAAGGCGGCCAGCGGGATCATCTCGATCCAGCTCGACGCGAACAAAATGAAGCTGAGCAGGAACAGCGCGGCGGCGATGCCGGACAAATTCTTTACCGCGCCGTTGGTGACGTTGATCATGCTCTGACCGATCATCGCGCAGCCGCCCATGCCGCCGAAGAAACCGGTGACCACGTTAGCCACGCCCTGTCCGATGCTGGCGCGGTTGGGCTTGCCGCGCGTGTCGGTCATGGTGTCAATCAGGTTCAATGTCAGCAGCGATTCGATCAGGCCGATGGCGGCGAGGATCGCGCTGTAGGGAAAGATGATTTGCAGCGTTTCCCAATTCAGCGGCACGGCGGGCAAATGGAAGGTCGGCAGACCACCCGCGATGGAAGCCATGTCGCCCACGGTTTTGGTGTCAATGCCGGCGAAAATAACCAGTACCGAAGTGGCAACGATGGCGGCCAAGGTGGATGGGATGACGGTGGTGAGCTTAGGCAGCAGGTAGATGATGGACATGGTCAGCGCGATCAAGCCGAGCATGGTGTAGAGCGGCGCGCCCGTCATCCACGATCCGTCAGCCGTTTTGAAGTGGTTCATCTGCGCCAGAAAGATGACGATGGCGAGCCCGTTGACGAAGCCCAGCATCACAGGATGCGGCACCATACGGATGAACTTGCCCAGCTTTGCCAGCCCGAACAGAATTTGCAGCACACCCATCAGCACCACGGTGGCGAACAGGTATTCCACGCCGTGCGTGACCACCAGCGCCACCATCACCACCGCCAGCGCGCCGGTCGCCCCCGAAATCATGCCGGGACGACCGCCGATCAGTGAGGTGATCAGGCTGACCATGAAGGCGGCATACAGACCGACCAGCGGATGCACCTGCGCCACGAGGGCAAAGGCGATGGCCTCGGGCACGAGCGCGAGAGCCACGGTGAGACCAGAAAGGAGATTGGTCTTTGCTTCAGGGAAACTCTTGATGTTCATACGTGTTACTCCAAAAATAATGCCTTGTCCGCGCTCGGACAAAAACACAGAGGTAAAAATCAGGTTGTGCGCCCTAGATGCTGCGGGCAAGAAAGCTGGGAAGTTACATCGGAATAGCTGGACTTGATTGAATTATGGCTCGATTATACGGACTAATTCGCTAATCGAAATCCAACCATGCAAAAACCTCCACACACCGAGCCAGCCCCCCAGCAAGGCGTGATCTATGCCCCGTGGGAAAAGGCGTTCACGCGCATCCTCACGCCGTTCGAGCAGTTCATCCACCGCGAGACCACCAGCGGCATGTTGTTGATGGGTACGGCCATCCTCGCGCTGATACTGGCCAACAGTTTCATGGCGGATGCCTACCATCATCTGTTGCACATCCCCGTTGCGGTGGGCATCGGCAGTTGGTCGTTGAGCATGAGTCTGCACCACTGGGTGAACGACGGTCTGATGGCACTGTTCTTCTTTGTGGTGGGCATGGAGTTAAAACGGGAGATGCTGGTTGGCGAGCTGGCCGACCTACGCCAAGCGGCTTTGCCCATCATCGCTGCCATCGGTGGCATGGCGATGCCTGCGCTGATCTATCTACTGCTGAATCCCGATGGCAATGCGCGGCTCGGTTGGGGTATACCGATGGCGACGGATATTGCCTTTGCCGTCGGTGCACTGGTGTTGCTGGCGAGCCGCGTACCCAAAGCCTTGATCACGTTCCTCGTAGCACTGGCGATTGCCGACGACCTCGGTGCGGTACTGGTGATCGCCGTGTTCTACACGCAGCAATTATCGCTGGGCTGGCTGGCTATTGCTGCCTTGCTGGTGTTGGCGTTGGTGGGGCTGAACTTCGCTGGGGTGCGCAAGGTGTTGCCGTATTTCTGCCTTGCCGTGCTGCTGTGGTATGCGCTGTTGCAATCGGGTGTGCATTCAACGCTGGCGGGTGTGATCTGCGCTTTCGCTATCCCCGCCCGTCCCAAATATGACCCCGCGCGGTTTAGTCAACGGCTCAAGGAATTGACGCGTCGCTTCGATGCCAGCAACCAGCCTGACAGCAACATCATGACCAACGAAGCCTTGTATAGCGTGGTGCAATCGCTGGAAAAAAACGTCAGCGCAGTGCAAACTCCGCTGCAAAGATTGGAGCAAAGCTGGCACTTACCGGTCGCCTTCATCGTGATTCCGATCTTCGCTTTGTTCAATGCCGGTATCCCGCTGCAACTGGGCACGCTTGATACGACGCTAGGTCATCCCATATTCCTAGGCGTGATGCTGGGTTTGCTGCTGGGCAAGTTCATCGGCATCACCGGCGCCTGCTGGATCGCACTCAAGCTGGGCGTGGGTCAGCTACCCAGTGGCACACGCTTCAGCCAGATCGCTGCCGTCTCAGTGCTGGGTGGCATTGGCTTCACCATGTCTATCTTCATCGCCGAGCTTGCCTTTGCCGCGCAAGAAACTTCGCTGCTGATGGCTAAAACAGGGGTGCTCGCCGCTTCCTTGCTGGCGGGGATGCTGGGGTTCGCATGGCTGTGGTGGCTGGGGCGTGAACAAAAATGATGCACACCCCTGCCAAGTTGGCATCCTCTGCACCAAAACTCCCTTATTTATAAAGTTGCGGGAAAGTTTTTTGTAGCGCGCTGAGTTTAGGCAGGTCGTGATAAACGATATAAGGCTGGCTTAAATGCAGCGCGAGATAGTTTTGGTGATACTCCTCGGCGGGATAAAACGCTTGTAGCGGCGAGACTTGCGTGACGATCGGTGCGCTAAAAACTTTTGCTTTGCCTAAACTATCAATGCTGTTTTTCGCTTGCTGTTGTTGTGTTGCACTGGTGTAAAAAATCGCCGAACGATATTGCGTGCCGACATCGTTACCTTGGCGATTTAATTCGGTGGGGTTGTGTGCCACGCTAAAAAACACTTGTAGCAACTGCGCGTAAGACACTTTGGCATCATCAAAGCTAATTTTGACGGCTTCCGCGTGTCCCGTATCACCGTTGCTCACCAAGTCATAACGCGCGCTTGCCGCTTGACCCCCTGCGTAACCTGACACGACTTCGGTTACGCCTTTGACGTGTTTGAACACTGCATCCACGCCCCAGAAACAGCCGCCTGCAAACACCGCTGTTTGCGGCGCAGCATGGGCTAAAGGGGTAATACTTAAAGTAACTAACACGCTTAAATTTAGGACTGATTTTTTCATAGTCGTTCTCCGATTAACCAAATGTAAAGGCAAACACTGCCGCGCCACGCTCTAAAAACTCAATGCGCAATTCATGTTCACCCGCAACAGGCAAGCGCAGCAGTTGATACAGACGTTGCTCCTTCATCACGCCCACACCTTGCGCATCCGTATCTAAACCGTGCGCAGCATGAGGGGCTTTGCCGTCTAGCGTGATGCGGTAACGCAATGCTGTGCCAGTTTCACTACCCATCACCAGATTCACATCGCGCCCGTAAAACTTAATTGCCAATGCGCCGCCTGATTGTTGCAGCACGGCAGATTCCGCGTCGCTGCGCCAATCACCCTGCAACGCCCATTGATGCCTTGCTAGATTTTTAGGCAGCGAAAAATGCTGCGTTGCTGCATGCAAAACGGTTTGGGGCGAGGCAAAGTTTTTTTGCTTGGCCGCACCCAAATATGTTTCGGGCGAGCGCAACGCGCGATCGGTTTGCGCGGCCAGTGCAACACCCTCAAGCGCAACTGGCGCAATAGTTTGAGCGGCCAATTCAGGATGAATTTCAGCGAGCAATGTTTGGATGCTTTGCTCGGTTTCCGCATACGCGCCTTCGCCAAAATGTTGCTGACGTATCACGCCCTGTGCGTCGATTAAATAATGCGCAGGCCAGTATTCGTTGTGATACGCATTCCAAATTTTGAAGTCGTTATCCAGTGCGACGGGATATTGAATCCCCAAATCACGCACCGCTTGCGCAACATTCTGGGCATCTTTTTCAAAAGCGAATTCGGGGGCGTGTACACCAATAATCACCAAGCCTTGCGCACGATATTTTGCATCCCATGCTTTGAGATAGGGCAAGGTACGTAGGCAGTTGATGCAAGAGTAAGTCCAAAAATCTACCAGCACGACTTTGCCGCGCAAGTCCGATAAATTAAGGGCTGGCGAGTTTAACCATTGCGTTGCACCCGCTAACGACGGCGCATTTCGTTGCGCATTTCGTTGCGCATTTTTAGCAGACGTTTGGGCAAGTTGGCCTATCAGTTGTTGCTCGGTTTTTGCAGTGTTAAGAAACGAAAATTGCGCGAGGAATTTTGTGTCCCAACCTAATGCGATGACAATCACGCCGAGCACCACGAGCGCACCCAGTCCGCGCCGCAGCCATTCTTCCGCGCCCAGCCCGCGCTTCATCAGCGCGAACATGCGACCGCCCGCCAGCAACGCCAAGCCTAGCGAAGTCGCCGCGCCCGCCGCGAACACTAAGAGCAACAACGCGCTATACAGATTTGCGCCTTGCAACGCCGCACCCGCCAACACCAAGCCCAAGATAGGCCCAGCGCACGGAGCCCATAAAAAGCCCACCGCCACGCCTAACAGCAGCGAGCTTTTCATACTAGATTGAGGCGAGTTTGATTGCGCATCAGCGCGCGCTTGCAAACGACTGCCGAACGCCACCAAGGGACGCATCAAGCGTTCTGATAGTGCAGGGAAAATTAACGCCATGCCCAACACCAACAGCAAGCCCAGCGCGGCATAGCGGCCATATTGATTGAGTGCCACCAACCACGCACCGCCCACTGCGGCGAGACTCGCCAATACGGTAAAAGTCGCCGCCATGCCGATTAAAATCGGCAAACCATTGCTACGGAACGACTGTCCCGCACGCGCAAAAATAAATGGCAAAACGGGCAACACGCAAGGACTAAAAATGGTCAGCAGACCACCGAGATACGCCAAAATAAAAATCAACATCGCCTTACTCCTTACGATACGCGACAAAGCGCATGGCGACGGTATTCATGCAATAGCGCAGCCCCGTAGGTTTTGGACCATCCTCAAACACATGACCCAAATGCGCGTCGCACAAAGCGCATTGCACCTCGACGCGTTTCATACCAAACATACGGTCTTCAATGTTGCGCACATTTTCGGCGGCGATGGGCTGCCAAAAACTCGGCCACCCCGTGCCCGAATCAAATTTAGTCTGCGCATCGAATAACGCGTTGTCGCAACAGACGCAGCGATAAATACCTGCCTCATGACGGTCGTAACCCGCTTGTGAAAAAGCGCGCTCAGTGCCTTGTTCGCGCGTTACATGAAAAGCTAATGGCGAGAGTGATTTTTTCCATTCGGCAAGTTGGCTCACCTTAGCTAAGGTCATGCGCCCCAAGGCTTTGCCGCTGGCAGAAAATTGCATCACGCTGACGCTTTGCACGGCTGCCCAGGTTCGTGTCGCACCTAAAAACGCCACCCCCGATAGTGCCAATAAAAAATTCCTGCGCCGCATTTTTGTTCTCCCGATTTATAAAGCCGTTTATGATTGTTGCCCTTGCCGCTCTATTCGTAGTTCTTTCCACAAAAAGTTACATGCCTGATTATTCCGATTCTTATTCCGATTTAATGCAGCGCGCGCTGAACGAGGATAACCGTGCGTACAGCGAGCTGCTGCAAAAAACTGCGCAATTGCTACGTCCTTATTTGGCAAAACGCTTGTTGTTTGCCAATGATGTGGATGACGTGTTGCAGGAAATTTTGCTGTCGGTGCATAAAGCCCGCCACACCTACGACGGCGGGCGACCTTATCTACCTTGGCTGTATGCAATTGCGCGGTTTCGCTTGAGTGATTATTTGCGTGAGCATTATGCAGATGATTTGAAACACGCCAGCGATATTGCCGATTGGGAAAATTTATTGCCTAACGATGTAACCGAAACCGCGTTTAGCTACGAATCTATCCGTGCCGAGGTGGAAAAACTCCCCGCCAAACAAGCGACGATTTTGCAACTGATGCACGAGCAAGGTCATACCGCCAAAGAAGTGGCGAGCTTAATCGGGATGAACGAATCGGCGGTCAAAGTCGCCGCGCATCGTGCTTACAAAGTTTTGAAAATAAGGCTCATGCCATGAACAAAATAGATGACTTAATCGCGCAATTAGCCCAACACAACATGCCGCGCCGCGCCGCGCCGCCATTTTTAATCAGCCTTAAATGGTTGGCTTACGCCGCTGCGTATTTTTTAATTGCGCTGTTAGTGAGCGGCACGCGTCCTGATTTGGCAGCGCAATTTCGGCATGGCGAGTTCCTAACGGAAACCATGTTCTTGTTGGCTTTGATCGTGGCGAGCAGTGTAGGCGCGAGCTATTTGGCGTTCCCCGACGTTTATCAAAAACGCTGGCTGGCGCGCTTACCGTTACTGTTATTTATCGTATTCATGCTGTTCTTGCTGTTTGCTTTACGCGCCGATATGCCGCCCGCACCGCAGCCGCTACATAGCTGGCAATGCACCATCACAATTATGCTGATGGCGATGCTTCCTGCGGTATCTACTCTGTGGGCGATGCGTCGTTTCGCCGCGATACAACGTGGCATGGCGGGTAGTGTGGCGGTGTTGTTCGCCTTTAGCGTCAGCGCGTTGTGGCTACGTTTACATGAACTGAACAACTCCATCAGCCATGTTATTTATTGGCATTACTTACCAATGCTAATTTTCGCTAGCGTGGGTTGGTGGTTAGGCAAGCGCGTGTTGCGTTGGTAAAACCTTTTCCCTAAACGCTTAGCCATCATGCGTAGCTGTTAAATCTCAATAATGTGTGAGTCAGTATTCATGCGCAGACGCGCTGCAAATTTTGCAGTCTCTGTCCATCACTCAATGTGGGCGAGGGGTTTGCAAGCGTGAGGGCATACTGCGCGACTTTGGCGGCAAAAAAAATAAAAGCCCGACAGCTTACGCTATCGGGCTTTGGATACAGATTCAGCCTTTCGGCTTTATCTTTATTGTAGCAACGGCTCTCACCCCGGATGAACTACTACAACGGGGTGGATTATCAGGGAGAACAGTATGACGAGCAAGCATAAAAATTTGGGCGCACTGACTTTTGGACTAGACATCGGCATTGCCTCGGTGGGTTGGGCGGTATTGGGCGAAAACCGCATTGTGGATTTGGGCGTGCGCTGTTTCGACAAAGCCGAGACTGCGAAAGAAGGCGACTCTCTCAATCTTGTCCGCCGCTCCGCCCGACGGCTACGCCGCCGTTTGCGCCGCAGGGCGTGGCGGCTGAAAAAACTCAACCGATTGTTCAAACGCGAGGGGCTGGTTGCTCACCCTTTGGCACTGCGTAGTCCCTTTACTCAATCGCTTTGGCAACTGCGCGTTGAAGCACTGGATCGAAAACTCACTGCCGAAGAATGGGCGCGCGTCATTCAACACTTATGCAAACATCGCGGCTTCCACTGGATTAGTCGCGCTGAAGAAAAAGCAGCGGAAGGCGATAGCAAGAGCGAAGGCGGCAAGGTCAAGCAAGGGCTGGCTGGCACGAAAAGACTGATGAGCGAGAAGAACTATCGCACCGCTGCCGAAATGGTGCTGACGGAGTTTCCCGATGCGCAACGCAACAAACAAGGCGACTACAGCAAAGCCCTTTCGCGCGTGTTACTCAGTGAAGAGTTCGCGCTGCTGTTCCAACGCCAACGTGAGTTGGGCAACCCCCATACCAGCGCAGAATTCCAAGAAAAAATACTGGGCAACGGTGACAAAAAGAGCGGTTTGTTCTGGCAACAAAATCCGGCCTTGTCAGGGGAAGCACTATTGCAAATGCTCGGCAAATGCACCTTCGAGAAAAGCGAATATCGCGCCCCTAAAGCCAGTTTCACCGCTGAACGGCATGTCTGGCTAACGCGGTTAAATAATTTGCGCATCATGGTGGCGGGGACGACTCGCCCGTTGAATGATGCGGAACGACGCATCGCTTTGCCACTCCCTTATAGCCAAGCAGGTGACTTGAGCTACAAACAGTTGGGGAGTGCTTTAATCAAGGCGAATCTTTTGGATAAAGATCGCTTCAAATTTACAGGGTTGGTTTACTCGAACAAGCAAACCGTTGACGAAAAAGTTAAAGACCCAGAAACCGCAACACTATGCAAACTGCCTGCCTGGCAGACCCTGCATAAAACTTTGAAAGACGCGGGGCTGGAAAGCGAATGGCAAAAAATTTCCACGGAGGCACTAGAAGGCAATCCTAAACTGCTAGACGACATTGCTTGGGTGTTGAGCGTTTATAAAGAAGATGCCGAGATCGAAGCAAAATTACACGCACTGCCACTGCCGAACAAAGACAAGCTGGTGCAGGCACTGAGCTATGTGAGCTTCGATAAGTTCAGTAATCTCTCGCTCAAAGCACTGCGCCAAATCGTGCCATTGATGGAGCTGGGTCAGCGTTACGACGAAGCGGTTGCCAATATCCCCGAATATGGTCATCACAGCCAATTGCACAAAGTGGGCGCGGGCGAACTCAAATACCTGCCGCCGTTTTACTCAGGGCGTGACAAAGACGGGCGCATGGTGTTCAACGATGACATGGACATCCCGCGCAATCCTGTGGTGCTGCGCGCACTCAATCAGGCGCGCAAAGTGGTCAACGCGCTCATCAAAGAATACGGCTCACCGCATGAAGTGCATATCGAGATGGCGAGAGATTTATCGCGTCCATTGAAAGAGCGGCTTGAAATTAAAAAGGAACAAGAAGGTTATCGCGACCGCAATGAGAAAGCCAAAACTGACTTCGCCAGCGACTTCAATATTGTCGGCGCGGTAAAAGGTAAAGAGTTTGAGAAATATCAGCTCTACCGCGAGCAACAAGGCAAGTGCGCTTACTCCGTCGAGGCGATGGACATCAACCGTTTGTTTGAGCTGGGCTATGTGGAAATCGACCACGCCCTGCCCTACTCGCGCAGCTTCGACGACAGCAAAAATAATCGGGTGCTGGTGTTGGCGAAAGAGAATCGCAACAAAGGCAACCTGACTCCTTACGAGTATTTGAATGGCAAAAGTGACAGTGAACGCTGGCGGCAATTTGTCGCCTTTGTTGAAGGCAACAAAGCCTACCGCCTCGCCAAGCGCAGTCGTTTATTGCGCAAAGACTTCGGCGAAAAGGAATCAAAAGAATTCCGCGAACGCAACCTCAACGACACGCGCTACATCTGCAAGTTTTTCAAGAACTACGTCGAGCAATACCTGCAACTGCACGAAGATAGCGAAGCAAAACGTTGCGTGGTGTTAAGCGGACAGATGACCTCGTTCCTACGCGCCCGCTGGGGCTTGGTCAAAGTGCGCGGCGATTCCGACCGCCACCATGCACTGGATGCCGCCGTGGTCGCCGCGTGCAGCCACAGCATGGTTAAACGCTTGTCTGATTACTCGCGCCGCAAAGAGTTGCAACAAGTGCGCGAGGGCTTTGTCGATATCGACACAGGCGAGATTGTCAACCCCGCGATGTTCCAACAACTACACGAACACTTCCCCGATCCTTGGCAACATTTTCGCGATGAAGTGATGTTGCGTTTGAAGGTTGACGATGTGAATTTGTTGCGCACGGAGATGGAAAAGCTCGGCACGTATTCCGAAGCTGCGCTGCAAGCCACTCGCCCGCTTTTTGTTTCGCGCGCACCACAACGCCGCAACAGTGGTGCGGCACATAAAGACACCATCTACGCGCAACCGGAACGACTCAAGGCGCAAGGTGGTGTGACACAAAAAGTAGCACTCACCAGTTTGACCTTGAAAGATATGGACAAGCTAATTGACCCACACCGCAACGAAAAGCTCTACGCCGCCATCCGCACCTGTTTGGAACAACACGGCGGCAAAGGCGATAAGGCATTCCCCGCCAGCAACCCGCTACGCAAGCCAGACAACGCAGGCAATCCGACGGGGCCGATTGTGCGAGGGGTAACAAAGGTCATTGACAAACTCTCGGGCATCCCAATTCGCGGCGGCATCTCCAAGAACGACCGCATGGTGCGGGTGGATGTGTTCAACAAAAAAAACAGATTTCACCTAGTCCCTGTGTATGTTCACCATAGTGTAATAGGCTTACCAAATAAAGCGATTGTGAAAGACAAGAGCGAAGATTTATGGCCTTTGGTAGATGATAGTTTTGACTTCTGCTTCTCGCTTTATCCTAATGACCTTGTGATGATTCAACCCAATGGCGAGCCACCATTGCTCGGATATTACAGAGGATGCGACTCTTCAGACGGTCGCGTTAAATTGGTCTCACATGATCGGAACACCAACTTGGGTAGTGATGGAGAAATTCGAAAAGGGACAGCCACACTTCAAGATTTCAAAAGATTCAACGTAGATGTACTTGGCCACATCTACCCCGCCCCGCCGGAGAAACGTCGTGACTTGGCGTAGCGTCGTTATCTCACGCCCTGCCAAGCTACGGCGCGAGCAATTTCGCCTTGCCATCGAGCAGGAGCAGACGGCCTTCGTACCATTCGAGGACATCGCGGTGATCGTACTCAATCACCGCGAGATCACCCTCACCCACCCCGTGCTTTCGGCTTGCGGCGAATATGGTATCAGCCTGTTTGCCACGGGCGACACGCACCACCCCAGCGGCGTGTTCCTGCCTTTCCTGTCGCACTCGCGCGCCACCAAGTGGATGCGTTTGCAACTGGATTTGCCGCGCCCCGTTGCCAAGCAAACGTGGGCTGCCATCGTGCGGCAAAAAATCACTAACCAATCGTTATGCTTGCAACTATTGGGACGCGAAGGCGAGGAGCGGATGGATGCCTACATACGCCGCGTACGTTCTGGCGACCCTGGCAATTTGGAAGCCCTAGCCGCCGCCTATTATTTTCCGCAACTATTTGGCAAAGGCTTTTATCGCGACCAGCCGCGCTTTGCCAATGCCGCGCTCGATTACGGCTATGCAGTGTTGCGCGGCACGATTGCACGCGGGCTGGTAGCGCACGGACTGCTGCCTGCCTTGGGAATTTTTCACGCCAGTGAACAAAACGCGTTCAACTTAGCCGACGACCTTATCGAGCCGTTTCGTCCTGTAGTGGATTTATTCGTCGCGCAATATGCCTATGCGCAAGACGGCGAACTACGCCCAACAGACAAAGTCGCATTGGTCGGTTTGCTAAATGTCGACGTGTTGATGCCGCGCGGCAAAATGTCAGTGCTGTCCGCCATCGAGCACAGCATTGAGAGTTTGGCGCGGATTTATAACGGCGGCAGCGATGCGTTATTGGAATTGCCCACGCTGATTAAGCTGGAGCAGCACCGCTTAGAGTGCTGATATGAGCCAGGAGACACAACGATTTATGCGCCTGTTAGTGTTCTTCGATTTACCTGTAGTGAGCAAAGCTGACCGCCGCGCCTACACTTTGTTTCGCCGCTTTTTATTGAATGACGGCTACGACATGATTCAGTTTTCCATCTACGGACGCATCGTCAACGGCAACGATGCCTTAGACAAACACATGAAACGCTTGGTGAATAATTTGCCGCCCGACGGCTCGGTACGCTGTTTAAGCGTCACCGAAAAGCAATATGCCAGCATGAAACTGTTAGTTGGGCTGCCACTTTTTCAAGAAAAAGCCCTCAAAGTGAATCAAATGCTGCTGTTTTGAAGTCAAATTTTTCACAGCAAAACACCCGCCAAGCTAAGCTGGGCGGGCGTTTTACTGTGGTCTAGTGTAGTTCATCCGGGGTGAGAGAGGGAGCTACAACAGAAAAAGGCGTGACGGTTGACGCGGTAAAAGTGTAGTTCATCCGGGGTGAGAGAGGGAGCTACAACCGTCAACAGCGTGTCTTCCGCCGCAATGGTAGTGTAGTTCATCCGGGGTGAGAGAGGGAGCTACAACCCAGCCGTCGTCCCCCGCTTAGCCGCACCAAGTGTAGTTCATCCGGGGTGAGAGAGGGAGCTACAACTCTTCTCGGTCTATTAACGCCATCAATCTGAGTGTAGTTCATCCGGGGTGAGAGAGGGAGCTACAACTTGCAACACGAGTGCATAACCATATTCAGGAGTGTAGTTCATCCGGGGTGAGAGAGGGAGCTACAACCCGTCCAATTCTAGGTGTAATTCAACACTAAGTGTAGTTCATCCGGGGTGAGAGAGGGAGCTACAACATGACGCGCGACATTAAGAGAATCTTGAGAAGTGTAGTTCATCCGGGGTGAGAGAGGGAGCTACAACCGCAATGATTGACGCTTGGATTTATCAACTAGTGTAGTTCATCCGGGGTGAGAGAGGGAGCTACAACCGCGAATCAATGAGGACATCTGGAGGGGCTAGTGTAGTTCATCCGGGGTGAGAGAGGGAGCTACAACAGAATAGAGCCTAATGAACGCTCGCAAGATAGTGTAGTTCATCCGGGGTGAGAGAGGGAGCTACAACTCGTGATTCTGTCATTTCTAGCTGGGGCGCAGTGTAGTTCATCCGGGGGGTGAGAGGGAGCTACAACGTGAGGGTTTAAGAGGGCGGTTTCGGTAGCAGTGTAGTTCATCCGGGGTGAGAGAGGGAGCTACAACGTGCTCGGTTTAATACTTCTGATTTACGCGGTGTAGTTCATCCGGGGTGAGAGAGGGAGCTACAACTTAATTCGCGCCCCACAAGGGGGCACGAATTAAGTTGCCGCTTACGCGGGTTTAGCAAAGAGCGGCTTACGCTTGCGTGTCTTGTTTTAATTGCAACGCCAACGGATAAATTTCGTTGCGGCTTGCGCCAGTGATTTGGGTGGTAAGTTGTACGGCTTGTTTGAGCGGTAATTCGGCGAGTAATAATTTCAAGATGCGTTGTGTTTCCAATGCCAATCCCGTTTGCGCGAGCGCGCCCGAAATCAGCACCACGAATTCGCCGCGTTGTTGGTTGCTGTCGGACATTAGCCACGCTTCGGCTGCGCTTAATTTGCAGGAGTGGATGGTCTCGAACAGCTTGGTGACTTCACGCGCCAATACGATTTGCCGCTCGCCACCGAACACTGCACATAAGTCGGCCACACTCTCGACGATGCGATGCGGGGCTTCGTAAAAAACCAAGGTGTAGGGATGTTCTTGCAGGCTTTGCAACACGCTGCGTCGTGCCGCCGATTTGTTCGGCAAAAATCCATAAAACAAAAAGTGTGCGTCGTCCAATCCCGCCGCCGATAACGCCGTAACCACGGCAGAAGCACCAGGAATCGGAATGACGCGCAAACCCGCTGCCAGCACGGCTTGCACTAGCAATGCGCCAGGGTCGCTGACCGCTGGCGTGCCCGCATCGCTAACAAATGCGACGCTTAAGCCCGCTTGTAATTGCGCGATGATTTTGTCTGCCGCGCCGCGTTCATTGTGTTGATGCACGGCAATCAGTTGCTTAGCGCGTATGGCGTGGTGGCTTAATAAATGCGCGGTGTTGCGAGTGTCTTCGGCGGCGACAATGTCGGCATGAGCGAGCACTTCTAAAGCGCGCAGCGTGATGTCACGCAAGTTTCCTATCGGCGTGGCAACTACATATAATGCCGCCTCTAATTTTTGTGGGTGATCGGTATGCAACGTCGCGTCCTCTGGGTTTTAATTTCGTGCGCACTATACGCTTGTAGTACGCCGACTCCCGTGAAAAAGCCTATGCCAGTGGCGATTCCAGTACCTGCTGTGGTGATTGAAGAGCCTGTTATTACGCCGCTGGACGTGCCCTTGCTGCCGCCCGTGACGGTCGCGCCAATTATTGAACAACCTGCGCTCGTAATGAATGCCAATGCGCGAGCGCATCTGGCTTTGTTACTGCCGTTGGGTGATAAAAATTTCGGCGCGGCAGCAACAGCCGTGCAGCAAGGCTTTCTGGCGGCGGCAGGTTTATATAGCCGCGCGTTACCGATACAGGTGTACAGCGTTGATGAAAGCCACAATGTTGCCGAGCTGTATCGCCAAGCGGTACTGAATGGCGCGCAGGCGGTGGTTGGGCCGCTGACACGCAAAGGCGTGTCCACGCTGGCGGCAATGACACAAATTCCTGTGCCGACGCTAGCCTTAAATAATGTTGAGGCTACGCCAAGTGAGGCATTATTTTTCTTTGGCATGAGCTTGGATGACGAGGCGCGCAGCGTGGCGCAACTGGCGATACAGCGCGATTTGCATAAGGTGATTGTGATTACGGGACACACCCCGCTAGCACAACGAATGCAGTTAGCATTTGAAGAAGAATGGAGTCGCAATGGGCGCAGCATCGTCAGCGAGATTGATTTCAAAGGCGACACCAGCATATTGAAAGGCTTGAGCAACACGCCTGACACCTTAATTTTTCTCGCCACCGATGCCGACAGCGCGCGCCACATGCGCCCATTTTTACCTGCGGGGTTGCCGATTTATGCCACCTCGCAAATTTTTATTGGCAACGAAGCCACACTGGCAAATTACGATTTGAACGGCGTGCGTTTTGTCGATATGCCTTGGCTGTTGCAGCCCGACCATGTGTCGGTCATAGGCTATCCGCACAGCAGCACACCACTTTCGATCGACGAAGAACGCCTGTACGCGCTAGGCATCGACGCATATCAACTGATACGCCTGATGCTAGGTCACAATGAAGCCGCCAACATGCCACTCAATGGCGTGAGTGGCATCATCCGTTTGCAGCAACATCATTTTCTGCGCAGTGCCGTGCCAGGCGTTTTCAAACAAGGGCGCGCACTCTCGACCGAAGCGGCCGCAAAGCCTGATACACAAATGTTCCCTGACCAATTCAAACCTAAGCCATGAGTAATCAAGGCGCGCTGGCGGAACAATTTGCGGCGCGCTATTTGCAGCAACAGGGCTTAACGCTGCTTACGCAAAACTATCGCACTCGCGCGGGTGAAATTGATTTGATTATGCAAGACCGCGAGTGCTTGGTTTTTGTCGAAGTGCGAATGCGCGGTAATGCAAATTTTGGTGGCGCGGCAAGCAGTATTGATGCGCAAAAACAACGCCGCTTAATCCTCGCCGCACAACATTATTTAGCCAGCTTGCCGCGCCTGCCGCCGTGTCGCTTTGACGCGCTACTCATGCAAGACGCACAAGGACGCGGGTTACAATGGTTGAAGAATGCGTTTAGCGCGTGATTCGGTTAATATCCGCGCCCAATTTTTAGCCGTAATGTAAGGAGCAGCAAGCATGATTGATATCGAGGCAAGAATCGTTCAGCACTTCCAAGACAGTGCCGAACTCAAGCTCAAAGTGATGCACGAATTGGCCGAGCCGATTGCTGATGCGGCACAATTATTTTTTGATTGCGTCGCCAACGACGGCAAAATTTTGGTGTGTGGCAACGGCGGCTCGGCAGCCGATGCACAACACTTTGCTGCGGAGCTGATCAATCGCTTTGAAAAAGAACGTCCCGGTTTGGCGTGTATCGCGCTCACTACCGACAGCTCGGTACTCACATCCATCGCCAACGATTACGACTATCAGCAAATTTTCTCCAAGCAAGTGCGCGCGTTGGGCTTGCCGAGTGACACCTTGTTAGCGATTTCTACTAGCGGCAATTCGCCTAGCGTGGTGGCTGCAATCGAGGCGGCGCACGAACGCAATATGCGCGTGGTGGTGTTGACGGGGCGCGATGGCGGGGCAATGGCGCAGGCGATGCGCCCCAACGACATCCTGATTTGCGTCCCAGCAAAAAGCACCGCGCGCATCCAAGAAACGCATCTGGTTTGCCTGCATGGTTTGTGCGACATCATTGACTACCACTTACTAGGCGAATGATGCTCAAGAGGTTCTCAAATTTATTTTTCGGGCGCATCGCTGT